>NZ_JBHTCP010000046.1:0-64473 GCF_042665465.1 Fictibacillus iocasae | reverse complement strand
TTTGGTCGTACTTAACAAATTCGAGTTTTTGGGGAGGTACTCCTTTTTTCGTGTTCTGAAAACCCTGGTACTCTAGGGTCGGGAATTATGAAATTCATTCATATACACAAATAAAAGATGCAAATTCGCAAATAACATTCAAGAATCTGCAAATAAACTTCTCAAACCTGCAAACAAATTTCTGGAGCATCTGAGACCCGCTTCTCCACAGAGGAATTTGCTGGTGAAAGCCTTGTATTTCCATAGAGTAAGTTGATTTTAGTTGAAAAAATAGCTATTCTTAATTCATGAACAGTTTCAGTTTAGAGATATGAAGGGAGTTTCACATATGCTTCATCAATTTTCACGAAATGAGCTTGCGATCGGCAAGGATGGATTGCAGGCCTTAAAAAACAGCACGGTTGCTGTACTCGGAATCGGAGGGGTAGGGTCATTTTCTGCTGAAGCACTCGCTCGTTCTGGTGTTGGCCGCCTGCTGCTGGTCGATAAAGATAATGTAGATATCACGAACGTCAACCGTCAGGTGCATGCACTCATTTCTACAGTAGGACAGCCGAAGGTCGAGCTTATGAAACAGCGGATCGCTGATATTAATCCAGACTGTGAAGTGATCGCTCTGAAAATGTTTTATACAGAAGAAACGTACGAGCAATTTTTTGAATATGGCCTTGATTTTGTCGTGGATGCTTCCGATACGATCACGTACAAAATTCATTTGATGAAAGAATGCTTAAAGCGTAAGATTCCGATCATCTCGAGCATGGGGGTGGCGAACAAGCTGGATCCGACGAAGCTTCGCATCACGGATATATCTAAGACAAGCTATGACCCAATCGCTAAGGTGATTCGCCAGCGTCTTCGCAAGGAAGGAATACACAAAGGAATCACGGTTGTCTTCTCTGACGAAAAGCCTGTTCAGATCCGTGAAGAGATTCGCGCGGAGATCGTGCCGGAAAACGCACCGGGTATTCGAAAAGCGAAAATGCCGCCTTCATCCAATGCGTTTGTGCCATCGGTGTCGGGACTGTTTATGGCTGGGCACGTGATTAATAAGCTGCTTGAGATAAACGAGATTAAGGTTGAGAGAATTCGTTAACTGGGAGTGCTGGAATAAAACAAAAGAAGGGCTCTCGCATCGTGTGCGGGCCCTTCTTTTGTTATTATTTTGCCACTTTTTCTAGGTTGCCGTTCTTGTCCATGCGAAAGCTTGTGTTCGATGTATCTGGTTCGTCCTGCAGCAAGACCATCTTGCGGGCGCGGTCCATGATCTGGATTAAAGACTGGTAATCTTCCTGAATGGTCTTGTATTCTGTTTCAAGCCGTAAAACTTGGTTTTTTAATGCTGCATTTTCTTGCTCCAATTCATCCACCTGCAGCCTCAGTTCTGTATTCTCTGAGGCCGTCCTGCCTGAAGCAAGTCCGCTATTTTTTAAGTTTTCCAAATAGAGAATGATATCATTGAGCGAGAGTTCAGCGCTTTGAACAGCTGCTGGTTGCTCTTCTGTTACAGAAACGGCTGGACTTGGTTCAGCCGCAGTTTGGATGTTAGCCTGAACCGTAAACGGTGTTTTAAAGAACTCGTCTGGATTGTACACTTCATCATCTAAAAGGCGTGCGGGCACGGCTTCGCTGCCGAACATCACTTGTGCAGGGGCTTGTTTCGGCTGCTGCGGCGCAGCGGCTGGAGGCTCTGGAACATACCTTGGTTTCTGCTGCTGCCTGGCGAGTGAACGCTGCCTTTCTTTACGCTGTTTTTTTGCTATTTTCAATGCTTGCTCGTATCGTTTGCGGACAATCGCGTTCCAGCGGAAACCTACGGCAGCCGATGTGCGTTCTAGTTTATCTCCTACTTCTTCAAATGCATGCAGCTGAGTGCTGCCCTCTCGCACGTGACGTAGGACTGTTTCTGCCAGCAAAAGGTCATCGCTTTCTGACCAGGCGTCCTGTCTTAATTTTGACACTATGCTCATCTCCTTAAGTTCTTGAAATTGGATGATAGTGTCATTTTCTCCATCGTGCTCTTGTTATATACGTAGGAAGCGTGAGAATTTGCTAGATTGAGAAACAAGGAGAAAGAGTGATAGATTACTTTTCGTTTCTTTTCCGCTCTTTAAAATAATCGAGGCGTTTCTGAACATTCTTTTCATAGCCTCTGTCTGAAGGGGAGTAAAAGGTTTTGTTTTTCAGTGAATCTGGCAAATACTGCTGGACGGCATAACCGTCTGGATAATCATGAGGATATTTATAGCCTTCACCATGGCCAAGAGAGCTGGCACCTTTGTAATGTGCGTCCCGCAAATGAAGCGGAACTTCTCCGGTCTTTTCTTTTTCAACGGCTCTCAGGGCAGCGTCGATACCTGTGATCACAGCGTTGCTCTTTGGCGCTGTGGCAAGATAAAGGGCGGCCTCTGCCAGGGGAATGCGGGCTTCAGGCATGCCAATAAAGTCTGCGGCATACGCGGCTGACTGGGCGACGAGAAGGGCATTGGGATCGGCAAGACCGACATCTTCAGCGGCATGCACCATGAGCCGTCTGGCGATAAAACGTGGATCCTCTCCGGCATAAATCATCTTGGCGAGCCAATATAACGTCGCGTCAGGATCAGACCCGCGGATGCTTTTGATGAAGGCTGAGATCGTATCATAATGGTTATCGCCTTTTTTATCATATTGCAGGACACGCTTTTGAATGGATTCTTCCGCTGTCTGCAGCGTGATTGTGATTTTGCCCTCTGCATCGGGCTTTGTTGTGAGCACGGCGAGCTCGATCGCATTGAGAGCGGTGCGGGCGTCGCCGTTCGCGACATTGACAATATGCTCCATCGCTTCAGACGTGATCTCAACCTGATGCTTGCCGTAGCCTTTCTCTTTATCTTGCAAACTTCTCTGTATCACTTCTTTCAAGTCCTCGCTCGTCAGCGCCTCAAAACGGAACAGACGGGAACGTGAGAGAAGGGCTGGGTTAATCTCGAACATCGGGCTCTCTGTAGTGGCCCCGATCAGGATCACGGTGCCGTCTTCAACGAATGGAAGGAGGGCATCTTGCTGGCTTTTGTTGAATCGGTGAATTTCATCAATAAATAAGACCGTTTTGATTTCGTCAAACTTTAAGCGGTCTCTTGCTTCTGAAGTCAGCCTTTTAATATCGGCTACCCCAGATGTGACCGCGTTCAGCTGTTCAAAATGGGCAGATGTTGTGTTGGCGATCACGCGTGCGAGCGTTGTCTTACCGGTTCCGGGCGGTCCGAAAAAGATAATCGGTGTCAGCTGATCGGCCTCGATCGCCCGTCGGAGCAGCTTGCCTTTTCCGATAATATGCTTTTGTCCGGCGAACTCGTCAAGTGTCTGCGGCCGCAGCCGGCTTGCGAGCGGCTGGCCGGGGGTAGAGGACTTCCGTGCACTGCCGTTTTTATAGTCAAATAAGTCCATATCATGTCTCCTAAATGCGCGTACATTTGTTCTTTTTATGACCTGACATTACTATACAAACAGAGCAAATGCAAATGAGATTCACTTCATGCTATAATAAGCAGGATTTGAATACGTAATTGACGGAGTGATCATCAAGAATGACGTGGAAAAGCCGTAAGAAGTTGCAATGGATCGTGTTTTTTATGGGGCTCCTTGTCATGGCGTTTGGAGCTGCTATGATGATCACAGCAGAGCTTGGAAGTGCACCATGGGATGTTCTTCATATCGGATTGTATGTTCAGCTTGGCCTGAGCATCGGCACTTGGTCAATTTTAGTAGGTTTCATCATCATTGCCGCAACCGCTTGGATGGAACGAAAGCCTCCATTGCTTGGGGCCTTCCTTAACATGCTGTTTGTCGGGATTTTTATTGATGCCTGCTTGTCGCTGCCGTTTATGAGAACCCCGGATTCGCTCCTGTTCAAAACGCTGATGCTGGCTATTGGCATCCTCATATTAGGATTTGGCATTGGTCTTTACATATCCTCCGACCGCGGGGCCGGACCTCGCGACCATTTCATGCTCGCGATGACGGAACGAACGGGGTTAAAGGTATCTAGGATCAGACTGTATATGGAGCTCGCGGTGCTCTTTTTAGGATGGCTGATGGGAGGGCCTGTTTCATACGGCACGGTTATATTCTGTTTAAGTATTGGAAGCATCGTCGGGATCACGCTTCCATATTGCCAAAATAAAGTCAATGGATTATTAGACTGGAGTGAGCATGGTGAAAATATCAACAAAAGGCAGATACGGGTTAACCATCATGATAGCGTTAGCGAAGAAATCAGGTGAAGGCCCGATCGCATTAAAAAGCATTGCGAAGGAACACAGCTTGTCCGAGCATTATTTAGAGCAGTTGATCGCACCGCTGCGAAATGCCGGTCTTGTTAAAAGCATCCGTGGGGCATACGGCGGATACATCCTGGCAAGAGAAGCAGCAGACATCACAGCAGGCGATATAATCCGGGTGCTTGAAGGACCCATTTCACCTGTAGAGGTACTCGATGATGAAGAACCGGCGAAACGAAACCTTTGGATTAAAATCCGTGATGCCGTAAAAGATGTACTCGATAACACGACGCTCGAAGATTTGGCTTCTTATGAAGACGAAGGCAGCCAGGATTCTTATATGTTCTATATTTAAAACAGTCAGGAGGCATTTATGAACAGAATATACATGGATCACGCGGCCACTTCGCCTGTTCATCCTGAAGTCGTTGAAGCGATGATCCCGTATTTTACAGAAAAGTTTGGAAACCCGTCGAGCATTCATTCCTACGGCAGAGATGCGAGAAAGCTGCTGGATGAAGCGAGAATCGTTTGTGCCAAAAGCATCAATGCAAGGCCGAACGAGATCATCTTCACGAGCGGAGGAACAGAAGCGGATAATATGGCCGTTATCGGAGCCGCTACCGCCCGTCAGACAGATGGCCGTCATGTGATCACCACAGCCGCAGAGCATCATGCTGTCCTGCATGCGTGCGGTGAACTGGAGAACAGAGACTTTGAGGTCACTTATTTGAATACGGATGAAGAAGGCCGCATTTCAATGGATGAGCTGCGTGCATCATTGCGTGAAGATACGATTCTCGTTTCGATCATGTACGGAAACAATGAGACAGGAACCGTTCAGGATATAAAAGAAATAGGAATTTTATTAAAAGATCATCCTGCTTATTTTCACAGTGATGCGGTTCAGGCATACGGTCTCGCTGACCTGGATGTGAACGAACTTGGCGTTGACTTGCTCAGTGTTTCGGGTCATAAAATTAACGCGCCAAACGGAACGGGCTTTTTATATGTAAAAGAGGGTGTGAAACTATCTCCGCTCGCGTTTGGCGGCGAGCAGGAGCGGAAACGGCGAGCGGGAACGGAAAACACCGCTGGCATCGCCGGCTTTAAGAAGGCGATTGAACTGATGGTGGCGCAAAAGCAAGATCGTGCAGAAACATACCTCAGGTTTAGGGAACTGCTGATGAATGAGCTGAGAGAGAACGAAGTGGAATTTCTATACAACGGAAGCTTCGAGCACGTTCTTCCTCATGTGCTCAACGTCAGTTTTGTTGGCGTGAAAACGGAAGTGCTTCTTGTAAGCCTGGATATAGCGGGCATCGCTGTATCGAGCGGATCGGCATGCACGGCAGGTTCGATGGAGCCTTCGCACGTCCTGACAGCTATGTACGGAACGAATGAACGTACGAAATCGGCCGTACGTTTCAGCTTCGGATATGGAAATACAGAAAGCGAGATAAAAAAGGCAGCTGACGAGACAGCAAAAATCGTGAAACGTCTGCGAAAATAATGTACACTATTCTTCATATGCTGTGTACAGGGGGTGTTCTTAATGCATACAAGATTGAACGGAAAGACTCCTGAAGAGACCCGTGTTGTGATCGGCATGAGCGGAGGCGTTGATTCTTCCGTAGCTGCTCTGCTTTTAAAACAGGCAGGATATGATGTGATCGGCATTTTCATGAAAAACTGGGATGACACGGACGAATTCGGAGTTTGTACGGCAACTGAAGATTATAATGACGTGATTGCGGTCTGCAACCAGATCGGCATTCCGTATTATGCGGTAAACTTTGAAAAAGAATATTGGGATAAAGTATTCACTTATTTCCTAGAAGAATATAAAGCGGGCCGGACGCCTAACCCGGACGTGATGTGCAACAAAGAAATTAAGTTCAAAGCGTTCCTGGATCACGCACTTGCCTTAGGTGCCGATTTCGTCGCGACGGGACATTACGCTCGTGCAGCCTTTAACGGTGAAGAAGTTCAGATGCTTCGCGGAGTGGATACGAACAAAGATCAAACATATTTTCTGAACCAGCTATCACAAGAGCAGATGGCGCGTGTGATGTTCCCGATCGGAGAACTGACAAAGCCTGAACTTCGAAGAATCGCTCAAGAGGCTGGCCTTGCTACAGCATCGAAAAAGGATTCAACGGGCATCTGTTTTATCGGTGAACGTGATTTTAAAGAATTCTTAAGCAACTACCTGCCTGCTAAACCAGGCGAAATGCAGACACTTGAAGGCGAAGTGAAAGGCAAGCATGATGGCCTGATGTATTACACGATCGGCCAGCGTCATGGCCTAGGCATTGGCGGCAGCGGTGATCCGTGGTTTGTTGTCGGAAAAAATCTGGAGCAAAACGTACTGTACGTTGAACAAGGTTTCCATCACGATGCGTTGTATTCTGAAAGCTTAACCGCGGTAAAACCAAGCTGGGTTTCCGGCAAAGAGGTGCCATCTGAATTCAAATGCACAGCAAAGTTCCGCTACCGCCAGCCGGATATGGGCGTAACCGTAAAAGTCAACGAAGAGAAAACGCTGACCGTCGTATTCGACGAACCACAGCGCGCCATCACCCCAGGACAAGCTGTCGTCTTCTACAACGGCGACATATGCCTCGGCGGAGCAACCATAGACACCGTATACAAAAACGAAAAACCCATCCCATACCTCTAAGAACGAGCAAACCGCTCGTTCTTTTTTTAGGTTTTTAGGAATGTTAATTGATTATCATTCATTTTGCCTTTTAAGGCCAAGCAGATTTATTGTGATTTGGTAAGAATTTTTCACATTCACATAATCGACCTGAGTTCATCATCGAGTTAGTTGATCGTAGTGAAAGGCGCTGACTCCTCGAAAATGAAAAACACATTTTCTTCGTGCGATGTCTTGCTGTGTTGCCATCCTTATCCTGCAGGATGAGTGAGAAGGTGAGACCCTTCAATGGCGCGTGCGACGAAGGGGCTCACCGCTCACCCTGCGGAAAGCGTGCGCCTGAAACGGAGAGCAACACTTCTTGATTACTAAAATGCGCAAGCATGAGTCGCTGGTAAATGTGTATGTTAAAATAACCTTAGAATCGTTGTGTACCAGGAGGATCCCAATGGACAAAGGAATGGACTATTTGAATAAAGGAAAGTTTCAGGAAGCGGCGCGCGAACTGGAACAAAACATACAACAAGAACCGGACAACCCGGTGCATTACATCAACTTCGGAAATCTGCTTTCCACTGTTCATGAACACGACAAAGCGATCGTGTTCTTTCAAAAGGCGCTAGAGCTGAACCCGGATGCGGCAGCAGCATTTTACGGTGCCGGTGTCTCCTGCTATAAAGCAGAAAAATACAGCGAAGCCGCCTATTTGTTTCAGCAGGCGTTGAGCCGAAGTCCAGAAGATGCGGACACGCTCTTCATGGCTGGAATGAGCTATATGCATAGTGACAATGCGCTGCGTGCGCTCCCCTTTCTTCTCCGCGCAAGCGAACTGAATTCAAGTGACAGCGAGGCGCTCTTTCAGTACGGGCTCTGTCTCGCTAACTTGCAGCATGTAGGGGAAGCAGAATCTGTTTTTACAAGTGTGACAGAGATAGATCGTAACCACAGTGATGCCTTCTACAACCTAGGAGTGTGTCAGGCGTATTTTGATAAACATGAAGATGCCCTGCTAAGTTTTGAGCAGGCTCTCTCCATCCGGCCTGACCATTATCTGGCTGGCAACGGAAAGAAGAACATGCAGGAGAAACTTAGACAACAAGAGGGAAAAGCATGAATGAGCAGCCTTCCTTTTTATTAAACGATGAAGAAAGCCGCTATATCAAAGGAACCTTCATCCACAACATTTACTATAACAGTGAAACACTGTATACGGTCGCGCGCATCCGCGTGCAAAAAACGAATGAGAATTATGATGAAAAAGAAGCCGTAATAACCGGACTTTTGCCTCCGCTTTCTCAAGACAGCCCGTATGTGTTTTTCGGGAAATTTAAAGAACATGCGAAATATGGAAAGCAGTACGAGATCACCCATTTTCGTAAAGAATACCCGAAAACAAAAGAAGGAGTCGTTCAATATTTATCGAGTGACTTGTTTAAAGGAATCGGGAAAAAGACAGCAGAGCAGATCGTGGATGTTTTAGGCAGCGACGCGATCGAAATTTTGCTTGAGAGGCCCGAAAGGTTGAGTGAAGTGCCGAAGCTGTCTGAAGATCAGGCAAAATCGCTTTATGCATCGCTTTTAGAGAACCAGGGTCTCGAACAGGTGATGGTACTTCTTCACCCTTATGGCATCGGCCCGCAGCTTTCATCGAAAATTTATCAAGCGTATAAAGAACAGGCTGTCCATGTGTTAAGACATGAGCCGTACCGGCTTATAGAGGATGTGGATGGCATCGGATTTCAGCGCGCCGATGAAATCGGGCGCGGACTCGGCATGGGCAATGACCATCCTGATCGTATTCAGGCAGCATGCTTGTTTGTTTTAAAAGAAATGGGGAACGATGCAGGTCATACGTACCTTCCGTCTGAAATGCTGCTTTCTGAAGTGAAAAAGCTTTTGGCTTCGGGAACTTCGACAGTGGATGAAATGACGATATTTCGTGAGCTCCAGAACATGTCAGAGGAACAAAAGCTGATGGTGATAGAAGAAAAAGTGTATCATCCTTCTCTTTATCACGCGGAAGTGAAGGTAGCCAGCAAAATCGCTCAGCTTGCATGTGATAAACAGTATGAAAAAGCGTTCAAGGAAGACGATTTTCAAGAAATATTGAAAGAAACCGAAAAAAGGCTAGGTATTACATACGCTCCGTCACAAAAACAAGCTGTACACACGGCGCTTCATTCATCGGTCATGATTCTGACTGGCGGTCCAGGTACGGGAAAGACGACTGTTATAAAGGGAATCGTTGAGATGTATGGCGAACTCCACGGTGTCAGTCTGGACCCGGCAGATTACAGGCAAGGAAAGCCGTATCCCATCCTCCTGGTTGCACCGACAGGACGCGCTGCAAAAAGGATGAAAGAATCGACGGGCATACCGGCTGTGACAATTCACCGTCTACTAGGATGGAAAGGGTCACATTTTGAAAAAAACGATGATGAGCCGATCGAAGGAAGACTGCTGATTATCGATGAAAGTTCGATGGTGGATATATGGCTTGCACATGCCCTGTTAAAGGCAGTGCCAAAAGGAATGCAGCTGCTGTTTGTCGGAGATGAAGATCAGCTGCCTTCCGTTGGGCCAGGGCAGGTGCTAAGAGATATTCTTTCTCTTGATTTTATTCCAAAAGTGACACTCGTAGATATTTACCGGCAGTCACAAGATTCATCCATCATCCAGCTGGCACATAGCATGAAGAACGGCCGTATTCCGCCTGATTTATTAGAACCCCAGAAAGATCGCAGATTTTTCAGGACAAATGCTGATCATGCGGTGGAAAGTGTCTTGCAAGTATGCAGAGGAGCCCTTAATAAAGGGTTTAAAGCGAAGGATGTTCAGGTGCTCGCACCAATGTACCGTGGGAATGCAGGAATTGACAGGCTGAACAAGGAGCTGCAGAACCTCTTTAATCCGGATAACGGAAAGAAAAGAAAAATTCAAAGCGGTGACAATGAGTACCGTACGGGTGACAAAGTGCTGCAGCTCGTCAACCAGCCGGAGGACCAAATATACAACGGTGATATGGGCGAGATTGTTGCCATCTTTTACGCAAAAGAAAATAAAGAAAAAGAAGATCAAGTCGTCATTGCTTTTGATGAGGTAGAAGTGACGTTTAAACGAAGTGAGTTTTCTCACTTTACACACGCTTATTGCTGTTCGATCCATAAATCGCAAGGCAGCGAATATCCAATTGTCGTCCTCCCTGTCCTGAAAAGCTATTACCGGATGCTTAAACGAAATTTGATCTATACGGCGATCACGAGGAGCAAGGAATATTTAATCCTTTGCGGAGAACAGGAAGCCTTTGAATGGGCTGTGACGAGAAGTGAAGATGAACGGAGATATTCGGGCTTAAGTGAAAGGCTCTTGACTGCATATATGGAAGAAGTGGAAAAGGTTTCTGTAATGAAAAAAAGCATATGAGTTACACTAAAAATGTTCGGAAAGGCGGGATGACTTTGCGGACATTTTCAGTTATAACAGGTTCGCGGTTCAAAGACAAAAACACGGGGTTATCCGTTATTGTGAAAGATGTTTTCTTTGACTGCAACGGAAAAGTCCACGGTTTTTTGGCGAAGCGCCATCAGTGGACCAGGTGCCGATTTTACCCAGCAGGCGGCTCTGATAGTGATACAGAGCAGCGATCCCACGACGCTGCAGTGAACCATTTATGGACAGTATGCCATAAGCCTAGACATGTACTTGGCCAGTCTGTTACGAATCAATTCGACCTGGATGCGTTAATCACTGATGTATATTTTACAGATGATCTGGACAGGATTGTAGCAGTTGAAACAACAGAAGGATTCTTCTCTGATATGCGGCACGGCCGAACAGCGCTTTATGAAAATGCGCCTTGTGAGATCAATGGAGAATCGTTCTTCGGCCAATAGGAGGAAAATGGCGTGGTCTGTCCAAACTGCAAGCGGAAGGATATTGGGAAAATCGGCGTGAATCAATATTATTGCTGGAACTGCTTTATTGAGCTTTCCATCCAAAAAGGAAAGCTTGCGCTCCATCAAGTAGAGGCAGATGGATCACTGACGTCTCTAGATGATTTGTTTGAAGAAAGTGATTTGGCCATTGATTTGGATGCAGAAGCTCAGTAAATAAAGGCGGTGAGACGAATGAACCGATCTTTTAATTCGCTGCTAGCATTAGGTATCGGTGCCGCAGCTTTTGCGATGAAAAAGAAGAAAAGCTCGAGCGGCATGGGTATGATGATGATGGCCGATGAAATGTGGCGGTCCAAGTCAATAAAGAAGATGCGAAAAAAAATCGCCAAAGCGATCTATTAAAGAAATAATGAGGTGGCCTGCTGTTATGGCAGGCCACCTTCATCTTGCCTGGCAGAATGATATTCTGTTATCTGCAAAAGCTAACCGTGAGAGGTGAGATTATGCAGAAAGAAAAATTGGCCAGATGGACATATTTTTTAATATTTTTGCTGCTGATATTATTATGCGGATACATGCTGATGAAGCTCTATCCCATTTACCGGCCTGTAGTCTTGGCTTTAAAAAATGTCCTCATTCCCTTTCTTCTTGCTGCTCTTATTACATACTTGCTTCATCCAGTCGTTGAAGCGCTGCACAAGAAAGGTCTCCCGCGATTTATTGCTATTCTTATCATATACCTCTTATTTTTTGGTGGAACAGGGTGGGCGCTTGTTGCTGGAATACCTCATGTGATACAGCAGTTGAAATCTTTGATGAGCAATATCCCGGAAATTGCGAGGCTGTATAAAAGTGTGTTAATTGAAGTGGACCACCATACATCACGGCTGCCATATGCCATGCATACCAAAATTGACGGGGCCATATCTAACATGGAAATAAAGGCACAATCTGCTCTGGCAGGAGCCATTCTTGCGGTGAGAACATTGCTGGACTACTTTTTTGTCTTTCTTGTGACCCCGTTTTTGGTCTTTTATTTTTTAAATGATTTTGAAAAGATGAGAAGAGGGCTCTGGTATATCACTCCAAAACGATGGAGAAGAGAAGGCGGTTCATTGCTTCATGATATCGATGTGTCACTTGGCGGGTATATTAGAGGGCAGGTGCTTGTTGGTGCGATATTGGGAGCTGCAGCTGCCACTGCCTTATGGATCATCGATATGCCATACCCGATTCTGCTCGGTCTGTTTATTGCCGTGACCGATGTTATCCCCTACTTCGGACCGATCATCGGGGCGATTCCTGTATTGTTCCTTGCCTTTACTGTGTCATGGAAAATGGTTTGGATCGCTGCTGCCATTATGCTGCTGCTCCAGTTTATTGAAGGAAACATACTCGGCCCGCTGATCGTCGGAAGAAACGTTCATATTCATCCTGCATTTATTATTTTCGCCTTACTCCTAGGCGGAGAACTGGGAGGAATCATCGGAATGATCGCAGCTGTTCCAGTCCTGGCGGTTGCAAAAGTAGTCATTCTTCATATAAGAGATTTTCGGTCACATCACCAAACCGTTGACAAGCTAAAATAAAACAACTTATACTTTAAAAGGATACATAAATTCGATGATGGAGATAAAGTAAGCCGTTTTATTTCATGCATAGAGAAAGCGCCCCAGGCTGAAAGGCGCTCTTGAAATAACGTCTGAAAGCTACTCCTGAGTGCAGCTAATACCTGCCGTCTGCCGCGTTAAGGCTAAATCAAGGTGACAGCTCATCATATGGCTGTAACCAGGGTGGTACCGCGTGAATGCTCTCTCTCGTCCCTGTTTTAGGGACGGGAGTTTTTTATTTTGCAGCTTTTTAAATACCATAAATCATTTAGGACAAAGGAGAAAGAATCATGAAAAATTTATCATCCGCTCAAGTCAGACAGCTATTCCTCGATTTCTTCGAGAAAAAAGGACATAACATTGAGCCGAGTGCTTCGCTCGTGCCTTATGAAGATCCATCTCTGCTTTGGATCAACAGCGGTGTGGCAACACTGAAAAAATATTTTGACGGACGTGTCATTCCGGAAAACCCCCGCATCACAAACGCACAAAAGTCGATCCGTACGAATGATATTGAAAATGTAGGAATCACGGCCCGCCATCACACGTTCTTCGAGATGCTCGGAAACTTTTCAATCGGAGATTACTTTAAGGAAGAAGCGATTCTTTGGGCATGGGAGTTCTTGACAAGCCCAGAATGGATTGGATTTGATCCTGATAAACTATCCGTTACCATTCATCCCGAAGATAACGAGGCTTTTGACATTTGGATGGAAAAAGTCGGATTGTCTGAGGAGCGAATCATCCGGCTAGAAGGGAACTTCTGGGATATTGGTGAAGGCCCAAGCGGACCAAACACGGAAATTTTCTACGACCGCGGTGAGTCCTATGGTAACGACCCGCAGGATCCAGAGCTGTACCCAGGCGGTGAGAACGAGCGCTACCTAGAAATTTGGAACCTCGTGTTCTCACAGTTCAACCATAATCCGGACGGCACGTACACACCGCTGCCGAAGAAAAACATTGATACAGGCATGGGGCTGGAACGTATGGTGTCCGTCATCCAGGATGCACGCACAAATTTTGACACAGACCTGTTCATGCCGATCATTCAAGCGACAGAAAAGCTTTCAGGAGCGGAATACGGAATGGATGGGGAAAAGGACACAGCGTTCAAAGTAATCGCTGACCATATCCGCACCGTTTCCTTTGCAGTAGGTGACAATGCACTGCCTTCGAACGAAGGACGAGGCTATATCCTTCGCAGACTGATTCGCCGTGCCATCCGTTTCGCGAAGAAAATTAACCTTCATCGTCCGTTCATGTACGAGCTCGTTCCCGTTGTGGCGGAGATCATGAGGGACTTCTATCCAGAAGTGACAGAAAAAGTGCCGTTCATTCAAAAAGTGGTGAAAAATGAAGAAGAGCGCTTCCATGAAACGATTAACGATGGACTTGCGATTTTAGAGGAAGTGATCGCTTCTGAACGAAAAAAGGGCAGCACGGTCATTTCAGGTGCAGATGCTTTTAAACTGTATGACACGTTCGGCTTCCCGATTGAACTTACAGAAGAGTACGCGCAAGAACACGAAATGACAGTTGACATCGACGGTTTCGGCAAAGAGATGGAAGCACAGCGTGAACGCGCTCGATCAGCGCGCCAGGATGTCGGGAGCATGCAGGTGCAAGCTGGCGTTCTAAGCGAAGTAACAGCCGTAAGTGAGTTTGTTGGATATGAGTCACTAACCTCACAAGGGGAAATCCTAGAAGTGTTCCAGAACGGCGAGAGGGCAGAAATGGTGCAAGAAGGCGACGAGGCGCAGATTATGTTAAGCCAGACACCTTTTTACGCAGAAAGCGGCGGCCAGATTGCAGACCAAGGAACGATATCAAACGAAAGCTTGACGCTGTTCGTTAAGGATGTACAAAAAGCGCCAAACGGCCAGAACCTTCACAGCGTGATCGTGAAAAAAGGCGTACTTGAAAAAGGTGCAGCTGTTTCATCAGAAGTTGACGCGAAAACAAGAGCTTCCGTAATCAAGAACCATACAGCAACTCATCTTCTTCACCAAGCATTGAAAGATGTTTTAGGCACCCACGTTAATCAGGCAGGATCGCTCGTGCAAGCAGGACGCCTGCGCTTTGATTTCTCACACTTCGGCTCGATCTCATCAGAAGAGCTAGAAGAGATCGAAACGATTGTAAACGAAAAAATCTGGCAGAACATCACGGTAGACAAGATGCTTAAGCCGATCGCTGAAGCCAAGGAAATGGGAGCGATGGCACTTTTCGGAGAGAAATACGGTGACATCGTGCGTGTGGTCAAAGTGGGAGATTACAGCCTGGAACTTTGCGGAGGATGCCACGTGAACAATACGGCTGAAATCGGCTTATTCAAGATTGTTGCAGAGTCTGGCATCGGTGCTGGAACACGCAGGATCGAAGCGGTAACAGGCCAAGGGGCATACCGTGTCATGAAAGAACAGATTCAGCTGTTAAAGGATACCGCTTCATTGCTCAAGTCTAACTTGAAAGATGTGCCGCAAAAAGTAGAGTCACTTCAAATTCAGCTGAAAGATGCTCAAAGAGAGAAAGAATCCCTTGCATCCAAGCTTGGCAGCATGGAAGCAGGAAGTTTGCTTGATGCAAAAACGGAGATTAACGGTGTTTCCGTTATCGCGAAAAAAGTGAACGCTGCTGATATGAACGCATTGCGTGCTATAGTGGATGACCTGAAAAACAAACTTGAAAGCGGAATTGTAATTCTAGGTGCGGTTAATAATGAAAAAGTGAACATTGTGGCTGGTGTGACGAAAGATTTGATCAATCAGGGACATCATGCAGGAAATCTAGTGAAGATCGTTGCGACAGAGTGCGGAGGCGGAGGCGGAGGCCGTCCGGACATGGCTCAGGCAGGCGGAAAAGACCCGAAAAAGCTGGAAGCGGCTCTACAATCTGCAGTCGAAATGATCAAAACCGTTTCCTAACACAACACTATTAAGGTACAATAAAGAAAATCAGGCTTCCTGATGAAGGAATGTTGATGGAGAGCTTAGGGAAGAGGTGCTGGCTAATGAGTTCTATGGACAAGACGATGAAATTCAGCTTTAATGATGATTCGTACGACGCAAACGTGGAAAATGTCTTGTTTTCTGTTTATGATGCATTGCAGGAAAAAGGATACAATCCGATTAACCAGATCGTCGGCTACTTGCTGTCAGGTGATCCTGCCTATATTCCGCGTCATAATGATGCCAGATCCAAGATCCGCAAACTCGAGCGGGACGAGCTTATTGAAGAGCTTGTCAAATCTTATTTATCGAGGAAAAAAGAGGGGTCCCTTTAATGCCAAGAACGATGGGGCTTGATGTCGGCACAAAAACGGTCGGCGTCGCTCTAAGTGATGAACTAGGATGGACAGCACAAGGCGTGGAGACAGTAAGACGCCGCCCTGGCCGTCCTGACGATGAGGTGTTTGAACGTCTCAAAGAGATTGCCGATCAAAACGATGTGACGGCCATTGTGGTCGGACTGCCAAAGAACATGAACGGCAGCATCGGTCCGAGCGGAGAAGCCTGCCAGCTTTTTGCAAAGGAAACAGAAGAAAAGCTGAAGCTTCCAGTCAAGATGTGGGACGAGCGTCTGACAACTGCAGCAGCGGAGCGTACTCTCATCTCAGCAGACGTCAGCCGCAAGAAAAGAAAGAGCGTTATCGATAAAATGGCTGCAGCACTCATACTGCAAGGCTATCTCGATAGCGTAAAATAATCTAGAGGTGATACACATGGCAAAAGAAGAACGCGAACGCATTATTATTCCAGACGAGAACGGTGACGAAAACCTGTTTGAAGTCCTGTTTAAATTTGATGTTGATTCTACTGGAAAGTCTTACATGGTCACGATTCCAGTTGCAAGCTCCGAAGAAGAAGAAGACAGCGACGAAGTAGAAGTTTTCCCTTTCCGTTACGAAGAAAATGAAGACGAAGACGATCTTGCCCTATTCCCGCTTGAAACAGACGAAGAGTGGGAAATCGTTGAAGAAATGCTTAACACCTTCGACGACGAAGACTTCGGAAAAGAACAATCATAATGAACAAAAGCCGGGCGAATGCTCCGGCTTTTTATTTTAGGCCACTTCGCAGCTTTTAAGTATTCGTAGAAGGAGTTGATTTCCGTTTCAGGCACACACATTCCGCGGGGCGGGAGGTGAGCCCTTTCGTCGCTACGCCATTGTAAGGTCTCATCTTCCCACTCGTCCCGCAGGATAAGGAAAGTTGTGTAACTAGACATCGCACGAAGAAAAAGTGAACTTCTTTTTCGAGGAGTCGGCGTATTTTCACATCAACTTTATCAATGAAAATCAAGATGAAAAAGAAAAAACTGAAGATGCTAAAACCTTTCTGCTTTTCGCTGACACCACGCGGAAAGCTTGCGTCTGAAACGATGTTTGCTTAAGCTCCTTTAAACAAATAGATACAATACAACCCAAAGGCTGTAATTCATTACTTTTTATGTGAACAAAAGTAAGAATATAGTATACTAATGGGAGCGAAGGAGGAGACAGGATTGCTCCATTTACATACGTCCACAATCAGTGGGCCGCAAAACGAAAAGAAAAAAAAATCAGTCAAAAAAATTATTCTAGGTGTTGTTTTTATACTGCTGCTCCTTATAGCTGGATTGGCAATCGGCCTATATTTTTATGGCAAAAGCTTGCTGCAGCCTGCAGACCCGGACAGCACGAAAGACGTATCGATTGTTATTCCGATCGGTTCTTCCACTAAAGAGATCAGCCAGACATTAGAAGAGAAAGGGCTGATTAAAAACGCAAGCTTCTTTCACCTGTATGCCCGCATTAAAAATGAAAGCAACTTTCAGGCAGGCTCCTACAGCTTAAATCCATCCATGGACTTAAAGCAGATCATTAGCGCGCTGAAGGAAGGCAAGCTCTTTAAAAAGCCGGGCTTTACCATTACAATTCCTGAAGGCTGGAATGTTCCTGAAACGGCTTCTCACATTGCAGAAAAGACAGGCATGAAAAAAGAAGATGTGCTTAAGTTGATGTCAGATCCGTCATTCCTTGCTGAACTGGAGAAAAAGAATACAGTGCTCGGTAAGGACATTTATAAAAAAGACCTGTACTACCCGCTAGAAGGCTATCTTTTCCCTGCAACCTATGAATTTGAGGAAAAAAAGCCGGATCCTAAGGTCATTATTGAAACAATGGTGGAAAAGGCGGATGAAGTGATTGGGAAATACAGTACTGAAATGGAAAAGACTTCTTACACCCCCTTTCAGATCGTGACACTTGCCTCCCTTATTGAAGAAGAATCACAGCGTGATGAAGACCGTGGAAAGATATCAGGAGTTTTTTATAACAGACTTTCAAAAGATATGAGACTCGATTCCGATCCGACCGTTAAATACGCGAGGAAAGACTTCTCCGTGCAAGTGCTTTATAAGGACCTAGAATTTGCTTCTCCTTATAACACGTACTTTGTTAAAGGCATTCCTGTCGGGCCCATCTCCTCACCCGGAGAAGAATCCATCAAGGCGGCCCTTAACCCGATAAAAATGGATGCTCTGTTCTTTTACGCCCGTCCTAACGGCGAAGTGATCTATACCAAAACACTTGCCGAACATAACGCTGTATACAAGAAATACCGCGATGAATGGGATAAATGGAACGAAAAGAAATAAAATGAGGGCTGTTTGTCATGCAAATGCATGGCTAACAGCCTTTTATCGTACTCAGAAGTGATAACTTTTTAACAATGAAGGAGATCGACGCAGTCAAAAAGTTAACGAACATCGTATAAGGTCAATGAGGACTGACTGAATGGCTTGGCGTCAGCCAAGTTTTCTTCTTCAAAAAAGAGAGAGCATAAACAGCGCGTTTTGTGTTACAATATACCGGTTAAGTAAAGGGGGATCTCGTTTTGGTCTCAAATGAACAGCAAGAACAATATATCAGCAGCCTCATTCTTCCTCGGCCATCACTCATTGAAGAAATGGAACAGTATGCGAAAAAGAATGATGTGCCAATTATGGAGCTAGTAGGGATAGAATCATTGCTGCAGCTGCTTAGAGTCAAGCAGCCAAAGTCGATTCTTGAAGTAGGCACCGCGATCGGATATTCAAGCATAAGAATGGCTGATGCCCTGCCTGAAACACGCATTGTAACGATTGAAAAGGACGAAGAGCGATATACTACGGCGATTGAAAATATAAAAAAAGCTGGCCTTGCTCATAGAATCACCGCAGTTTTAGGCGATGCCAACGAACTGCATGATGATATAAAGCAGCACGGACCGTTTGATGTAATTTTTATTGATGCGGCGAAAGGACAGTATCAAAAGTTTTTTGATGCGTATACGGAGATGCTCAGCAGTAAAGGAATGGTCATTACCGATAACGTCATGTTCCGTGGGTATGTTGCGGACGAAGAGGGCCTTGAAAGCAGGCGGCTCCGTTCTTTAGTTAAAAAAATAAGAGCTTTCAACGAGTACATCATGAACCACGATGGCTTCCATTCATCCCTTCTTCCTATAGGTGACGGTATGATGGTCAGCATCAAAAGAAATTAAAGTAAAAGGCTTCAAGTGTTTGGAAGGAGAAAGAAACATGGGAAAGAAACCAATTGTTATCGGAGTTGCCGGAGGATCGGGTTCAGGGAAAACAACTGTAGCGAAGGAAATCTACCGCCAGTTTGCTGACCAGTCTATTTTGATCATCGAGCAAGACTCTTATTATAAAGATCAATCAGAAAAGTCGATGGATGAACGGTTAAACACAAATTACGACCATCCTCTTGCTTTCGACAATGACCTGTTGATTCAGCACATTCATGACCTTCAGCAATATCAGGCGATCGAAAAACCGGTATACGACTATACAGCGCATACAAGAAGTGATAAAATTATTCCAGTTGATGCTAAAGATGTCATTATATTGGAAGGTATTCTCATCCTTGAAGACGAACGCCTTCGTGATTTGATGGACATTAAAGTGTTTGTTGACACCGATGCTGACGTCCGCATCATCCGCCGTTTGGTGCGCGACATGCGTGACAGAGGAAGGACACTGGATTCGGTCATTGATCAATATATTTCGGTCGTCCGCCCGATGCATAATCAGTTCATCGAACCGACAAAGCGTTATGCTGACATCATCATCCCAGAAGGCGGCCAGAATCGTGTAGCCATTGATCTCATGGTCACAAAGATCGGGACCATCCTTGAGGAGAAGTCTTTGATTTAATGAATGAGGGTAATACGAATGGACAATCCGACCCTGACATTCTAATATGGGGATAGGATGTCCATTTTGTATACATATCGTTTTGGAATGGTAAATATAACGTATTAAGGTACTGAATAACAGAAGGAGTGAACGAATAATGTCAGATGAGAAAAAGCATTATATGACCCAAGAAGGGAAGCAAAAGCTTGAAAACGAGCTTGAATATTTAAAAACGGAAAAGCGCAAAGAAGTCGTTGAGCGCATTAAAGTTGCACGCAGCTTCGGTGACCTTTCCGAGAACTCTGAGTATGATGCGGCTAAAGACGAACAGGCATTTGTAGAAGCGCGCATTGCACAGCTTGAAAAAATGGTCCGCAATGCCGTGATCATCGAAGACAACAAAGACACTTCCGGAACCGTTTCCATTGGTAAATCGGTGCGTTTCCTAGAGCTGCCTGATGGCGATGAAGAAACATACATGATCGTCGGAAGCGCAGAAGCCGATCCATTTGAAGGGAAAATTTCAAATGACTCTCCTATGGCGAAAAGCCTGCTTGGCAAAAAAGCTGGAGATGAAGTTTCTGTACACACCCCGGGCGGAGATATTAGCGTCCGAATTTTAGAAGTTAAATAAAGGATGATTAGCCCCATTTGCCAATCCGCGAATGGGGCTTTTTTTTGTTCACACGTTTGATCAAGGTGAACGCTTACCGTTTATAAGGGTCACTCACCGGACAAGATGGTGGTAGAGGTGAGGACCGTGGAAAGACGTATTAAATCAACCGGTTTTGCTATGATGATGCTGATTGTTCTGCTGATTGTCCGGCTCGCGCAAATCCAGTTATTTTCGGCAGACTCGTTTTCTGAGCAGAATGTAAATTTAATAGAAGAAAGTGTGAAGCAGCGCACACACAGCTTCACCTTTCATGATGGGCGAGGCTTGCTGCTGGATAATGCGGGAAACAGTTTGTCAGCCGATAAGCGGCTGTCTATCGTACTTTTTCCTTTTCTAAAAAATAATAAAGAAACCATACGAAAGCTGAGCGGGTTTCTGCAGATAGAAGAGCACGAGATCACAAGACAGCTTCATAAAGCTAAAAAGCCATTTACACTGAAGATGGAACGTTCCATCTCATTGGAAGAAATGAAAACGGTGAACTCATGGAAAGTGGAAGGGCTTTATGCACAATGGGTAAGTTTGAGAAAGCCGCAAACGTTCGCCAATCATTTTATTGGAGCAGTCGGTGAGGATGTAAGCCTGCTGAAAAAGAGATATGGAGATAAGTGGGAGAAAGGAACGATCAGCCGATCGACGAGAACCGGGAAGAACGGTCTTCAGGCTGCTTTTGACCCGTTTTTAATTTCTGAAGGCGAATCGCAGTACGTGTATCACGTTGACCGGTCAGGTTCGCCCCTTTTCGGACTTGATGTGAAGCTTCGAACACCAGATAATCCCCTTTATCCACTGCAGGTGAAAACGACGCTTAACAGCCGTCTGCAGAAAATAGCTGAAGACAGCATCTCGGACGCGGGAATCAATAACGGCGGAGCGGTGCTTCTGGATGTGAAAACAAACAGTGTGCTGGCGATGGTTTCACGTCCAGTGTTCACCCCCGAGAGTGTGTTTGAGCCAGACTTTCAAAACCAGATGCTTAAGCTTCACTCTCCTGGTTCTGTATTCAAGATCGTTACCGCTGCGGCTGCGATTGAGAAGAATATTGGATTAGCGCAGCACTTTGACTGCAGCCAATCTATTTATGGAAAGCGAGCGGAAAGAGAGCTGGGGAGGTTAGATTTACTGAAAAGCTTTTCGCAAAGCTGCAATTCTGCGTTTGGATTACTGGCTCAACAGGTAATGAAAGAAGACCCATTATATTTTGAAAATTTTTCTCGAAAACTTGGATTGACACCGACAGCAGGCTGGACGGATGATGTGTACCACTATAAAGAATTTCGTCACTTTCCAGAAGAAGAAGCTGGACAAATCTGGGGAAATCTTGACAAACAGGATAAAAGCTCGCGGCTTGCCATTTCTCAGACGGCAATCGGACAGCTAAACGTCAAAGTCACTCCTCTTGCTGTTTCAAGCATGATGGCTTCCATCGCAAGAGGAGGTCCAGTCATTGAAGCAAAGGGAGCTGATGCAGTCCTCTATTCTGATGGGGCTGAGCTCGTCCGCTTCTCTCAACAGTCACATGAAGACGATAAGCTTTCATCCTATACGTACATGCAGCTGCAGAATATGCTGAGGCATGTTGTAACGGATGAAGACGGAACAGGGCATGCACTCGCTGGTCTGCCTTATGCGGTCGCCGGCAAATCAGGCACGGCAGAAAGAGAAGCGAAGAAGGATGACGTTAAATGGTTCGCCGGTTATTTTCCAGCTCAGGCTCCCCAATACGTGCTTGTTGTGGTGGACTTAAAGCATAGCAGGGAAAACAAGGTCCTCGAGGCATATGGCTCAATCGTCCGCGGTGCCTATCGGCTTGATCAAGAAAGCATTCCCCGTTAAAAATATGGATACGGTGGACGAAAAAGGGTCATGTTTTGCCGAATTGTATAGGCGTGTTAAAATAGATAAAATAGAAGCGCCATTTGTATAGAGGAGGAAAACAATGGACCGTAACAAAAGATATCAGACGCGGACAGAGAAAAGGAAACAGAACCGCTTTTTAAATATTGCCATAGGAATTGTGGCTGTCCTTATTCTTATCATTACAGGCGATTTGCTGTTCGGAAGTGATGAAAAGGAGAAAGAGGGGTTGTTTGTCTCAGAAAATAAGACGAAAAATGAGAACGTAAAAAATAATGATGATAAAGCCGCTATCGAGAAGGAAAGCGGCGAAGAACAAGAAGCAGCCGAGAATGAAAAAGCAGAAGATAATACGGCAGAAGAGAAGCCTGAAGAAGAACAGAAGCCTGAAGAAGAGCAAGAACCGGAGCAAGCTGAAGGCGGTGGGCCAGATGGGCCATGGGAGCCAATCGGTACAACGCAAAGCGAACCTCATCAAAAAACGTACGATGATGCTTCTCAAGACTGGAAAGAAATGACGGCGGCCCTTTCTTATGCGACGGCCATACCTGCGGAAGACATGACGATTCTCTGGCTGGGGAACGGCGGCAGTGAAGATACTTCTGTCGGACGAGTTCAGTCAAAGTCAAAAGGCACGAAATATGAAGTGATGCTGCAATGGGTTCCGGAAAAAGGATGGAAGCCGACGAGTGTCACCCCTAACTAAAGAAACACGCCTTGATTCATTGAGAATCAGGCGTGTTTTTTGCTTTAAAGTGGATCAGGGCACTATATAATAGAACCCCTTTTGGAGACGGTGTCACGTGATGTGAAACATGGTGCACCTCTAGCATCAGTGCTTTATTGATGTCGATCAGATCGTTCACTTTTTTCTCCAGCTCTTTAAGTGAGGAAGCTTCTGCGGATTCTACTTTGTCATGTATCAGTTCTGTGATAAACACCATTTTTTCACCTCCTATTCATCGTGGACGCTGTTCATTATTATATAGCATTTCTGCCATTTTTTTGAGGCTTGTAAAATTGAATTGGTGTTGATTTTATGATAAATTGGAACATGTAACGTTTTAATTCATAGTATAACGATAGGAATTATATAAATTATATTGGAGTGAATACAATGGGCAGGGAATTTATTGATCTTTTTGACGAGTGGGCTTCTTCTTATGACGATACGGTTTCAGGGCATGATGTTGAATATAAAGAGGTATTTGATCAATATGAAGTGATACTAGATACCGTTGCCGCGAAATCTTCAGGCAATGTGCTCGAGTTCGGCGTTGGTACCGGCAACCTGACAGAAAAGCTGCGAGGCAAAGGTCTATCCGTTTTTGGAATTGAGCCTTCGACTGAAATGAGAAAGAAAACTGAAGCTCGTTTTCCCGATCTGACCCTTTTTGACGGTGATTTCTTAAGCTTCCCTAAAATTGACGCGCCGATCAGCACGATCGTCAGCACATACGCGTTTCACCATTTAACTGATGAGGAAAAAGATAAAGCGATCGAGCTTTATAGCCAGCTGCTCGAACAAAATGGTAAGATTGTATTTGCAGATACAGCGTACCTTCATGATGAAGACCGCAAGAGCCGCCATGCGATCGTCCAAGAACAAGGGTTCATGAATTTACTCAAAGACCTTCAGACAGAATATTATACGACACTAGAGGTCCTTCGGAGCCTGTTCACGAAGCATGGATTTTCTGTATCGTTCACAAAAATGAACGAATACGTGTGGCTGATGGAAGCTGTAAAAAAATAATATTGGAGATTTGACACGATGAAAATTGGCATTATCGGAGCAATGGAAGAAGAAGTCGTTATTTTGCGAGACCAGATGGAACAGCCGGTAGAACAAATGATTGCCGGCTGTGAGTTCCATAGCGGCTTGCTGCACGGAAAAGAAGTTGTACTTTTAAAGTCAGGCATCGGAAAAGTAAACGCGGCGATCGGTACGACTTTGATGATTCAGCTCTATGCACCAGATGTGATCATCAACACAGGATCAGCCGGAGGATTTGAATCTTCGCTTAACGTAGGAGACGTGGTTATTTCCACAGACGTGACACATCATGATGCAGATGCGACAATTTTCGGCTACGCATACGGCCAGATTCCGCAGATGCCAGCGTCTTACACGCCAGATGCCTCTTTAGTAGCAGCGGCTGAAAGAGCGGCACTGAAAATTGAAGGCATCCAAGTGGCAAAAGGGCTCATCGCATCAGGAGATTCTTTCATGAGCGACCATGAGCGCGTTGACTTTATCCGGTCTAAGTTTCCAGAGCTGTTCGCTGCTGAGATGGAAGCAGCGGCGATCGCACAAGTATGCTATCAGTTCAAAAAGCCTTTCGTGATCATCCGTTCACTGTCAGACATCGCAGGCAAGGATGCTCGCCTATCGTATGACCAGTTCTTAGTAACCGCGTCAAAAAACTCTGCTGAACTCGTTCAGCGGATCCTAGAGGAGCTGAATTAACATGACAAAGAAAATGAATGTAGAAAGCTTTAACCTTGATCATACCAAAGTAGCTGCACCTTATATCCGCTTAGCGGGAACAACAACAGGCAAAAACGGAGACGTCATCCATAAGTATGACATCCGCTTCACGCAGCCTAACAAAGAGCATATGCCGATGGACGGGCTTCATTCGATCGAGCACTTGATGGCCGAAAACATCCGCAACCACCATGCATCTGTCGTGGACATCAGCCCAATGGGTTGCCAGACAGGTTTTTACCTTTCTGTGATCAACCATGACAATTATGATGAAATTTTGGATGTACTAGAGAAAACATTAAACGATGTGCTTAAAGCAGAAGAAGTGCCGGCGTGCAACGAGATACAGTGCGGATGGGCTGCCAATCACAGCTTAGAAGGCGCAAAAGAAATCGCGAAAAACATGCTAGCCAAGCGCGGCGAATGGCACGTTGTCTTTGCTGAGTAGGGAGGACAAGTATGGCTGTATACCGCAATGTGCATGAGCTTGTCGGCAACACGCCGCTTTTGGAAATCACGCAATTCGATTTGAAGCGGGGAGTCAGACTCTTCGCCAAACTCGAGTTCATGAATCCTGGCGGAAGCGTCAAAGACCGTCTCGGTCAGGAACTGCTTGATGAAGCGTTCCGCACCGGGAAATTAGCGGAAGGCGGGACGGTAATCGAGCCGACCGCCGGCAATACGGGAATCGGTGTGGCGCTCGCTGCGATCAACCGCGGCATTTCCGTCATTTTCGTCGTTCCAGAAAAATTCAGCGTTGAAAAGCAAGAGCTCATGAAGGCGCTAGGCGCAAAAATCATCAACACGCCGACCGCGCTTGGCATCAAAGGCGCGATTGAAAAGACAAAAGAACTGCTCGCTGAAATCCCAGGTTCGTATACTCCCGCACAGTTCTCGAACCCTGCCAATCCATTGACCTATTACAAGACACTTGGTCCGGAAATCTGGGCTGACCTTGATGGTAAGGTCGATGTTTTCGTCGCAGGTGCGGGAACAGGCGGAACGTTCATGGGAACAGCGAACTTTTTAAAAGAAAAAAATCCAGATGTGAAGACGGTCATCGTCGAGCCTGAGGGTTCGATTCTTAACGGCGGAGAATCCGGTCCGCATAAAACAGAAGGCATTGGCATGGAATTTTTACCGGAGTATATGAACAAAGAGCATTTTAACGCGATCCATACTGTGATGGACACAGATGCGTTCGCACGTGTGAAAGAGCTGGCAGCAAAAGAGGGGCTTCTTGTTGGAAGTTCATCAGGAGCGGCACTGCACGCGGCTCTTCTTGAAGCTGAGAATGCACCAGACGGCTCGACAATCGTCACGGTGTTTCCAGACAGCTCAGAACGGTATTTAAGCAAGAAAATTTATGAGGGAGGAATGTGACCATGAAACGCAAAACAAAGCTCATCCACGGCGGGATCCCGTCAGATGCTACAACGGGAGCGGTATCCTTCCCGATCTATCAGGTAAGCACGTACAAACAGGAGGAAGTCGGCGTTCATAAAGGCTTTGAGTATTCCCGTACGGGGAACCCGACACGTCATGCATTAGAAGAACTGATCAAAGACTTAGAGGGCGGCAAGCGCGGCTTCGCTTTCGGGTCAGGAATGGCGGCAATTACTGCTGTTATGATGCTCTTTAACGCTGGAGATCATGTTATCTTAACAGACGACGTATACGGTGGCACATACCGTGTGATGACGAAGGTGCTTAACCGCCTTGGCATCGAGTCAACGTTCGTTGACACAACAGACTTGAACGAAGTGGAAAAAGCACTTCAGCCGAACACGAAAGCTCTATACGTGGAAACACCGACGAACCCGCTATTGAAGGTAACGGATATCGAAGCAGCAGCACAGTGGGCGAAATCAAAAAATCTCTTATTTGTAGTCGATAACACGTTCAACACGCCTTATTGGCAGACGCCGATCGAGCTTGGAGCGGATATCGTCCTTCACTCGGCGACAAAATACATCGGCGGCCACAGTGACGTTGTCGCAGGTCTAGTGGTTGTGAACGACGACAAACTCGGCGAAGAGTTTCATTTTGTTCAGAACTCAACAGGCGGCGTTCTTGGACCGCAGGATTCTTGGCTGCTGATGCGCGGAATCAAGACACTCGGCCTTCGTATGGAAGCACATGAAAGCAGCACAAAGAAAATCGTTGAATTTTTGAACGACCATCCGGCAGTCGGAAAGATTTATTATCCAGGACTTGAAACGCACCCGCAGCATGATATCGCGAAAAAACAATCTGGCGGTTTCGGTGGCATGGTCTCGTTTGATGTCGGAAGTGCGGAAAAAGCGGATCAGATGCTGAAGAAGGTGAAATACTTCACGCTAGCAGAAAGTCTTGGTGCGGTTGAGAGCTTGATCTCTGTTCCTGCCCGCATGACGCACGCCTCTATACCAGCAGAACGTCGTGCTGAACTCGGGATTGTCGATGGTTTAGTTCGTATTTCAGTCGGTATTGAAGATGTTGAGGACCTAATTGAAGATTTAAGAAACGCATTGTCTTAAGTTATATCGTTTTAATGAGGACGTTCCTCCGTTGAGGGGCGTCCTTTTGTGATTTAAGCTGGATTTTTTGTGATGTTAAGCAGGTACTTTTGGACCCGTTTTATTTTGTTTGCAGCTCTCGAAGGTTTATGTTTATTTGTGAATCTGGCATACTTATTTGCAGATCTTAACTGTTTTTTTGCATGTTTAAAAATCTATTTGCATCACTAAAAAAGCCTCTTTCTTTATTTGCGTCGCACCTCCTTTATTTTCATAAAACCCCTTTTATTAGCAACTGAACATCCAAAAGTACCTAAGCTTGGTGTATATGTGTTACAGGTGAATGTATTCACATTTTCCTGCTAACATGAGAGACAACGCAGCAAGAATTCAAACGCAAGAAAATATGATGTTTCGCGGAATCATCAAATACCCTAACAATTATAGCAAAAAAGCTCATTGTGCTGTTTGTCACAAAGTTGTAAACATTTGCTTGCTAGGCCGCCTGCTTCAGTATGTTAGTGTATAAGTAGGGGTTAGGAGGTATAGACATGACACAAAATGAAAAGAATGTGATTCAGCAAAAGGTTGCCGATTATCAGCGTTTTGGCATCATTTTATTAAGCTTAAGCGCCTTTCTTTATTTAGGTCTTGTTCTTCCTATGGAAGGAAGAGACACGATGGATTCCATTTTTCTCGGACTGTCCACATTGTCACTGCTAGCGATTACTTCGGTTATGTATTTCTCGGCAAAAAAATATAAAGAAATTCTTCGTGACGCCGAAGAATAAGGGTTTTTCAGACACCGCAAAGGGCTTGCTCTTTGCGGTGTTTCTTTTTGTGCTTTAAGGGAAACCTATTGTCAACTGTCATTAAAGGAGCTGCATCATGGGAATCATACTTGCATTAGTTACCGCTGTCTGCTGGGGGAGCATCGTACTTCTTAGCGAAAAACTGGGAGGTGACGAGCACAGCCAGACGCTCGGCATGACATTTGGCGCTCTTATTTTCGCTGTTGTGGCCTATTTTATTACACAGCCGAAGCTCGACAGCGAAACGTTCGCAGTCGGACTCGTATCCGGTCTGTTCTGGGTGATTGGACAACGCAACCAGTTTGCGAGTGTCGATCATCTTGGTGTCTCCAAGATCGTGCCATTATCTACCGGCATGCAGCTTTTTGGGACGACGCTTTTCGGTGTACTTATATTTAAAGAATGGGAAACGAGCAGAGAGATTCTAATCGGTGTCATCTCGATCGCAGCCATTATAGCTGGTGCAGTGTTCACGTCACTTAAAGATAAGAATGAACAAGGTAAAGACAGCAATTATAAAAAAGGTCTGACGGTCCTGCTCGTGTCTACTGTCGGATTTGTAGGCTATGTGATCTTGATCAGATGGTTCGAGATTGACGGCTGGAAGGCTATACTCCCACAAGCGATCGGCATGCTGCTTGGTGGTATGATGTTGTCTCTCGGCCATTCTGCCTGGAACAAGTTTGCGGTACGTAACATCCTCACTGGATTTTTATGGAGCACAGGAAACATCACGCTGCTGCTGAGTCTGCCGATGATTGGTGTCGCGACGAGCTTTTCACTTTCCCAGACAGGCATCGTGATCTCAACGCTTGGCGGAATTTTTATATTAAAAGAAAAGAAGTCAAAAAGGCAAAAGCTGTTCATCATAATCGGGCTCGTCCTAATCGTAGCAGGCGGTGTCTTGCTTGGATATACGAAAAAATAAAGGGAGCGAATTACATGTATAAAGATCTTTCTGGCAAGACCGTCATTATCACAGGAGCGGCAACCGGGTTAGGTAAGGCATGTGCGCTTCGTTTCGGCAGTGAAGGAGCGAACGTCGTCATAAACTTTCATAGCGAGAAACAAGAAAACGTTGTACAGGAAATGGTCAATGAGATAAAAGATCTTGGCGGAGTTGCAATCGGTGTACGAGGTGATGTAACACAAGAAGAAGATATTAAAGCGCTCGTCGAAGAAGCGGTGGACTCTTTTGGACAACTTGACGTGATGATCAACAATGCGGGGATAGAGAACGAAGTGCCTTCACATGAACTTACACTCGATGACTGGAATAAGGTCATTTCAACGAACCTGACCGGACAATTTTTAGGATGCAGAGAATCTATTGCCTACTTTCTAAAAAACGAGATTCAAGGAAGCATCATTAACATGTCGAGCGTTCATGAAATCATCCCATGGCCGCATTTTGTTCATTATGCAGCGAGCAAGGGCGGTATCAAGCTGATGACGCAGACGCTCGCACTTGAATATGCACCAAAAAAAATCCGAATCAACTCCATTGCACCCGGAGCGATCAACACACCAATCAACGCAGAAAAATTTAAAGACGAGAAAAAGAAAAAAGGTGTTATCGATCTGATTCCAATGGGCTATATCGGGAAGCCGGAAGAAATCGCGGCGGCTGCAGCGTGGCTCGCGTCGAGTGAAGCGAGCTATGTAACGGGTCTTACGCTGATCGCGGATGGCGGGATGACACTGTATTCAGGGTTTCAAGCGGGGAAGGGATAACCTTCTCTTTTCTTATTTCTGTCATGAATTAAGCCCTGTCTTGAATAAAGTGAGGTGATGATGTATGTAGGGGGGTGCGAATATGGCAGATGAATGTAATCGGGCTGAAACAGGAGGCTGTTCAGAAGCGGAAGGATCGAATACCACTTCGAGCGGTTTCGCTTCGCATGCGGAAGGATCGGGAACGACGGCGGGCGGATTCGCTTCGCATGCTGAGGGAGTTCAAACAAGTGCTAACTTTGGCGCTTCGCATGCCGAAGGAAATTTGACAGTTGCAAACGAGGGAGCAGCACATGCGGAAGGGTTTCAAACAACAGCAAATGGCTATGCGTCGCATGCTGAAAGATATAGTACAAAGGCGGACGGTCCAGCTGCCCACTCAGAAGGTGGAGGAACAATCGCTGGCGGCAGATACTCTCATTCAGAAGGCAATAGCACATCTAGTTCGGGAGAGGCTTCCCATGCTGAGGGGGAATTCAGTTCGGCTAGCGGGAGAGCATCCCATGCAGAAGGCGGAGGTTTTGATCAGATTGGAAACACGGCGCCTAACGTGGCGAGTGGAGATGGCTCTCACGCAGAAGGAATAGGCACAACGGCCAGCGGTTTCGCTGCACATGCCGAAGGGGGAACGTTGAATTTCAACACTTTACCCGGACCCCAAGCAACAGGTGATTTTTCACATGCAGAAGGCGTTACGACTACTGCAAGTGGATTGGCTGCACATGCAGAGGGATTGGGAAATACAGCAAGCGGTGATGCTTCCCATACAGAAGGCGGATATCGAGATCTTAATGGATTTCCAGCTTTTAATAGTGCAACAGGGGACAGCTCCCATGCAGAAGGAATTGGTACCATTGCGAGCGGTATTGGTTCACACGCAGAAGGTGGAACGCCGGATATCACACAATTGTCAGGACCTCAAGCGTTAGGAACCTTTTCGCATGCAGAAGGAATGGGTACCATTGCGAGTGGTATTGCCGCACATGCTGAAGGCGGATATTCTTTATTTTTAAGAGGTCCTCGCGCTTTGGGAGATTTTTCACATGCAGAGGGTGAGTCTACCGTAGCTAGCGGAGATGGTTCACATGCAGAAGGTTTCGATACTGAAGCAAGCGGTTTTGCTGCACATGCAGAAGGGAATTTGACCGAAGCAAGCGGAGCTAGTTCGCATGCAGAAGGTTTTGTCACAATAGCATCTGGAATAGTATCGCACGCAGAAGGGTCTCAAACGAGTACCGCGGGCTTTGAAGGAGCTCATATTATGGGACAATTCGGTTCGGCTACAGAAGCTTACTCTTGGTTTATTGCTAATGGAACAAGTGTAACCCCAGGTCTTGGAGCGAAATGGCTTGCATCGGATGGAAATATGTATGTTGATGGCACGTTTGTTCCAGGCGGAGCGGATTATGCCGAAATGTTTGAAACACTGGACGGTCAATCGATAGAACCGGGATATTTTGTGACGGCAGACGGGGAGAAAGTACGGAAAGCAAACTCAGCAGATTCCTATATTCTCGGGATTATCAGTGCCACTTCAAGTTTAATAGGTGACAGCCAGGAGATGAAATGGCATGGCCAATTTTTGCAAGATGAGTGGGGCCGAGTTGTAAAAGAAGAAGTCACATTGCCAGCGGAAAAGGTTCAAAAAGGGAGAGAGATCATACCAGAACGAAAAGCGTTTGCTCGTGTCCTTAATCCTGATTATAATCCTGATCAAACATACATCCCCCGGAGATTAAGATCAGAATGCGTGAACGTAGGCCTTCTCGGCAAACTTCTATTGCGTGACGATGGAACATGCGAGGTGAACGGCTATTGCAGACCGAATGATGAAGGTGTCGCCACTTCTTCTGATAAAGGCTACCGTGTATTGAAACGGACCGGTCTATATCAGATTCTCGTATTCTTCCATGGCAGCAGTAAATTATAATTTTCACGTACCGCAGTCGTTACCTAGTCTGCGGTTTTCCTTTTTTAACAAACGATCGAATTATTTTGGTAGAATAGGAAATGTCATACATACAATGAGTGATAATAAAGGAGAATGTTATGAAACAATTATTTAAAACGTACCGCTTCTCTCTTCTGCTGCTCGCGGCCATCGTAGGCGGGGCGCTGTTAGGATGGGGGATGGGCGAGGACGCGGCTAAGCTGAAGCCACTTGGTGACTTGTTCTTGAACCTTATGTTTACGGTCGTGATTCCGCTCGTGTTCTTCTCAATCAGTTCGGCGATCGCTTCGATGGGCAGCGCCAAACGATTTGGCCGTATTTTAGGTAGCATGCTAGGCGTGTTCTTGTTTACCGGCATCATCACAGCTGTTGTGACGATGGCGGCGGTCAAAGTGTTCGATCCGTCGGAAGGTGTCAAAATCAAGCTTGTGAAGCCGGAAGAAACAGGAGAAGCGGTAAGCATAGCGGACCAGATTACAGCGACACTTACAGTTCCTGATTTTATGGAGTTGTTCAGCCGATCAAACATGCTCGCTCTTATCGTTTTCTCGGTACTCGTCGGACTAGCTGCATCGATGGCTGGGGAGAAAGGAAGGCCGTTCTCGGTGTTTCTCCAAGCGGGTTCTGAAGTGATGATGAAGCTTGTGAAAATTATCATGTACTATGCGCCGATTGGATTGGGTGCTTATTTTGCCGCATTGATCGGAGAATTCGGACCAACATTAATCGGTTCTTATTTAAAAGCCGTGTTGTTTTATTATCCGCTCGCCATTTTATATTTTGTCGTGTTCTTCACGCTATACGCGATGCTTGCGAATGGCAAAAAAGGCGTTTCTCTATTCTGGCGCAACATGCTGCAGCCGTCGATCACGTCGGTTGCCACTTGCTCGAGTGCAGCATCAATTCCTGTTAACTTGGATGCCTCGAAAAAGATGGGCGTGCCGGATGATATCAGCGAGACAACGATCCCGCTCGGTGCCACACTTCATAAAGACGGTTCGGTTATGGGCGGTGTGCTGAAGATCACGTTCTTGTTCGGTGTGTTTGATATGAACTTCTCAGGTTTTAACACGTATCTGCTCGTGGGGTTAACGGCGATTCTGGTCGGCATGGTGATGGGTGCGATTCCGCAAGGCGGGATGATCGGCGAGATGCTGATCCTTTCATTATTTGGCTTTCCGCCAGAGGCGCTACCGGTTATTGCGGCGATCAGCACGATCATCGATCCTCCGGCAACATTGTTAAATGCGACAGGTGATAACGTTGCCAGCATGATGACAGCTCGTCTTGTAGAAGGCAAACGCTGGGTAACCGAAAATGTGATAAAGCAGTCGGCATAAAAAAAAGGAAAGAGGCGCTTCTGTTCTACACGGGTGCGTCTCTTTTTCAATGTGGATGACAAAAGACAAGGGTGTTATGATAAATGGAAATGAATTGGAGGACAATGGATGGAAAAGTTTATGATTATTTTATTTGTTTTTATACTAGTATTGTGCATTAGTGCCGTTATGAATGTCATGTTAAAAATGACTTCGAAGAGAGACTGGGTCATTTCTCTTTTACTAAGTTTCGGGCTATCGTTTCTTATAACGAGCCTTTTAAACGCATAAATAAACAGCCGTTGAACCGGCTGTTTATTTAAGATGAAAGTTAAATTTGCACGCCAATCAATGTTCCGATGCAAAGCAGCACGCCGAACGAGAGGTGAAGCATGGCTGTGAGTCCAAGCACACCATTCAGCTTTTCCGGCTCCCATGTTGAGGATACAATGTTGATCGCTTTTACGGCGATAGGCAGTGTTAGTGCGGCAATTAAACTCCAATAGGGCAATAATAATTCTGCAACAAGTAGAGCGAGCGCCACATACGCCCCGATCATTAAGAAGTAATACTCGAAGCGGGCCCATTTTTTTCCGATCAAGCCAGCGATTGTAATCTTGTTGATTTTTTTATCGGTCTCCAAATCGCGCAGGTTGTTACCGTGTAAGATTGCCATAACCAAGAACGCGTTCGGCAGTGCGGCAAGTGCCACGTCAAAACTCATCATGTGTGTTTGAGTAAAATACGAGCCGACGACCGCAAGTATCCCGAGCATCGAGCCTGACGCAATTTCGCCAAGACCGTTATATGCAAGCGCAAAGCGAGTGGCCGTGTAGAAATAGCCGACAAGCAGTGCCGGGATACCCATGTACAGAATTTCAAGCCCTGCTAGTGCGGTTAAATAAAGACCTGAGACGATGCTGATAGCAAAAAAGACGAGGCCGGTCACATACACTTGGCGCGGTGTCATCTCTCCGCGGTCGATAACGCCGGACGGACTTAACGAACCAGGAAGGTCTGCGCCTTTTTTGTGGTCAAAATAGTCGTTTACAAGGTTTGTTCCGCATTGCAGGCTTACCGCACCCAGCAAAGTTAAAAACAACACGAAGTAGCTGATGTCAATCCACTGAGAAGCAAGGATCGTTCCAAACAGCACAGGTATAATTGAGGCCGTTAACGAAATCGGCCGCGTAGAGTAATAAATGACTTTAGGATGAAGCATGTTGTTACCTCCCTTTCACGTATATTATAGTCAAAGTATGTGAAAGTGTACACATTCTTAATTTTAAGTGAAATTGGGTGTCATTCTTTGAATTGAGCTGCATACAATGAACAAGTAAGGAAAAAGAAGTTTACAAACATTCCATTTATGGGTATAATTGGAATGGAGTATAATAATGAACGAAGGAGGCCGTTTAACATGTTGATCTTAGCTGAAGCGAACCAACTAAATAAGAGTAACCCATCGGTCTTCTGTGGATGCAGTACGTCTTTTTAATGTGTTAAAAAGCGCCGCAGGCTGATGCCCTGCGGCTTTTTTGTGTCTTCATACAGCAAACGCCGCATGGATTTTCCTGCGGCGTTTTTTATATATCTTAGAAAAGAAAGGGAGGTTTTAGCGATGTTAATCAGCATTGCACTTTTACAATGGCTCACACTGGAGAAAGATACGGCATGAATGAAAAAAACAGAACAATCAAGGGAGAGATAAGAACATGTTTACACTGAATTTATTATTTGTTTCCATTACCGTTTCATTTAAGAAAAATGAGATGACATACAGCGAGTACAATGACCAGAAGCGGATCAAAAGCTTGTATGAAAATATGAAAGAAAAAACAAACCGCATATCCATGTTCTAAAAAAAAGCCGGTCTCCAAGTTTGAAGGAGCCGGCTTTATCTGTTATTTTACTTTCACTTTTTTTCCCCGTGCGGGTGTGTATCCGTTGCTATGTATTCTGCCTAAAGTCATGTTCAGCTGTGAGTGCAGCTGGTCAAAGTCCATCGTGTTCGTGTGTTGGAAGCAGTTCAGCATCACATGTGCCGCTACCTTGGCATCTTCTAACGCGTCATGATGCTGAAAAGGAATCTGCAGCTGATTGGCCAGTATGTTCAAACGGTGGCTGCCAAGCTCCGGCCAGACAGAACGGGCGGCGATTAAGCTGCACGAATAGTCCAGTGTGGGCGAGTCGATGTTGTAATCAGCGAACGCATGCCGTAGAACACTCATGTCAAAGCTTGCGTTATGGGCAATGATGATGTTTTTTTGAAAAGAAGGTGCAACCTGTTCCCATACTTCATCAAACTCAGGACTGTCCATCACATCCTCTTTCGTGATTCCGTGAATGGTCGTATGAAACGGATCAAACCAATTGTTCTTCGGCTTGATCAGGGAATAAAAGCTGTCGGTGATCTCACCTTTTTCAACGGTTACAAGGCCGATGGCGCATGCGCTGCCCCTTGTTTTGTTAGCTGTCTCAAAGTCTAAAGCAATAAAATCCATAACTCACCCCGGTCGTTTAAAATTGTTGCATAAATTATAACACCACAAACAAAGTGGAGCATCTTTATCGGCACATTCCATTGCTCTATAGAAATTAATACATGTACAGACACCTGCCAAGCCCAGCATCGCATACAAATAAGGAGATGAACTTTCACTGGAGGTGCGACCATGTCAGGGATGCTTGCTGTACTATCGTATTTTTTTAAAGAGCTCATGTTCTTCGTATCGTATGTAAAAAACAACGCCTTCCCGCAGCCGCTATCAGAGAACGATGAAAAAAAATATCTAAAGGAAATGGCAGAAGGCGATGAACACGCCCGGAGCCTGCTCATCGAACATAACCTGCGCTTGGTTGCTCACATTTGTAAAAAGTTTGAAAATACAGGTGAAGACACGGAAGATCTGATCTCCATCGGCACCATCGGGTTGATTAAGGCAATCGAAAGCTATTCTCGCGGCAAAGGGACGAAGCTGGCGACATATGCGGCACGGTGTATCGAGAACGAAATTCTTATGCATTTAAGGGCACTGAAAAAGACAAAAAAAGACGTGTCGCTGCATGACCCGATCGGGACGGATAAAGAAGGAAACGAAATCACTTTGATCGACGTTCTGAAAGCGGATACCGAAGACGTGGCAGATGCGATTCAGCTGAAGATGCAGAAGAAAAAGATTTACGATTATATCCACGTGCTCGATGACCGAGAGAAAGAAGTGATCGTCGGCCGATTCGGACTTGATCTAAAAAAAGAAAAAACACAGCGCGAGATCGCCAAAATGCTCGGCATCTCCAGAAGCTATGTGTCACGAATTGAAAAACGCGCGTTGATGAAACTATTTCATGAATTCTACCGCAGCCGCCAGCAGGGAGAAAAGAATAAATAATGATTGCAGCACCTTCTCATTGGTTGAGGAGGTGCTTATTTCATGAAATCAATAAACGCGGAGAACATATAAGAAAGGCTGAAAAATGGAGGAGTGGCAATATGGCTAAAAGACGAAGACCAATCGTTCCAGAAGCGAGGGATGCGCTGGATCGCTTTAAAGCAGAAGTGATGAAGAACGCGGGTTATAATGTGGACCTGTCGAATCCAAACACGGTGAAATATGAGGTAGCGAAGGATGCAGGCATTCCGTTGAAGGATGATGGGAATGGCGGCTTGACAGCAAAAGAGGCAGGCATCATAGGAGGCGAGATCGGCGGACGGATGGTAAGAGAGCTGATCCGACGGGCGAAAGAGAACTTGTAGACAGGTTTAACAGCTGATTAGACAGGGCATGAAGGATAAAGAGAGTTCTATCAAGAAGTAGTGGGAGAATGAAATAGTCGGCGAGGGGGGAACGAAGTGGAAAATACCGTTATGTATGTTTCGTTTGTGGTGATGCTGGCTTATTTTTGTTATATTTCCGTTGTGGAATAATGGAATGAACGTGAAACGCCTCTGATGAGTCAGGGGCGTTTTGCTGTTTGTTTGGCACACTCGGGCGGTTATGAAACGTACTGGACCCTTTAATTACCCAAGTGTAATTAAAGGCTATTTTGCAGAGATTGATGCTTTAAAATATTGAAATTGCAAACAAATACATGATGGATTGCCTCTGTGGAGTAAACACGATACTTAAGCACCTGTCTATGAGGAGGGCTTACAACTTAATATAGAATGGTTCGTACCCACTCAGTTATCTAAACCATCTTTGAATGCTTCATTCGGAGTGAAAGGTGCCGACTCCTCGAAAATGAACAGCACATTTTCTTCGTGCGATGACTTGTTAAATAGCCTTCCCTATCCTGAGGGACAAGCGGTCAGGTGAGACCATTTAAAGGCGCGTAGCGACAAATGGGCTCACCTGTCCAGCTGCGGCGGCTAGCCCCTCGAGTCAGAAGGATGAATGGTCCAGTAAGGCAAAGAGCGCCTTCCTTGCCCCTTCACCTTCTGCTGGTCGGGACTGAACGAGCCGCCTCCGCTTTTCGGTTTGTCCAGCTGCGGCGGCTAGTCCCTCGAGGTCAAATGAGCCAGTTCCCAATAAGTCAAAAAGCGATCTTCTCGGTCCCTTTCTCATTTGCTTGTCGGGGCTGGACGAGCCCAACCGCGCTTTTCGCCATCCCCCCTCTGGATACGCGTGCGCCTGTTACGGAGATCAGTCACTTCTTTGAACTCTTAAAGAAACAATGGTTAAGAAAACATTCTAATTTAATAAACTTTATAGTCGATTTTTATTGGAAAATTTTTTATAATATGAAAAGATAGAAAAATACGTGTCAGGGGGAATGGTCATGTTATTGCAAGGCTTGAAGCAAACATGGAATTTAGATACAGCGTTTAAAGGAGGAAGCTCGTCTCCTGAATTATTGGAAAAGATGGAGTGGCTGCAGCAGACAGCAGTGGAAATCGAAAAGAACGCGGATGATTTTGAGTTCTCTGCTGAATCGTTCCAAGCATTGACGGATGAGCTGCAGAATTTTTCAGCTGAGCTTTCAACGGCTGGTGCGTTTATTGGCTGTTTGATCGCACAGAATGTACAGGATAAAGAAGCGATTGCTCTGCGCGGGAAGCTTGAAGCGGTTTATGCGGTGTTCTCTAACGCAGTGTCTGCTCTTAGCATTAAGTGGATGGAAACAGCTGACGAAGAGTGGAACGCGGTATTGGAGGATGGTCGCTATGAGCACATTGCTTTCTACTTAAATGAGAAGCGCAACAACGCGAAAGAGAAGCTCTCTGCTGGAAAGGAAGCGCTTATCAATGATCTAGCGGTTGATGGCTACCATGCGTGGTCGACGCTTTACGATCAAGTGGTCGGAAAGATGGAAATTCCGGTTACATACGAAGGAAAAGAGGAGAAGCTGTCTGTCGGTCAGGCGGAGAACCGTCTAGGTCATGGCGATCGAAATGTTCGACGCGAGACGTTTGAAAGCTACACGAAAGCGTGGGAGCAGGATGCCGATTTTTGTGCGAGTGCTTTGAACCATATCGCAGGCTTTCGTAATTCGGTATACAAGCATAGAGAATGGGAATCGGTCTTGAAGGAGCCTCTAGCGATCAACCGCATGCAGCAGGAAACCCTCGATGCGATGTGGGATGCGATCCAGTCACAAAAAGACATTTTCGTTTCTTATTTGCAGCGTAAAGCGGAGATTCTTGGTGTCGACAAGCTTGCTTGGTATGACATTGATGCTCCACTATCCGAAGCGAACAGTAAAATGGACTACGATGAGGCGGCAAACTTTATTGTTGAAAATTTCAAAAGTGTCGCACCTGAAATGAGCTTGTTCTCAGAGAAAGCGTTCATTGAGAGCTGGATCGAGGCGGAAGATCGTCCAGGAAAGCGCCCAGGCGGATTCTGCACAGGATTCCCGACAAAGAAAGAAACGCGCATTTTCATGACGTTCTCTGGCACGCCAAGCAACGTGTCGACACTGGCTCATGAACTTGGCCATTCGTTCCATTCGGACGTATTGAAGGACCTTCCGTATTTCGGAACGAAATATGCCATGAACGTGGCTGAAACGGCTTCTACTTTTGCAGAGCTGATCGTCTCGGATGCAGCAGTTGACAACGCCAAGTCACAGGAAGAAAAAGTGGCACTGCTAGAAGACAAAGCGCAGCGTGCAGTCGCATTCTTCATGAACATTCATGCTCGCTTCTTGTTTGAAACACGAATGTACGAAGAAAGAAAGAGCGGCCAGCTTTCGACTGCTCGTTTGTGCGAGCTGATGGAAGAAGCACAAAAAGAAGCATATTGCGGTGAATTGTCAGAGTACCACCCGTACTTCTGGGCCTCAAAGCTTCATTTCTATATTACAGATGTGCCGTTCTATAACTTCCCTTACACGTTTGGTTTCCTTTTCTCAGCAGGTATTTACGCTGTTGCGAAGCAAGAAGGACCGTCGTTCGAAGAGAAATACATCAAGCTGCTTCGCGACACAGGCAAAATGCAAGTGGAAGAGCTTGCGCAAAAGCACCTTGGTGTGGATATCACGAAGCAAGATTTCTGGCTGAAGGGGATCAAGCTTGCCGCTCAAGACGTCGAGCAGTTCCTTGAACTGACAAAATAATAGATCAAATGGGTGTTCCATAGATAAAGGGAATTCCCTAGCTGTTTCCAACAGAAAAACGAAAAAACCCCGCGATGGCGGGGTTTTTTATGTGATTATCGCTTTTTAATTGAAATGGTGCTAATCATAAAGAATGAGAGCATTAAGATAAGGAACATGAACAAAAATGCAGGCATAAGATCTACGGTCAGGTAGCTGATTCCGAGCAGGCAGCCTGCCGCGGTTATCGGCATGCCGACGAACGCTCCTGTAAACTCCGTAATGTTGAAACGAGCCAGGCGGATTGCGCCGCACACCATGAAGATGATGCTGAAGATCACGCCAGGGACGCCGAATTGCTGAAGCACTGCTTCATGCATTAGGAGAGCTGGGGCGATGCCGAACGAGATCAAATCACACAAGGAGTCGAGCTGTTTGCCAAACTCTGATTCGATATTCATCTTTCTTGCAACCATGCCGTCAAACCGGTCGAACAGCCCTGCAAGGAAAATGAGTATAAAGCCAGTCTTTAAGTGATCTTGTACGATAAACATTAATGCGAGTGCACCGAGCGAGAGGTTGATCAGCGTCAAGACGTTAGCTGTCTGGCTTTTCATTTTTTTCATTGTGGACCCAATCCGCTCTCTTTCTATCAAAAACATTCCATCACTCCCCCACCATAAAAAAGCGAACGCTGCGGAGTAAAAATAGGAGCTCTGCTTTTTAATGATTTTCTTTTCATCAATTATATGTCAAATTTGAAAATTTAGGAAGAGTACGTTAAAATCGCTCTTCCTTTTTTTCTTCTTCTTCTAAATGATTGTAGGCTGTTCTTTCCCATAAAGGCACTCCGCTGCGGTAAGCCGCCCTTGAAATCATGTGCCCTCCGACAGGTGCCGTCAAAAGGACGAACAAGATGCCAAGTATGAGCTTGCCGCTGAAGATGCCCTTATCAAAGAGAAAATATAAAAATGTGGCGATTAAGACACCGGAAACACCAAGCGTAGCACTCTTGGTGGCTGCATGCAGGCGTGAGTACACGTCCGGAAAGCGAAGCACACCGATCGTGCCTGAAACCATAAAGAACGTTCCAATAATCAGGAAAGTGCTAATCACGATCTCTTTCAATGATAACACCCTTTTCCAAAAATTTCGCGATGGCCACTGTCGCGATAAACGTTAAGATGCCGATCAAAAGAATCACATCATTTAAATGAATGGAATTCAGCATGATTGCTACGATTCCTGTTATGGCAATCAAGTGGATGCCGATTGTGTCGAGTGCGATAGCCCGATCGGGACTCGACGGCCCGATGATGGCCCTGTAGACAAGAAGAAGGACAGACAGGCAATTCAGCACAAGGCAGCTGTATAGAACCATTTCAAACCATGCACTCATCCTGTCACCTCCCGTATCGCTTTTTCAAATGAATCCTTTATGCTCATAATCGTATCATTGACATCTGGCAGATCAATTGCATGTATATAGATATATCGCTGGTCGCGGGATATATCAACGGACAATGTGCCGGGTGTAAGTGTGATCAGATTGGCTAATAGCGTAATCTCCCAATTTCTCTTTAAGTCGATCGGCACGGCAATGATACCCGGCTGCATATCGAGCTTCGGCTTGTACACCCACTTGAGTACTTCGATGTTTGCTAGTATCAGCTCTTTAATAAAAAGATAAATCAAGAACAATATCGCATTCACATACCGGAAATAAAACGAGTCGGGAATGAATCGATTCAATAAATATAACAGAAAGATCCCAACAACAAAGCCGCATAAAAAGCTGACAAATGTATAGTTTTCAGAAAGGAACATCCACACGATTCCGATGATGATATTGATAATCAGCTGAAAGGTCATTCTGTTCCCTCCTTTAGTACACTGTCGATATAGCCTGATGGATCGTACAGCCAGTCACCTGTCACTTGAATCCAAGGATAGATCCATTCTGCACCAATCCCCATGAATACGCCAAGGGTCAAAAGGACACCGGCAGAGGCAGCCGCCGTCTTTGGAACAGGCTGCTTTGGTGCCGTGTGCTCACCCCAGAAGGCTCCAATAAAAATGCGAATCACAGAAAACAAGATGAGCAGACTAGAAAACAAGCCGATTCCTGAAACAATATAATGCCCTTCAAGCATCGCACTTTTCAGGAGAATCAGTTTCCCGATAAAGCCGCTGAACGGCGGAAGCCCTGCAAGCACAAGACATGATAAGAAGAACATCCACCCAAGCACAGGCGCGGAGTGAATGTATCCTCCCATTTTCCGAAGATCAGATGTGCCCGCATGCATCGTGAGCAAGCCGACAAGGAAAAACAAGGCTGCCTTTATGCCCATGTCATGGAGCAGGTAGTATACGGTGCCTGCCAGTGCTTCTGCAGAAAAGGTGCCGATCCCAAGCATCATAAAGCCGATGGCTGGAAGGATGTTGTAGGCGATGATCAGCTTCACATTATGTGTGGAAAGCGCGCCGATCACGCCAGCAAGCATTGTTAAAGCAGCGAGAATTAGGAAGAACGAATGCGTCAATTCCAACTTATGAACAAAAATCAGCGAAAACACGCGCAATATAGAATAAATGCCGACCTTTGTCAGCAGCGCTCCAAACAGCGCTGAAATGACTGGCGCTGGAGCGATATATGACCTGGGAAGCCAGAAGAATAGAGGAAAAAGGGCGCCTTTAGTAGCAAACACCACAAACAGCAGGATGCCGATCCCTGTTAAAACGCCTTGTTGCTCAACCTCTGCCACACGCTGTGCCAGCTGGGCCATGTTCACAGTCCCAGTCACTGAATAAAGAAAAGAGACCGTCGTGACAAAAAGAATAGAAGAAAATAAGTTTAAAATGATATATTTCAAGGATTCTCTAAATTGCTGCTTCGTTCCGCCAAGGATGATCAGTGCGTAGGAAGCCATAAGCAGCACTTCAAAGAACACGAATAAGTTAAACAAATCTCCTGTTATGAACGCTCCGCTAACTCCTGTAAGAAGGAGGAGAGTGAGCGGATAAAAATAAAATTTCTGCAACTTTTCATTAAGCGTGTGAAACGAATAGAAAACAGCAGCTGCTGTGACGATGTTCGCCGCAAGCACGAGCAAAACAGATAAATAGTCTGCTACGAGGATAATCCCATACGGAGCTTTCCATCCTCCGGTTTCTAATACAATGGGCGTTTCACTATACACTTTCCATACTAAAAAAGCAGAGTAAGCCGTGTTCAGCAGAACAGCAGCGGCGGCTGCTGCTCTCGTCAACTTCATATTTTTCGTGAATAACAGCATAAGGACCGCGGAAAATAGCGGCAGCAGTATAGGTATAATCACTAAGTTACTCATCTTCCAATCCTTTCAGCTCATCCATTTTGTCTGTCTGATTCGTCTGGTAAGCACGATAAGCAAGAACAAGCAAAAAGCTTGTCACGCCAAAACTGATGACGATTGAAGTCAGAATCAGGGCTTGAGGCAGCGGATCGGTATATGTCTTGATCGTTTTTTCCAAAACGGGAGGAGCTCCTCTGTTCAGCTTTCCCATCGTCAGGATGAAGAGGTGAGCGCCGTGCGACAGGAGGGCTGTCCCAAGTATGATCCGCAGCATTTCTTTTTGCAGCAACAGGTAAACCCCCGCCGTGAAAAGAGAGCCAGCTAATATGCACATGAGAATTTCCACAGCGTCTTATTCCCCTTTCGTCCGGAATTTTATCATAATGTATATCCCGATCGCCGCGAGACCCAGTACGGTTATTTCAAATAAGGTATCCAGGCCGCGCATATCCACAAGGATTACGTTCACAATATTTTTGCCTCCGCCAAGCGTATAGGATGTCTCAACAAAATAATCAGATATGGTGCGGAACCATTTCGAACTGTGAGCAGAAATCGCAATTAAGGTTAAGGTACAGCCTGTCATAATCGCAATCAATAAATCAATGAGCTTCTCTCCGGCCGTTTTGTCTGATTGATTTAGCTTAGGCAAATGCTTAAAGCATAAAAGGAAAAGCCCGACGGTGATGGTTTCGACAGCGAGCTGCGTTAAGGCAAGGTCTGGTGCCCGGAAAAATACAAACAGAAGGCTCAATCCGTAGCCGACCACACCGACGACTAGGATTGCCGCAATTCGATGAGTGATGAAACAAGCTGCTATGGCAGCAAGAAGCATGAGAGATCCTGTGATCAGTTCAGGTGCTGTGACAGGTGCAAGATCGCTTGCTGAGAATAAGAACCCGTCTGTCCGCCACGTAAACCAGCTTGTCGCAGCCGCTAAGAAAACAAGGATGATAGCCGTATAAAGCCGTAGTGAACCGGTCATATACCCGCTGGTCAACTGCCGTGAACCATTTGTCAGGATCGAAATCAGCATGTTATAAAACCGGTCAGCTGAAGCATAAACGGGTATCCTGCTGTATAGCGGCTGCCACCTTTTTAAGGCAAGAAATAACAGCGTTCCAAGTGCCACAACCGCAAGCGACATATATAGCGGAGTGTCGAAGCCGTGCCAGAATTTTAAATGAACAGAAGCTTTCTCTCCTGTTACAGCATCCACAGCAGGGGCTAGGAGAGGTCTGGAAATCAAGTTTGGCAAAAGTCCAATCACCACAACGAATAAGACAAGAACAGCCGGAGCCGCAAGCATTCCTAACGGAGCTTCATGAGGCTTTTTCGGCAGTTCCTCCAATCTGGTTTTACCTGTAAAGGTGCCAAATGCAAGATACATGGAGTAAACAAACGTAAAGATGCTACCAAACACAGCGAGATAAGGTGCAACCTGAGTAAATGCAGAGGCAATCTCTGTTGTCTGGCTAATGTTTAAGGATGATGTGAAAAACATTTCCTTGCTCAAAAACCCGTTCAAGATCGGAAGCGGCACACCTGCCATTGAAAACGCAGCGATGAAGGCAAGCGTCGCCGAAACAGGCATGAGAGACATCAACCCGCCAAGTTTGCGAATATCCCGCGTACCTGTTTCATGGTCTACAATACCTGCCACCATAAACAGGCTTCCTTTAAATGTGGCATGGTTGAAGATATGGAAGATGGCAGCAAGTACCGCTCCCCCTGTACCGAAACCGAGCATCGCCATGATCATGCCAAGCTGGCTGATCGTTGAATACGCAAGAACACCTTTTAAATCGGTCTGTCGTAAAGCAAGAAACGAACCGGCACATAATGTTAGTAATCCAATTCCTGATACTAGCAGGAAGAATACATCTGTACCGCTGAAAATAAGCGAAAAGCGGGCAGTCAAATATAGCCCTGCTTTTACCATCGTGGCTGAATGCAAATAGGCAGATACGGGAGTCGGTGCTTCCATCGCATCCGGCAGCCATGTGTGAAAGGGAAACTGTGCAGACTTTGTAAAAGCACCCATCATGACAAGCAGAAGAGCTGGAACGAAAAGGCTGCTGTTAAGCACGGTCTCCTGAGCGGCAATCATGCCGCGTATACTCGCCGTGTCTGTGATAATGGAAAGCAAAATCAGACCGGCAAGCAGGGACAGTCCTCCCATTACGGTGATAAGCATGGATTTTTGGGCACCGTAAGCCGATCGTTTTCTTTTATACCAAAACCCGATAAGCAAGAAAGAACTGATGCTCGTGAACTCCCAAAACGTGTATAGCACGAACACGTTATCACTTAGCACGACGCCGAGCATGGAACCCATAAAAAGAAGCAAGTACACATAGAAATGCGTAAGCTGCTCAGAACGGTCTAAATAATAGATGGAATAAAAGACGACTAGCGCTCCGATGCCTGTGATGAGCAGAACGAACAGCATGCTAAGACCGTCCAGGTAAAAGTCCAGATTCACATCAAGAGATGGAATCCAGCTCACCGTTTGAGAGACCGTTTCTCCTTTTATTAATACGTCCAGTTTCTGAATGAATAAGACAAACAGCGTTACCGGAATGAAGAGGGCTAGCCATCCAGCATGGAGACGCCGGTTAGCAGAGTAGACAAGCGGAAATATAGCAGCCGCCGCAAAGGGGGCGAGTATGTAATAGAGCAGCATTTCCGGGCAAACCTCCTTTTTGAAATTACGTTTACCAAACAAGCAATCTCTTTCATTGTAAGCAAATACGCCTGTTATAGGCAAATGAAAAAGGAAGAGAGCACGATAGCCTGCTTGAATATCATTCCCATTTTTTAGCTAACCTAATGATAGGAGTGATGATAAAGTGAGAATGGTATTCTTAATTGTAATCAGCTTCATGATAACAGCATGCAGTCCGCAGAGAACAGTGAACGATAAGCCTACCTCTATGATGAGGAATTATTATCAAGTGAAGCAGACTGCTGAAAATTCGGACATGCCTCTTACAGATATTGAGCAAATCAAGAGGCATGCCGTCTCGCTGCCATTTGTAAGCCAGGCAGCAGTCATCAAAAAGAAGGACAGGTATGAAGTCGGCTTGAAGCTTCGCACATATGACAGAAAAATTCATAACAAGATCTGTCTTGAAGTGAAGGAGAATTTAGAATCGCAGTGGAACAGTAAAGCAGATGTGTATTCATCGCCTGCCAAGTTCAGAGAGCTTCGCAAACAAATGAAAAAACAGCAAAAAAAATAAGCGGCTGCCGGCCGCTTACATAAGTGGGAGCATCACTCGCTTGTGAAGAGAGCGCCGCTCGATTTCTTTTTGAATTAATGAAATAAAGTCGCTGCTTAGTTTCAGTTCTTTCGCTTTGAAATACGATTCAATCAATAGCTCATCCGATAATTTTTCCATGTGTTCAGCCGAGGTTCGGCTTGTCCACCTCCTGTTTTTCTTTCGCAACAAAAGATTACCGTTGGGCGTTCTGTATTACCTCTTCTATGAATAAAATGTAGGTTGTTTGTTTGATGTATCCAAAGTCTACCATGAAACAAAACGAGGAACAACCGTTCGCTTATCCACAGTGTTTGGTGGATAAGTTGTGGGTAAGTTGTTTATATCTTCTTATTTTTCTGTAAATTAAGCATGGTATAGTGTGTATATAGTTATCCACAAAGAGAAGAGGCGAACGTTTTGTCGAAAACTTTTTTGGATTTTTGCTTATCCTGCACTTTTCAAGCGAAAAGAGATTGTGAAGTCTTATTTTATTGGTATTATAGATAGAGTGGAATTAGTAGGTGAAGAGGTGCTAAGATGTTAAAACAATTTCTGCCGGCACAGCATGTGAAGACCATTTTTGATATCTCACCAGAGATGCTCGTGCAAAAAGGCGTCAAAGGAATTATCACAGACCTGGACAATACTTTAGTAGAATGGGACAGGCCTGAAGCAACACCAGAGCTCATAGAATGGTTTACTTCTATAAAAGAAAAAGGCATCCTGATTACGATTGTTTCCAACAATACACAGCAGCGCGTGAGGTCATTCTCTGATCCTGTAGGCATTCCGTTCATTTACAGCGCGCGTAAGCCAATGACAAGAGCGTTTAAGCGGGCGATACAGGACATGAAACTGAAAAGAGAAGAAATTGTCGTGATTGGCGACCAGCTGCTGACAGATGTGCTTGGCGGAAATCGTCTGGGCCTTCATACAATCCTTGTCGTTCCAGTAGCGAGCACAGATGGGTTATGGACAAGGTTCAACAGGAAAATGGAGCGTCTCATCCTAGGCTGGATGAAGAAGCGCGGCATGATACACTGGGAGGAATAAGATTTGGAAAACGTTAAATGTGCAGGCTGCGGCGTCCACATTCAAACAGAAAATAAAGAAGCGCTTGGATATGCTCCTCCTTCAGCTCTTTTGAAGGAAACGGCCATATGCCAGCGCTGTTTTCGTTTAAAGCATTATAATGAAATTCAGGATGTATCGCTGACGGATGAGGATTACCGCACAATCGTGTCTTCGATCAGCAAGGAACGTGCCCTTGTTGTCATGATTGTGGACATCTTTGATTTTAACGGCAGCTGGGTACCGGACATACAGAAGCTTGTCGGCAACAATCCGATTTTGCTTGCAGGGAATAAGCTGGACTTATTGCCAAAGTCAGTCAATCCAAGAAAACTAGAGCTTTGGATGAAAAAAGAGGCGGCTGACCGCGGAGTGAATCCTAAAAAGGTTCACTTCATTTCAGCGGCGAAGGGACACGGCATTGAAGAGCTTGCCGATTCGATTGAGCAGCACCGAAACGGCCGTGACGTGTATGTGGTCGGCTGTACGAATACAGGGAAATCGACATTTATCAACCGCCTTTTAAAAGAATTCGGGGAAGGCGGAAGTGATTATATCACCACGTCTTATTTCCCGGGAACAACACTTGATATGATCGAAGTGCCTCTCGATGACCAGAGTGCCCTTTATGATACCCCTGGTATTATTAATCCTGAACAGATGGCGCACTTTGTAAGCCAGAATGAATTGAAAATCATTACGCCCAAAAAAGAGATCAAGCCGGCTGTGTTTCAATTGAATGAAGAACAGACACTCTTTTTCGGCGGCCTCGCAAGGCTGGATTATATAAAAGGAGGACGACGTTCATTCGTTTGCCACCTGTCAAATGAGATGACCATTCACCGTACGAAGCTCGAGAACGCGAATGACTTGTACGAACGGCAGCTGGGCGATCTGCTTCAGCCACCTGGAGAGAAAGAAGGATTTCCGCCGCTTGTGAAACACGAGTTTTTAATAAAGGAAGGCAAAACCGATGTCGTGTTCTCTGGTCTGGGGTGGGTGACCGTTCCTGAAGCAGGTGCGAAGATCGCCGCTTATGCTCCGGCAGGAACAGGTGTGAGTTTAAGGAAATCGCTTATTTAAGGCGGTGAAATATTGAAGAAATTAATTTTGATCGGCAATCCCGTTGAACAGTCTCTTTCACCGCAGATGCATAACGCGGCACTAGGAGCACTGAATCTTCCATTAGTTTATGAAAAGATTCTGGTGCTGCCAGAGGAACTGGAACAGACAATCGATATGCTGCGCAATGAGCTTTATGCCGGCGCGAATGTTACGATTCCTTATAAATCAGCCTGCATCCCCTTCTTGGACAAAGTCGATGAAAGTGCTGAGAAGATTGGCGCTGTTAACACAATTGTGAAAGAAGGTTCACAGCTTGTTGGATATAACACTGACGGGACCGGTTTTGTGAGAGGATTGAAGGAAACTGCGCCATTTCCGCTTGATAACGGTGATGTACTCGTAATCGGCGCTGGCGGAGCAGCCAGAGGAATCGTTTCAGCCCTTCTTGCGGAACGTGTAAGAAGTATTGCCGTCTGCAACCGAACCTATTCTAAGGCGGAAGAACTGGTTGCAGACGTGGCGAGCTCCTCTCTTCAAGCGCTCACCCTTGAGAAAGCGGAATCCCATCTGAATCGCTATAGCATCATTATTAACACAACGAGCGTAGGTATGTTTCCACATACAGAGAAGATGCCGCTGCGTTTGGGCACATTAAGACAACAGGCCGTTGTGTCAGATATTATCTACAATCCTTTTGAAACACAGCTCTTGGCAGAAGCGAAAAAAAGAGACGCCATCATCGATAACGGCGTCTCGATGTTTGTGTATCAAGGTGCACTTGCATTTGAAAAGTGGACCGGCATCTTTCCTGATACAGCGATTATGAGAGACAAGGTAACAGAAGAATTAAGGAGGAAATTATGTTAACAGGCAAGCAAAAACGATATTTACGTTCTGAGGCACATCATTTGACACCAATTTTCCAGGTGGGAAAAGGTGGCGTGAACGACAACCTGATCAAACAGATCAGTGAGGCGCTAGAAGTGAGAGAGCTGATTAAAGTCAGCGTCCTGCAAAACTGCGAACAAGATAAGGATGAAGTGGCAGAGCTTTTATCTAAAGGGGCAAAAGCTGAACTCGTCCAGGTGATTGGAAGTACAATCGTCCTTTACAAAGAATCAGTCAACCAGAAAAAAATCAGCCTTCCTTAGGAGGTACGATGAGAAAAACGGGTATTTTCGGAGGCTCCTTCAATCCGCCGCATACAGGCCATTTGATAATCGCCCAAGAAGCACTTCATCAGCTGAAGCTTGACCGAGTCGTTTGGGTTCCTGCAAAAAAACCGCCGCATAAAAAACTTGCTGGCAATGCAACCGATCAGGACCGCGCAGAAATGGTGCGGCTTGCGATTGAAGGCAACAGACAATTCGGCCTTTCTCTTATTGAATTTGACCGGGAAGGTCCATCCTACACGATTGACACGGTCAAGCAGCTTTTGGCCGAGGATCAAAATCAGGAAATCACCTTCATTATGGGAGGCGATATGGTCAGCTCGCTGTCGACATGGAAAAAGATTGAGGAACTTCGAGAAATTGCCGCTTTTGCTGGTGTGCGGCGGAAGGATTCCCCGATTAACCAAGCTTGGCAGGACTTTGGCGTGAAGATGATCGATGTTCCGCTTTTGGAGATCTCTTCCACTTTTATCCGGAATCGAAGGAAAGATGGCGGAAATGTACGGTATTACATCCCGCCTGCTGTTCTTCACTTTATGGAGGAAAAAGGGTTATATGGACAGAATTCAAGCACTTGAACTCGTCAGGCCGCATCTGACGGAGCATCGCTACATTCATACGCTTGGAGTTGAGACGGCGGCTGCAGAACTGGCACACCGGTATGGAGCGGACGCCTATAAGGCGAGTATTGCTGCTATCTTTCACGATTATGCCAAGTTCCGTCCGAAAGAAGAAATGCAAGAAATCGTGAAACAGTCAGATCTTCCTAAAGACCTGCTGAATTACGGGACAGAGCTGCTTCATGCACCTGTTGGAGCACTGTTGCTGGAAAGAGAGATCGGCATAAAAGACGAAGAAATCCTTTCAGCTGTTTATTATCACACAACAGGCAATGGCTCGATGACATTGCTTGAAAAGGTGATTTTCTTAGCCGATTATCTGGAGCCGAACCGGCAGTTTCCCGGTGTGGACGAAGTGCGTGAACTCTCGAAAGTTTGTTTGAACAAAGCGTCATTAAAAGCGGTGCAGAACACCATACTATTTTTAATGAAACAAAATCAGCGAATTTATCCACTTACGCTCGACACGTATAACGGATTGCAGCTTGAAATAAAAGGGAAGCAATAAATAAAGGAGGTATTCTTTTGAACGAAAAAGAATTGATGGAATTAGTAGTAAAAGCCGCGGATGATAAGCGAGCAGAAGATATTGTGGTTTTGGAAATGAAGGGTATTTCCCTCGTAGCCGATTATTTTGTGATTTGTCACGGTAATTCTGAAAAGCAGGTGCAGGCAATCGCGAAAGAAATGAAGGATTCTGCTGCAGAAAACGAGCTGCACATTAAACGCATGGAAGGGTTTGACCAAGCAAGATGGGTATTGCTAGATTTAGGCAATGTGGTCGCTCACGTGTTCCACCGCGAAGAGAGATCGTACTATAATCTTGAAAAGCTATGGGGCGACGCGCCGACAGTGGACGTTGACACCATCATCACCGCACAAGGATAAGGCGTATGAGCTATGAGCAGTTTGCCTACTATTACGATGAATTGATGGAGAGCGCGCCATACGATGAGTGGGTACACTATTTTAAAAAAAAATTGGCTGCGCACAACCTCACCGGCAAACGTGTGCTGGACATCGGCTGCGGGACGGGATCCTTCAGCGTCCGTCTCGCCAAAGAAGGCTATAACGTTACGGGAATTGACCTTTCTAGTGAGATGCTGATGATTGCCAGTGAGAAAGCCGCAAAAGAAAATGTTTCCATTGCCTTTTTTGAGCAGGATATGAGAGAGATTGAAGGACTGGGAGAATTCGAGGCGGCCACGATTTTCTGTGATTCGCTGAACTATCTTTTGAATGAAGAAGATGTGCTGCAAACTTTTCGTGCTGTTCATAGTCACCTTGTGCCTGATGGTTTGTTATTCTTTGATGTACATACGCTCTTTAAGATGGAGCACGTTTTTTTAGGAAACACGTTCGGCTCAAATGATGAACAGTTGTCTTACATATGGCAGTGCTATGAAGGTGAATGGCCGGACAGTGTCGAGCATGAACTGACATTTTTTGTGCAGAACGGCACCAGCTATGAAAGGTTTGACGAACTTCATGTTCAGCGCACCTTCGAACCGTCTGTATATACCAGGCTGCTGACAGAGGCGGGGTTCGAGCTGCTAGAGACGGGTGCTGATTTTTCGGAACCGTCGGATAGCCCTGAGGCGGAGCGGCAATTTTTTATCGCGAAGAAAATTTCCTGACATAAAGGGCTGCTTTTCGTATATACAAGGGGTTCGCTTGGCAGCAGTGTCTGTCATGCGGATCCCTTGTTTTCCATTTTAAGACATATCACATTTTAACAGTAAAGGAATTCGACGTAGTCAAAAAGTTTAGGGAAAAGTATAAGGGCAACTATGGCTGACTCTCAGCCAAGTTTTCTTTATGCTTATAGCGCTGTTTCTGTAAAACGGATGTTAAGTTACAATGAACTCAAGCACATCAAGGAGGTGGAATCATGTTCACTGCGGATGAAAAAGTTAAGAACTCCATTCTTGAAGCGATTATTGATAGCGCTTACGAATGGATTGTAGTCGTCGATCGGAATGGCGTAATTCAATACATGAACAAGACGTATGCAGAATTTCTCGGTGAAAACATTCATGAGGTAATCGGCAAGCATGTTTCGGAAGTCATTGAAAACACGAGAATGCACAAAGTGGTAGAAAGCGGTGTTCCTGAAATCGCCGACCTTCAGTATATAAGAGGAAGCTATATGATCGCCAACCGCATTCCTGTTGTCGCGGATGGAGAAGTGATCGGTGCTGTCGGCACGGTCATCTTTCGCGATACCGGGCAGTGGAAGAAAATGAACAGCCACATAAAAAGCCTGCTTTCTGAGCTTGAATTTTACAAAAAGGACTGGCATGAAAAAAACGGTGCGAAATATTCCCTGTCAGATATAGAAGGCTGTTCGGAAAAAATGGTGCTGCTCAAAAACCAAGTGAAAAGGGCAGCAAGCAGCGATTTGTCGATATTGATTAATGGAGAAAGCGGAACGGGAAAAGAGCTGATCGCCCACAGCATTCATCAGTTGAGTGAGAGAAGCGGAAAGCCATTTATCAAAGTTAACTGCGGCGCGATTCCAGACACGTTGTTTGAGTCCGAGCTTTTCGGCTATGAAGAAGGGGCGTTTACTGGCGCAAAAAAAGGGGGGAAAGCCGGCAAGTTTGGGCTCGCTGATGGAGGAACAATCTTTCTTGATGAGATCGGAGACCTGCCACCCCACATGCAGATCAAGCTGCTGCGTGTGCTGCAGGAAAAAGAGATTGAGACGATTGGTTCGACAGTGTCCAAGAAGGTCGATGTGCGCATCATCGCCGCAACAAACAGACCGTTGGCGCAGATGATATCACAGCGGCAGTTCAGGGAAGACCTTTTTTACCGGATCAATGTCATTCCAATAAATGTCCCACCGCTGCGTGAGAGAAAAGAAGATATACCTGGGCTCGTTTTAAGGCTGCTAGAGAAGATAAGCAAGCGATCCGGCAAACGGATAATCGCCGTGGAAGCAGCCGTGATGGAATGGTTTCTTTCTCACGAATGGCCTGGAAACATTCGGGAACTGGAAAATATTTTAGAAGCTGCGTCGCATTTTTCGCAAGGAGAAGTCATTACGGCGGATGTGGTGCCAGCTCTTTCTCATGATGAAGTAAGCGCAGTCCAGGAGAATAGCAGCTTAAAGCAGATCATGCAGCTGACAGAAGAAAGAGTATTGCGCGATACGCTTGCTGCTTGCTCGTTCGACAAGAAAAAAGCGGCAGCGAAGCTCGGAATCGGAAAAACCGTGCTGTATGAGAAGATAAAAAAATATAACATTCAAGCATAGTGGATTTCCGTTACTGCGGAAAGTGTTTCCGGAATAACGGAGCAATACGTCTTCCATGTAGACAAGCAATCATCCTGTCTGTTCCGAAAAACCGGAAATCCTTGATAATCTCGTATGGTGAAAATCAGGTTGTTGAATTGGCACGCTTCTTGCATAGATAGATTGGTTGAGAGCGGAGCCTGCTCTCATGCCAACAAACAAGGAGGTTATGTAATGGACATTATTATTATTTTGCTTTCATTATTTTTTCTGATGTTCGTCGCGTACAGAGGGTTCAGTGTCATTCTATTCGCGCCCATCGCTGCGCTTTTTGCTGTCCTGCTGACAGAACCAGGGCACGTGCTGCCGTTCTTCTCAGGCGTCTTTATGGAAAAGATGGTCGGCTTTATTAAGCTGTACTTCCCTGTATTCCTTCTCGGGGCCATTTTTGGAAAAGTCATTGAGATGTCGGGCTTTGCCAAGTCAATCACGAGAAGTGTCATCAAACTGATCGGTCCATCTCGTGCAATGCTGGCGATTGTACTTGTAGGAGCCATTTTAACGTACGGTGGTGTTTCGCTCTTTGTTGTGGCGTTCGCTCTCTACCCTTTTGCAGCCGAGCTGTTTAAAGCGGCTGATATTCCGAAACGACTCATCCCAGGAACGATTGCACTCGGCGCTTTCACGTTCACGATGGACGCTTTTCCGGGTAGTCCGCAAATCCAGAACATCATACCGACAAGCTTTTTCGGGACAGATACGTGGGCGGCACCTTGGCTTGGTTTCATTGGCGGGATGTTTGTTTTTGTATTAGGGATGGTTTATCTGGAGTGGCGGCGCCGACAAGCGCAGCGTAAAGGTGAGGGGTACGGCACGGGACATGAAAATGAGCCGGAGAAAGTAGACGATACGAACTTGCCGAACGCGTTCATCGCACTATTGCCGCTTTTGCTTGTAGGGGTATTCAATAAAATTTTCACCACACTTATACCTCAGTACTATGGAAAAACGTTTGATTTCTCAGCGCTCGGGATGAAGGATGTTGCTCCGATTGAAATTCCGAAACTTGCTGCTGTATGGGCGGTTGAAGGTGCTCTTATCATCGGAATTGTAACCGTTTTCATTTTTGGCTTTAAACGAATGAGAAGTAATTTCAATAAAGGCTTGAACTTGTCGATTGGGGGTGCACTGCTCGCGACGCTAAACACGGCTTCAGAATATGGATTTGGTGGTGTCATCGCCGCACTTCCAGGGTTTGCTGCTGTGAACAAAGCGATGTCTAACACAATTACCGATCCGCTCGTGAACGAAGCCGTTACCACTACAACACTTGCGGGTATTACGGGCTCTGCTTCAGGAGGAATGAGCATAGCACTCGCGACGATGAGTGAACAGTACGTGGCACAGGCGGAAAAACTCGGTATCAGCCCTGAAGTGCTTCACCGTGTAGCATCAATGGCATCTGGCGGCATGGATACACTTCCACACAACGGAGCGGTCATCACGCTTCTTGCCGTAACCGGTTTAACGCACAAACAATCGTATATTGATATTTTTGCGATGACATTGATCAAGACGGCAGCGGTATTCGTAATTATTGCTCTTTATTACATGTTCGGTATCGTTTAATTAAGAAAGGAGATTATGATGAACGGCATTTTAAATGGAAAAGCGGTCTTTATTACAGGAGCTGCAAGCGGTATCGGAAAAGAGCTTGCGGCGGCATTCGCTGAGGAAGGCGCGTCTGTCGTGATTAGCGACCTGCAGGCAGAAAAAGCAGCAGAAACGGCGGAAGAATTAAAAGGCAAAGGGTTTCAAGCCATTTCAGTTGGATGTGATGTGACGAAAGAAGACGAGATAGCAGCGGCGCTGGACGAAGCGGTCTCTGCGTTCGGCCGTATTGACGTGCTTGTGAACAACGCTGGTCTTCAGTATGTATCGCCATTAGAAAAGTTTCCAACAGAAAAATTTGAACTGCTCGTCAAAATCATGCTTACTGCACCATTCATCGCGACGAAGCGAGTGTTTCCGCAAATGAAAAAACAGGGAAGCGGGCGCATCATCAACATGGCATCGATCAACGGCCTCGTCGGATTTGCTGGTAAAGCGGCCTATAACAGTTCCAAGCATGGTGTGATCGGCTTGACAAAAGTGTCTGCTCTTGAAGGTGCAGAGCACGGCATCACCGTGAATGCCATCTGTCCTGGTTATGTGGACACACCGCTTGTCCGCGGCCAGCTGGAGGATCTTGCGAAAACAAGAAACGTTCCGCTTGAGAGTGTGCTGGAAGAAGTGATCTATCCGCTTGTTCCGCAAAAAAGATTGCTCGATGTGAAAGAAATCGCAGACTATGCGATCTACCTGGCAAGTGACAAAGCTAAAGGCATCACAGGGCAAGCAGTCGTCATCGACGGCGGCTATACGGCTCAATAATAAAAAAAATTCCTCCGTCAGCTGAGCTGGCGGCGGAATTTTTTTAGCGAAAAAGACTACTTATCGAATCTAGTTTCACGGCTGGTCTTTCTATTTCACCTCTTGACAACATCAACATTTAGTGTGAAAGTAGAATATGTAAACTACATATTGAACATAAGGTGCCAAATTCTAGGCTTAATAGGGAATCCAGTGAAAAGCTGGAGCTGTCCCCGCAACTGTAATTGTGGACGAAACGGAAATGCCACTGTGCTCATTGATAGCATGGGAAGGTCCGGAGTAGGGTGAAGCAAAGCCAGTAGACCTGCCTTTTGTTCGTATGCTTTAGTTCCCGGGGATTGGGACGAGAAAGCCTTACTTGCCAAGCATGTGGTATGCTGCAAATTCGGCTGCTCTCTGCCTTATCCTTAGGATAGGGCTTTTTCTATGCCCGTAAATCGCAGGAGGGATTAGATTGGCAACAGCAGCAAACACGAAGCTCGGGGATTGGCTGGAACAACTGCAGCAAAGATTTCCACAGTTAAAAAGTGAAGACTATTTAAACAAAGTGATGCAGTTATGGGAAAAAAGCACAGATGAACACGAAACATGGCAAGAATGCATTCGAAGAGCTCTTGATTACATGACGCCTCAAGAGCCGGACTGGACGTTTGTGGCAGCGGGACTGTATCTTGAAACACTGTATGAACAGGCAGGAAAGAACAGGAAACGAAAAGATGGCGAGCGTTATCCCTCTTTTTATAATCTTTTACTAGACCTGACGAACAAAGGAATCTATGATTCTCAGCTGCTAGAAAGCTATACGCAAAAAGAAATAGAAGACCTGCAGTGCGGCATCGACCAGTCAAAAGACGAGCTGTTTACCTACATAGGGATTGTCACACTTGCGGACCGCTATCTAGCAAAAGATCATGATGGTAACGTGATGGAGCTGCCGCAAGAACGCTTCATGATTATCGCGATGGCATTGATGGTCAAAGAAGAGCGTGAAAATCGCATTAACCTCGTAAAAGAAGCGTATTGGGCACTTTCCAACCTGTATATGACAGTGGCGACCCCTACCCTTACGAACGCAGGAAAAAATTCCGGACAGCTGAGCTCTTGCTTTATTGATACGATGGACGATAGTTTACGAGGTATTTTCGACTGCAACACAGATGCTGCTACTGTGTCAAAAAATGGCGGGGGCTTAGGGGTCTATCTTGGAAAAATCCGATCCCGCGGTTCAGATATCCGCAGATATAAAGGCAACTCTTCAGGGTGTCTTCCTTGGATGAAACAGCTTAACAATACGGCGGTTTCTGTCGACCAGCTCGGACAGCGACAGGGTGCCATCGCCGTATATCAGGATATTTGGAATAAAGATATTTTGGAATTTTTAGATGCCAAGCTGAATAATGGCGATGAGCGCAAAAGGACGCATGACCTGTTTACAGGAGTATGCATTCCTGATCTGTTCATGGAAAAGGTAGAAAGAAGAGAAATGTGGCACTTGTTTGATCCTCATGAGGTGAAGCAGGTGATGGGCTTTGCATTAGAAGATAGTTATGATGAGGAAAAAGGCAATGGCACGTTCAGACACCGATATGCGGCATGTGTGAGACAGGAGGAGCTTTCAAGAACGGTGATTCCGGCCATTGAAATGATGAAGCGGATCATGAAATCACAGCTTGAAACAGGAGCTCCGTTCATGTTTTACCGTGATACGGTGAACAGGCTGAACCCGAACAAGCATGCGGGAATGATCTATTGCAGCAATCTTTGCACCGAAATTACGCAGAACCAGTCGGCAACAAAAGTGATATCGGAGGCAGCGGAAGACGGGAAAATCTTAATTACAAAAGAGCCTGGAGATTTTGTGGTATGCAACTTATCATCCATCTCGCTCGCGCGAGCCGTGACCGCCGGGGTTTTAGAACGGCTGATAAAAATACAGGTTCGGATGCTCGATAATGTGATTGATGTGAACACACTCGATGTTCCGCAGGCAGCGCTGACGAATAAAAAATACCGGGCGATCGGACTCGGGACGTTTGGGTGGCATCATCTTCTTGCGCTAAAGAAAATAGGGTGGGAAACAGAAGAAGCGGTGATCTTTGCGGATGAGCTGTATGAACAGATTAACTATCTTGTCATTCGCGCGAGTGCTGAGCTGGCAGCGGAAAAAGGGGCCTATCCAGCGTGTGCGGGTTCGGAATGGATGAACGGAAACTATTTTGAAGCGCGAGGGTACGAGAGCGATAAATGGCAGGAACTGCGCCATAAAGTTGCTAACAGCGGCATGCGCAACGGTTACTTGCTCGCCGTCGCGCCGAACGCTTCGACATCGATTATCGCCAATTCAACTCCGAGCATCGATCCTGTCTTTAATAGACTGTATTCAGAAGAAAAGAAAAACTACCGCATACCAGTTACGGCGCCAGATCTTTCTTCTGAAACGTATTGGTTTTATAAATCGGCATTTATGATCAACCAGCATTGGAGCATTCGCCAAAACAGTGCAAGGCAGCGTCATGTGGATCAATCACTGTCTTTTAATTTATATGTAACAAATCAGATTAAGGCGAAAGAACTGCTCAATCTTCATCTTGACGCTTGGAATAGCGGGTTAAAGACGACCTATTATACACGTTCTACATCAACGGAACTAGAAGGGTGTGACAGCTGTGAAAGTTAAAACCATCCATGAGCCACTAAAAGTGCGGAAATTGTATGATCCGGCTGCGCCGAACGCTTCGACCGGAATAATCAATGGAAAAAGCTCAAACGTGCTTAACTGGGATGATGTGCGATACTCATGGGCATATCCGCTTTACAAGAACATGCTCGGCAATTTTTGGACACCGTTTGAGATCAACATGTCCAATGATATAAGGCAGTTTCCTCTTCTGTCAGAGCATGAGCGCGAGGCATTCAACAAAATTATCGGCCTGCTCGCCTTTTTGGACAGCATTCAGACGGATTACAGCGGAAGAGCAGCACAGTTTTTGACCGATTCAAGTCTTGTTGCGCTCATGACGACTTTGTCTTTTCAAGAAGTTGTGCATAACCAGTCATACTCTTACATTCTCTCCAGCCTTGTGCCAAAAAACAAACAAGACGAAGTATTTGAGTATTGGAAGTCTGATCCGGTATTAAGGGAGCGAAACGATTTTATCGCTGAGGTATACGATGCGTTCGCGGAGTATCCTACGCCTGAAACGTTCATGAAGTCGATCGTCTTTGACGTGATTTTAGAGGGTCTGAACTTTTATTCAGGATTTTGTTTTTTCTATGGCATGGCTCGAAACCAAAAGATGATCTCGACTTCAACAATGATCAATTATATTAACCGCGATGAACAGCTGCATGTGCATTTGTTCTGCAAACTATTTCGTGAGCTGCTAGTGCAGTATCCTGAGCTGAACAGCTCAGAAACGGAGAAGTTTGTGCAAAATTCTTTTAAGAAAGCAGCACAACTTGAGGCAAACTGGGGTAGGCATGTCTTAAAAGATGCTGCTGTTGGGCTGGACATGGATGAACTGGAGCAATATATCCGGTTTATGGCCAACAAGCGGGTGAATGAGCTCGGCTTTGAGCGCCCGTTTGAAGGATGCAGAACGAATCCGCTGCCATGGATAAAAGCCTATTCAGATGTAAATTCGGGAAAAAGCGACTTTTTTGAGCAGAAATCGAGACAGTATACCAAAGTTTTGGACGATAATGGGTTCGATGAACTATGAAAGCCGGGATTTCCCGGCTTTTGTTCTTTTTATGAATGCGGTACATTGAACGTGTCACGTTTCAGGAAGTTCTTCTTTTACTTGGAACTGGCTTGTGATTTTCTCGCAGTCCTCATGGTATTTCTCGTGTGTTTTCTTGATCACCGCATCAAATAAGTGCTCATGATCCTTTAAAATCTTGATGCCTTCTCCCGTGATTCCGCCCTTCACGCAAACTTTCTGAATTAATGCGGGCAGTGTGTAGACCTCTTTTTCCAGCAGCTTGCCCATTCCGATGATCATTTCGGTGGCCAGAGTCGTCGCCTGGGCTTTTGAAATATCTGTCTCGCTCACCGCGCTGTTAATGAAACATTGCAATAAAAATCCCATAAAAGCAGGTCCGCAGCTTGCCAAGTCTGAAGAGACTCTTGTTGTGCACTCTTCGATCAACACAGGCTTTGAAATGAATGACATGATCTCAAGCAATTTTTCGCGGTACTCTGTGTGGCATCTGTCGCCGAACGAGATAAGAGAAGAACCAGACAGTGCGCGGTTCGTGATGCTAGGAATGGCACGCGCCACGTTGCAGTCGACGAGCGATTCGAGCTGTTCACACGAAATGGGGCTCGTGATGGAGACGATCAGCTTATGTTTGGCAATGACAGCTTTGTTTTCAGATAATAGATTGAAAAATTCGTGAGGCTTTACACAAATAAACACAATGTCAGCAAACTGAAAAACCTCTTCTGCTGAACTTCCCACCCGCAATTTCGGATAAGCGTTTTTCAGGCGTTCAGCTTTTGTTAATGTACGGTTCGTCACCATCAGCCTTGACGCATGGATCGCGGAAGATTCTATCAATGAGGCAGTCAGGACACTCCCCATGTTTCCGGTGCCGATTATACCGATTTTCATACACATTCCTCCTTTCCCTGCCTTTAAATTTATGCGGAACGTGAATAGAATATGAGTTTCTAAAAATAAGAGTAAATGCGGCGTGATCGATGGTGGAAGAAATGGTGCGAAAACACGGAAAGAAAGCAGTTTTAGCGGGGGTTTTGCTCGTTTTATTCATTTTGTATCTAGCATTCGGTCAAGAGAGAGTGAGTGTGGATGAAAGGGAGCACTCGATGCCGTCTATCCCTCAGCCAGCTGTACAAGAACCGAAGAAAAAGGATAAGAACGCTTCAGTTGAGGAAGGGGGACAAGACATCTGGGTCGATGTGAAGGGCGAGGTGGTAAAGCCGGGCGTGTACCAGGCGCGGTCCGGGAAACGGGTGATTCATTTTATTCAACTGGCCGGCGGCTTTACAAAAACGGCGGATCCGAAGTCTGTCAACTTGGCGGCAATCGCTACTGATGAGATGGTGATTTACGCAGCAAAAGAAGGTGAACAGCATATGATCCCGGCAGCGCAGCATGAGAGCGTGGGAGAAGCTGCGGCTGCAATCATTAACGTGAATTCTGCTACAGAAGAAGAACTGATGAAGCTTCCAGGTGTCGGTCCTGCCAAGGCAGCGGCCATCATCAGCTACCGCGAGGAAAACGGACCATTTTCGTCAATGGAAGATTTGCTGCAAGTCAAAGGGATCGGAGAGAAAACAGCAGAGCAATGGGCGGAACTGATTTCGTTCTCTCATTGACGGAGAGAAGACGAAAAGTCTACACTAATAACAGACAGGAGGGTAAGCGAATGAACCGCATTTCATGGAATGATTATTTTTTGGCTCAAAGCCATCTGTTGGCTTTACGGAGTACATGCACGAGGCTTGCCGTAGGAGCGACGATCGTGCGGGACAACCGGATTATCGCAGGCGGCTATAACGGATCCATATCCGGAGGTGTCCATTGCATTGATGATGGCTGTTACGTGATTGATAACCATTGTGTGCGCACCGTCCATGCAGAGGTGAACGCCATTCTACAGTGTGCCAAATTTGGCGTTCCGACAAATGGCGCGACCATGTATGTCACGCACTTTCCTTGCCTGAACTGCTGCCGGATTATCATCCAGAGCGGCATCAAAACCTTATATTACGGCGAGGATTATAAAAATCATCCGTACGCCATCGAACAGTTCCGGGAAGCCGGAGTCGTGACGGAAAAAATAGAATTTCAGGAGCCGCTGAACATATTTGGCAGACAAATGACAATAAAAGAGTGAAGCCGTTTACGGTTCCGCTCTTTTTTGCCGCTGCCATCGTAGGCATCATACTGTCAGATCATCGTATGTGGGCTGCTGCAACAGTGCTAACAGCATTAAGTATCCTGTTTTTTTGGAGCGGCAATCGCTACCTCTGGGCATCATTAGCAGGGCTGCCTTTATTCTTTTTGTATGCTACAGCCTATACTCATTATTATCTTCCCACATCAGATCTACCTCCCGCCGCGTTTTCTTCTTTATATACCATTAGCTCCATGCCTGTTATTGACGGTGATAAAATTTCATTTTGGGCAGAACACAGAGAAAAAGAGATTGGCAAAGTTTATGTCTCATATACGGCCAAAAACGAAGCGGAATGGAAAAGCTATTCTACTCTGCAGTCAGGCGAGAAGTGCTTGATAACAGGTGAGCTGGCGTATCCTGAACATAAGAGAAATCAGTACGGCATGGACTTTCCTCGATATTTAAAGCAGAAGGGAGCTATGTTTGTCCTTGAGCCTAGGGGTTTCCCTGAAAGGTGCATTCCGCCTGATGGCAATGTGTTCTTTCTTTTGTCATCACTCAGGCAAAAAGGCGTAGAGCATGTTAATACAAGGTTTTCTGAACCATCAGCCGGCCTGATTAATGCGCTGCTGTTTGGCGAGAGAAGCGGCATACCGCCTCACGTGACGGATGCTTATCAAGAACTCGGACTGACTCATTTGCTCGCTGTTTCGGGATACAATATTGCTGTGCTGATTGGATTGCTTTTTGTCGTGCTGTCCATGTCCGGATTGACGAAAGAAAAGATTTACCTCGTCATCTTACTCGCAATCCCTGCTTATACACTTTTGACAGGCGCTGAGAGTTCGATCATCCGCGCAGGCATCATGGGGTCCACAGCGGCTTTCTTTTTGTTCGTGAAGCGCAGGCTCATGCCAGTTAATGTTATTGGAACCGCGTTTCTGCTTATGCTGCTGTATAATCCTTATACCGTTTACAACCTAGGCTTTCAGCTGTCTTTTTATATGACCTTTGTTCTCATCTGCTCAAAAAACATCCTGCTCGCTCCAGGAACCAGCTTCTTGGTCATGCTGCGAGCCACACTGCTATGCCAGATCGCTTCATTGCCTTTCATTTTGTATCACTTCTTTGAAATTTCCTTTTGGTCCCTTCCTCTGAATGCTCTGTACATACCCTTTGTTTCATTGCTGCTCTTTCCGCTTGCTTTATTCATCGTGCCGCTTGGGGCGATGTTTTCAAGTCTGACTTTTTTGGATTACATTCTTCACTTGTTTATTAAAATCGCTACAAACATATTGATGTATGCCGCCAACCATACACAGCCGTTTATTTTCGGCCGGCCGTCCCTTCTTTTCCTTGCAGGCTATATGGGGGCATCATGGTTTTTTTTCACTGTATGGGATAAGAAAAAGAAATTCTTCCCTCTTGCATTGCTTCCATTAGCAGTGGTTATGCTTCTTCACATGATTACTCCGTATTTTCGCGATGAAACGAGGGTCACATTTTTGGATGTAGGACAAGGAGACAGCGCGATCATCGAGCTGCCAAACAGAAAAGGCATTTATTTGATCGATACTGGGGGCACGCTTACGTTTGCCGAAGAAAAGTGGAGGAGAAGAAAAAGGCCCTTTGATGTGACGCGATCAGTCGTTCTGCCTTCTCTAAAAGGCATGGGGATCCGAAAGATTGACGCTTTATTATTGACGCACAGTGATGTGGATCATGCTGGCGGGGCTGAGGTGATTTTAAGCAATATGAAAGTGGATACCTTGTATTATCCTTTTCATCAACAAAAGCCTGCTGAGATAGAAAAAGAAATTTTTTTTCATGCAGCCAAAAGGCAAGTAAAGATCGTGAAAATGAAAGAAGGAATGACGTGGAGAAGGGGGAGCGGTTTGTTTACGGTTCTGTCACCAGATGGAAGCGAAGAGGAGAGCAACGAGCAGTCCATTGTGATATGGTCGAAGCTGTCGGGCCGTTCATTTTTGTTCACCGGGGACATAGAAGAAAAAGGAGAAGCCAGGCTGTCTAAAACGTATGATTCTTTCAAGACTGATGTACTAAAGGTCGCGCACCATGGCAGCCGTACTTCGTCAGCAGCCTCGTTCTTACAAAAAGCACAGCCGCACATTTCGGTCATTTCGGCAGGTAAAAACAACCGATACGGCCATCCTGATCGTGAAGTCGTGGAAAGGCTGAAGAAAACCGGTTCCAGCATCTACCGCACAGATACAGACGGAGATATTATAATAACCGTTAAGAAAGGACGATTGAAAGTCAGAAAGACAATGAATAAAAATTAAAAATTTTTTAAAAATTTCACTTAGAAGGGTTTAGTTTTGTAAACAAAGTTTTGCTGATTGTTTGCTATGCAAAACATCATGATTAAGCAGCACATTCGTAGGAATTTATTCCTATTCTATATGTTCTTTTATATTGGTCAACTTTGCATGCCTCATTGGAAAAGTTGATCAGAATGAAAGGTGCCGACTCCTCGAAAAAGAAGGTTACTTTTTCTTGAGTTGGATGTCTTGCTGCGCCGCCTTTCTTATCCAGCGAGTGGAAGTAAGACAGGTGAGACCTTCTAAAGGCGCTTGGCTAGCGGAAGGGCACACCTTGTCCGGTCCCTTACACATTTGCTTGCCCTAGGCTAGACGAGCGCTTTCTGCTTTTCCCCATCACCCCGCTGAAAGCGAGCACATGTAATGGAGATCAACTGCTTCTCGGAAATTCTAAAAGTAACAATGTTTACGAACACACACATCAAAATTAAAAGAAAACCGCCGGAATCCGACGGTTTTCTCTTATGGTGTGCCCGGCATGGGTACAGGCTATAGGGTGTGAGTCCCGAACTGTGAAGGCAGTAGTAACAGTAGCTTAAGACAAGGTGGTGCGGGGCGACCCGCATAGCT
>NZ_JBHTCP010000045.1:0-64362 GCF_042665465.1 Fictibacillus iocasae | reverse complement strand
GTGTAGGTTATTCACCGTCCTGTTCCTGCGTCTACAAGCCTAGCCGTGGAAGTGGATTCCTCGTCACAAGCCAGCAAAGAAGTGTCTTCAAGCTGTAGGCTCCATACGGAACACGGAAGTTAAGCTCTTCAGCGCCGATGGCAGCTTTAGGGTTTCCCCCTGTAAGAGTAGGACGTGGCCGGGCAAAGACAGAAGATTACCAACTGAGGTGATCTTCTTTTTTTCGTATGGAAACAGGGAGAAAGAGCTACAAATAAATAAGGAAGAAAATCACGAAAGACATGTGATCTTCGTGCATGTTTGGGAACAAAGAAGAGTGTAGGTTATTCACCGTCCTGTTCCTGCGTCTACAAGCCTAGCCGAGGAAGTGAATTCCTCGTCACAAGCCAGCAAAGAAGCGTATTCATGCTGTAGGCTCCATACCGAACACGGAAGTTAAGCTCTTCAGCGCCGATGGTAGCTTTAGGGTTTCCCCCTGTAAGAGTAGGACGTGGCCGGGCGAAGACAGAAGATCACCAACTGCGGTGATCTTCTTTTTTTCGTATGGAAACAGGGAGAAAGAGCTACAAATAAATAAGGAAGAAGATCACGAAAGACATGTGATCTTCGTGCATGTATGAAAACAAGTTAGAAAACCAATCCCATTAATTAGCTACTTGGCTGCCGCCAAGCTCACTCTAAAAAGCGAATCGGGTCGAAACATGAATTTTTCAGGTCTAAATGAAAGAAAATCAGGTCAAAGGAAACCCTTTTTCGGTCCAAAATCCAGATTTGCGGGTCGAACGTAGAATCGCGCTAAAAAACATATTTCCTAAGATAACGGAGTTTCATGAACTTCATTAAACATCATTGTTTACGACAGGTTAAATAAAGGGAAAAAGGGTAATAATGTTTTGCTGAGAGTGATTGCATTTTTTTTGGTGTTTTGGATATAATGGAGATATAGTCAAAGATAGTCAAAGTCAGGAGGGCGGGTGAGAGAGTGAGGAATATATCAGACATCATAGAAAATTACTTGAAGCAAATTTTATCGAGTGCGGATGAAAGGGCAATTGAGATCAAACGGACGGATGTAGCAGAACGGTTTCAGTGCGTTCCGTCTCAAATCAACTATGTGATCAATACCCGTTTTACCGTTGAAAAAGGCTTTGTTGTGGAGAGCAAGCGCGGCGGCGGGGGATATATCCGGATCATGAAGGTCGAAGCGGAAAACTATGTGCAGCTGATTGATCAGCTGATTCACTTGATCGGGGATACACTGTCGCAAGCAAACGCAGAGAGCATCATTCGCCGGCTGATGGATGAAGAGATCATCACAGAACGTGAGGCGAGGCTCATGGTGAGCGCGATGGACAGGACGGTGCTGAACATCGAGCTGCCTGGACGAGACAGGGTGCGCGCGGACCTGTTGAAGGCAATGATTAAGACGTTAAAATATAGAACCACATGAGCAGCCTTTTCATCTGATATAGGGGAGGGAGAAATCGATGTATTGCGAAGAGTGCCAAGAGAGGCCGGCGACCCTTCACTTTACGAAAATTGTGAATGGGGAGAAAACAGAGTTCCATATTTGTGAACATTGTGCAAAAGAAAAAGGAGAATGGATGCCGGGGTCGAATACCTTTTCCATTCATCATTTGCTGTCAGGTATGCTGCATGGCAATGTTCCCTCACAAAATCAAGAACGCGTGTCTCCTTCCAAAGCGTGCAACAAATGCGGCATGACGTACCACCAGTTCGCTAAAATTGGGAGGTTTGGCTGTGCGGAATGTTACACAACGTTCGGCGCGAAGCTTGACCCCATGCTCAAACGCGTACACGGAGGAAGCACACTCCATACGGGTAAGATTCCAAAGCGGGCAGGGGTGAATCTGCAGGAGAAGAAACGGCTGCAGGAACTAAGACAGGAAATGCAGCATTTTGTTCAAGCGGAAGAGTTTGAAAAAGCAGCCCAGACGCGGGACACGATCAGACAGCTGGAGCAGAAATTGAATACGGGGAGGGATCGTGATGACATTTAAGCGTTTTTTAAATGAGGCGATCAGCCCTTGGATGAAAGAAGACGGACCCGAATCAAACATTGTACTTAGCAGCCGAATCCGGCTTGCTAGAAATTTAAAAGAATATGTGTTTCCAACGCTTGCCTCTAAAGAGCAACAACAGGCTGTCATTCATACGATAAAAGAAGCACTCGGCGAGCAGGCGCCAAACGAAGCTGGACCGCTTGAAATGCTCATGATGAATGAGCTTGAGCCCATCGAAAAGAGAGTGCTCGTAGAGAAGCATCTGATCAGCCCCCATCTGGCCGAACGGTCGCAAGAGGGCGCGGTGCTGCTTAACGAGGATGAGTCCGTCAGTGTGATGATCAACGAAGAAGATCACATCCGGATTCAATGCCTCTATCCGGGTCTTCAGCTGCAAAAGGCGCTGAAGAGGGCGAGCGCGATCGATGACTGGATCGAATCAAAGGCTGATTATGCATTTGATGAACAGCGCGGGTACTTGACGAGCTGTCCGACAAACGTCGGCACCGGACTCCGCGCATCTGTCATGATGCATTTGCCGGCACTTGTGCTGACGAAAAAGATCAACCGTCTCATTCCAGCGGTGAATCAGCTAGGCCTTGCGGTAAGAGGCATCTATGGCGAAGGAACGGAAGCACAGGGTAACATTTTTCAAATATCCAACCAGATGACGCTTGGAAAGCTGGAAGAGGATATGGCGGAGGATCTGACCGACGTGGTACAGCAGGTAATTCAGCAGGAGGAATCGGCGAGAAAGCAGCTGTCTGAGAGTCTGAAGCTGCAGCTCGAGGACAGGGTATACCGGTCATATGGGATTCTCTCGAACAGCCGGATTATCGCATCGAACGAGGCAGCACAGTGTTTGTCTGATGTGCGTCTCGGGATTGACCTTGATATGATATCGGGGTTGTCCAAATCAATACTTAATGAACTGATGATACTTACCCAGCCCGGATTTCTGCAGCAATACGCAGAAACTTCCTTGAATGCTGAGGAGCGGGACATCCGCCGGGCCGCCTTAATTCGAGAACGACTGAAATTTGAAAAATAGACGAGGAGCGTGAATGTTATGATGTTTGGTCGATTTACTGAACGCGCACAAAAAGTATTGGCACTCGCACAAGAAGAAGCAATCCGTCTTGGCCACAATAATGTGGGGACAGAGCATATTTTGCTTGGCCTTGTCCGTGAAGGAGAAGGGATAGCAGCGAAAGCTCTTCAAGTGCTAGGACTTGGTTCGGAAAAGATCCAAAAAGAGGTCGAGACCTTAATCGGCCGTGGACAGGAAGCCGTACAAACCATCCATTACACGCCACGCGCGAAAAAAGTGATCGAACTGTCGATGGATGAAGCAAGAAAGCTCGGCCACTCGTATGTCGGCACAGAGCATATCCTGCTTGGGCTGATCCGCGAAGGAGAAGGTGTGGCAGCACGCGTGCTGAACAACCTTGGCGTGAGTCTGAACAAAGCTCGGCAGCAGGTGCTCCAGCTGCTTGGCAGCAACGAATCGTCCTCTGGCCACAGAGGGGCATCAGCCAGCGCCAACACGCCGACACTAGACAGCCTTGCGCGTGACCTAACGGCGATCGCAAGGGACGGAAGCCTTGACCCGGTTATTGGGCGTGCGAAGGAGATTCAGCGCGTGATCGAGGTGCTGAGCCGCCGCACAAAGAACAATCCGGTCTTAATCGGGGAGCCTGGTGTAGGTAAAACCGCAATTGCAGAAGGCCTTGCACAGCAGATTATCAACAACGAAGTGCCGGAAACGCTTCGTGATAAGCGCGTCATGACGCTTGACATGGGAACGGTCGTTGCGGGAACGAAATACCGCGGTGAGTTTGAGGACCGATTAAAGAAAGTGATGGATGAGATCCGCCAGGCGGGCAACATCATCCTATTCATCGATGAGCTTCACACATTGATCGGTGCAGGTGGAGCAGAAGGAGCGATCGACGCGTCGAATATCCTGAAGCCGGCGCTCGCACGCGGCGAGCTGCAGTGTATCGGAGCGACGACGCTTGATGAGTATCGCAAGTATATCGAAAAAGATGCGGCTCTAGAGCGCCGCTTCCAGCCGATCACAGTTGATCAGCCGACAAAGGATGAGAGCATCAAGATTTTGCAAGGATTGCGCGACCGTTACGAGGCTCATCACCGTGTGACGATTACGGACGATGCGATCGAGGCGTCGGTACAGCTGTCTGACCGTTACATTTCTGACCGCTTTCTGCCGGATAAGGCGATCGATTTGATTGATGAAGCCGCATCCAAAGTGCGATTGCGTTCCTATACCGCTCCCCCGAACTTGAAGGAGCTCGAACAGAAGCTTGATGAGGTACGCAAGGAAAAGGATGCATCCGTCCAGAGCCAGGAGTTTGAGAAAGCGGCATCGCTAAGAGATACCGAACAGCGTCTTCGCGAGGAATTGGAAAAAACGAAGGATGTCTGGAAGCAGCAGCAAGGAAAAGAGAACACAGAAGTGACACCGGAGGATATCGCACAGGTCGTATCAAGCTGGACGGGAATCCCGGTTTCGAAGCTCGCTGAGGAAGAAACAGAGCGTCTGCTCAAGCTGGAGGAGATTCTTCATAACCGTGTGATTGGCCAGTCCGAAGCGGTAACATCGATTTCCAAGGCGATCCGCCGTGCACGAGCGGGATTGAAAGATCCGAAACGTCCGATCGGCTCCTTCATTTTCCTAGGGCCGACAGGTGTAGGTAAGACCGAGCTTGCCCGCGCGGTAGCAGAGTCGCTGTTTGGTGATGAGGATGCGATCATCCGCATCGACATGTCTGAGTACATGGAGAAGCATACGACGTCTCGTCTTGTCGGTTCGCCTCCTGGATATGTCGGTCATGACGAGGGTGGCCAGCTGACGGAGAAGGTACGCCGCAAGCCATACTCTGTCATTCTGCTCGATGAGATTGAAAAAGCGCATCCTGAAGTGTTCAATATTCTTTTACAGGTGCTGGAGGATGGCCGTCTGACCGACTCAAAAGGACGCACGGTCGACTTCCGCAACACGGTTGTGATTATGACATCGAACGTTGGAGCGAGCACACTCAAGCGCAACCGTTCACTCGGCTTTGCCGTCAACTCGGAAGATCAGAAGTACAACGACATGAAGTCGAAGGTGATGGATGAGCTGAAAAAAGCGTTCCGTCCAGAGTTTTTGAACCGTATCGATGAGATCATCGTGTTCCATTCGCTAGAGAAAGAGCATTTGAGAAACATCGTTCGAATCATGGCCGACTCCCTGAAATCACGACTGAAAGAGCAGGGCATCGAGATCGAACTGACCGATGCTGCGCTTGATAAGATTACTGAAGAGGGCTATGATCCGGATTACGGGGCGCGCCCGCTGCGCCGTGCGCTTCAGCGTAAGATTGAAGACCGCCTTTCAGAGGAATTGCTGCGCGGCAACATTAACAAAGGCCAGACAGTCAAGATCGACGTAGAATCCAACGAGTTTGTCGTTGAAACTGTCGGTTCATAAATAGTGCTGAAGAAAAACCCGAAAGGCAGTCATGTCTTTCGGGTTTTTGTCGAAATTATTTCAAGGTTTATTCCCTATTTGCAGGGCTTCATTTAAAGGGCAAAACGTGTTTTATGTTAGAATGAGAATAATAGAGAAAATGAACGGGTAGAGAAGGAGCAGAGCGATGGCTAAGGCGAAAAGCAAGTCAATCTTCATGTGTCAGGACTGCGGCTACGAGTCGCCGAAATGGATGGGCAAATGCCCTGGCTGTCAGGCGTGGAACACGATGGTCGAGGAGCTGATCAAGAAGGATGCGCCTGTCCGCGGGCTTTCAACGGCTCGAACGGAAAAGCATCAGAAGCCGCAGTCCATTTCAGAGGTAAAAAGCGAGCAGGAACCGAGAATACCGACGAACTATCAGGAGCTGAATCGTGTGTTGGGCGGCGGTGTCGTGCCAGGCTCTCTTATCCTTGTAGGAGGAGACCCAGGGATAGGCAAGTCAACGTTGCTGCTGCAGGTGTCGTTTCAGCTTGCACAGAAGGGTGAGCGCGTGCTCTACATTTCGGGCGAGGAATCGGTGAAGCAGATCAAGCTGAGAGCGGACAGACTGAACGTGACGGTGAAGGATTTGTACGTGTACTCTGAAACGGATGTGGAGTATATCGAGATGGCGATGAACGAAATCAAGCCATCAATTATGATCATCGACTCCATTCAGACGGTATACCGCTCAGAGGTAACCTCTGCTCCGGGAAGCGTTTCACAGGTGCGTGAGTGCACATCGCACTTTATGCGCATGGCGAAAACGAACAACATCGCCATCTTTATCGTCGGACATGTGACGAAGGAAGGCGCGATCGCCGGACCCCGTATGCTCGAGCATATGGTGGATGCAGTGCTATACTTTGAGGGAGAGCGCCACCATACCTTCCGTATCCTGCGGGCGGTTAAGAACCGGTTTGGCTCCACTAATGAAATTGGTGTGTTTGAAATGAAGGAGCTCGGACTTGATGAAGTGCTGAACCCGTCGGAGATCTTTTTGCAAGACCGCTCGACCCGCACAGTTGGTTCTACCGTCGTCGCTTCACTAGAAGGGACAAGGCCGATGCTCGTCGAGGTACAGGCGCTCATCTCGCCATCGAGCTTTCATAATCCGAAGCGGATGGGAACGGGAATTGATACGAACCGGATTTCGCTGTTGATGGCAGTTCTTGAAAAAAGGGTCGGCCTGCTGCTTCAAAACCAAGATGCTTATTTGAATGTTGCCGGCGGGGTGCGTATTGATGAACCTGCCGTCGACTTAGCGGTAGCGATCAGTGTAGCATCGAGCTTTCGAGATCAGACGACCCGTCCGACAGATGTGATGATCGGTGAGGTTGGTTTGACTGGTGAAGTGCGCCGCGTTTCTCGAATCGACCAAAGGGTTCATGAAGCGGCTAAGCTCGGATTCACGAGAGCGATCATTCCAGAAAAGAACATAGGCGGCTGGACTGTGCCGCCAGGAATCGAAATCGTAGGCGTCTCCACTGTGGATGAAGCCTTGCAGTATGCATTAGGAGGATAATCGTTATATGGATCATTCAATTAAAGAAGCCATTATCAGCCACATGCTGCAGCTTGTGGCACCCGGAACACCGCTTCGGGACGGTATCGATAACGTGCTGCGCGCCAAGACGGGCGGACTGATCGTTGTCGGACATAATGATAAAGTACAGCAGATCGTTGACGGAGGCTTCTCCATCAACTGTAAATATTCACCCGCTTCGCTATACGAGCTGGCGAAAATGGACGGAGCGATTATTTTAAATGAAGATGCGACCAAGATCTTGTTCGCCAACACCCAGCTCGTTCCGGATACGATCATACCGTCTACTGAAACGGGGATCCGCCACCGTACGGCTGAACGTGTAGCGCGCCAGACAGGAAACCTTGTGATTTCCATCTCGCAGCGACGTAACGTAATCACCCTTTATCAAGGAGTGATCCGTTATTCACTCAAGGACATCGGAGTCATCTTAACGAAGGCGAACCAGGCGATTCAGACGCTTGAGAAATATAAGGTTGTTTTTGACCAGAGTGTCACGAACCTCGGAGCGCTTGAATTTGAAGAATTGGTGACATTTCAGGAAGTGACACAAGTTATTCACCGAATCGAGATGGTTTTGCGCATAAAAAATGAAATCATTAAATATGTTAATGAACTGGGCGTTGAGGGCAGGCTCATTCGCATCCAGATGGAGGAGCTTGTCTCCAACATTGAAGAAGAGGCTATTCTTCTGATTAAGGATTATATGAAAGACATCAATAATGATCCATACCAGATTTTAAGGCAGCTGAAAAAGCTGTCGAGCGAAGAGCTGTTCGATGAGTCGGTGATCATGAAACTTCTTGGCTATTCATCCGGCCTGAACCTGCAGGAAGAAATGGTTCATCCGCGCGGATACCGCATACTAACGAAGATCCCTCGTCTTCCGGCCGTGATTATCGAGAACTTAACCGAAACCTTCGAGAACTTGCCGCAAATCTTGCGCGCGACGATCGCGGAATTGGATGACGTTGAGGGAATTGGAGAGATTCGCGCTAAAAAAGTCAAAGAAGGCTTAAAGCGCATTCAGGAACAGCTTTTTGTGGACCGTCATATTTAAGAGAACTTTTTATCATTTGGAAGTTTGTAATCTTTTAATTTGTGAATAATGATTAAGGGAGGTGAAAGGCATGCTTAAACGCATTGTACAACTGTTTTTCATTGTAACCGGCGGCATGCTGGGCTATTTATATGTGCCGGATTTAATCAAGATCATGAATATCGGCGATGTACCGTCTGAACTGCTTTCTCCGTATACGGGAGCTGCGATAGGTGCCATTATTTTTTATTTATCTACTTTTTGGCTTTCCGATTATGTGACAGGGCTGATCAGATGGGCGGAAGAAACGGTCGTAAAAGCACCCGTTACGGATGTCTTATTTGGTACGATGGGACTCGTTTTCGGTCTGATCGTCGCCTTTTTGATCCAGCTGCCTTTAAACAACATGGATATTGTGGTGGTCAGCTCGGTGCTGCCGACCTTCATTACCATCCTTCTCGGCTATCTTGGCTTTCAGGTAGGCTTTAAGAAGCGGGATGAGCTGATTCAGCTGTTCTCGATCAACCGCACGGGCAAGGAAAAGAAAAAGGACGGCGAAAACAGCAAGAGTAAAAGCAAGCAGAAAATCCTGGATACGAGCGTCATTATCGATGGACGTATTGCGGACATCTGCCAGACAGGCTTTCTTGACGGACCGCTCGTCATTCCGCGCTTCGTTTTAGAAGAACTGCAGTATATCGCCGATTCTTCGGATGTACTCAAACGCAACCGGGGACGCCGCGGACTGGATATCTTAAACCGCATCCAAAAAGAGCTGTCCATCAAAGTGGAGATCTATGAAGGCGATTTTGACGAAGTGTCTGAGGTCGATTCAAAGCTCGTGAAGCTCGCTCAGCTGACAGGCGGCTTTGTGGTTACGAACGACTTTAACTTGAACAAAGTGTGCGAGCTGCAAAATGTTTCCGTGCTGAACATCAACGACCTGGCCAACGCGGTCAAGCCGGTCGTGCTGCCGGGCGAAGAGATGCTCGTGCAGGTGATCAAGGACGGAAAAGAGCACAACCAGGGCATCGCGTACTTAGATGACGGTACGATGATCGTTGTCGAGGACGGACGCGATTATATCGGAAAGCATATCGATGTGCTCGTGACGAGCGTGCTTCAGACTTCAGCTGGGCGTATGATTTTTGCTAAGCCGAAGCTGCTCGAGAAGGCGCTGTAAGCGAGATAGAACGGTGGGGAAGAACGTGGATTATAACGTAATCATTCTTGCGGCAGGACAAGGCAAGCGGATGAACGCCGGCAAGAACAAGCAATGGATTGAGCTCGATGGGATGCCGGTCATCGCTCATACGGTAAAAGTGTTTGAGCAGGATCCATGGTGCGCACGCATCATCCTCGTCGGTAACGAGCGCGAGATCACCTTGCTAGAAGAGTTTCGCCAGTTTTACAGCTATAGAAAGATCATGAAAATCGTGCCTGGCGGCAAAGAGCGTCAGGACAGCGTGCATGAAGGGCTTAAGGCGCTTGATGACGGCGATTCGCTCGTTCTCATCCATGACGGTGCAAGGCCGTTTGCAGCGGAAAAAGACATTCACGCGCTCGCGGAGAAAGCGGCCGAAACAGGTGCTGCCGTGCTCGCCGTCCCGGTCAAGGACACGATCAAACATATTTCAGAAGGACAGGTCACGCATACGATGGACCGATCCAGCTTGTGGGCTGCCCAAACCCCACAAGCTTTTCGTCTTTCACTTATTAAAAAAGCGCACGAACAAGCCTGTACGGAAGGCTATGTCGGCACGGACGATGCAAGTCTCGCTGAAAAATATAACCTTACAGTAGCGGTGGTAGAAGGCGACTACCGCAATATTAAGCTCACAACAGCAGATGATCTGCTGTTCGCAAAAGCGATTTTAAGAGAAAGACAGGAGGCACACTAACCATGCGCATTGGACAAGGATTTGATGTACACGCGTTCGCAGAGAACCGCCCGCTCATCATTGGCGGAATCGAGATTCCATATGAAAAAGGGCTGCTCGGCCATTCAGACGCGGATGTGCTGCTGCACGCCATCAACGATGCCCTGCTCGGAGCGGCTGGAGAAGGTGATATCGGCAAGCATTTTCCGGACACCGATATGGCTTATAAAGACGCAGACTCCAAACGCCTGCTGCACGATTCATTCCAGCTCGTGAAAAAGAAAGGCTACCGTCTAGGAAACGTCGACTGCACCATCATCGCTCAAAAGCCCAAAATGGCCCCGCACATTGAAGACATGCGAGGCGTCATCGCCAGCTTGCTCGAAGCCGACAAAGAACAAGTAAACGTAAAAGCCACCACAACCGAACAACTCGGCTTCACAGGCCGCGGAGAAGGCATCGCCGCCCAAGCCGTCATATTGCTAGAACGCACATAACACACAGACTATATTAAAAAATGCCCGCTGAACGGTATACTTACACGACTGTCTGGCAGTGATCTGCTTTTTGTTAGTACAATAGGTTCTGCTGACTTGTTCATCTTAGAATGCTTCTTAGACTAGGTTGATTGGAGTGAAAGGCGCCGACTCCAGCGGGATGAGTGAGAAGGTGAGACCTTTTAAAGGCGCGTAGCGACAAAAGGGCTCACCGCTCACCCCGCGGAAAGCGTGCGCCTGTAACGGAAATCAACCACTCCCTGAATTCTATAATCACATCCTTAACAAAAACAAATATGTAGATATGATACTATGTAAACAAACAAATACTCTTGAGGTGAACAATCATGACGAAAGAAGTACGGGTGCGATACGCTCCGAGTCCTACAGGCTACCTTCATATCGGAAACGCGCGTACCGCATTGTTTAACTATATATACGCACGCAGCAAAGGCGGCAAATTCATCATCCGCATCGAAGACACGGATCAAAAGCGCAACATTGCAGGCGGAGAAGAAAGCCAGCTCACGTATTTAAAATGGCTTGGCATCGACTGGGATGAAAGCATCGACGTTGGCGGAGAATATGGTCCATACCGCCAGATGGAACGTCTCGACATTTATAAAAAGTATTACGAAGAGCTGCTAGAGAACGGCAAAGCTTACAAGTGCTATTGTACAGAAGAAGAGCTCGAAGCGTCACGCGAAGAGCAGATGGATAAGAACGAAACACCGGTATACAACGGACGCTGCCGCCATTTGACGGCTGAGCAGGAAGAAGCGTTTATCGCAGAAGGCCGCAAGCCGAGCATCCGTTTTGCTGTCACCCCTAACCGCGAGTACGCGTGGGATGACATGGTAAAAGGCAGCGTGTCGTTTGAATCAAACGGCATCGGAGATTTTGTTATTGTGAAGAAAGACGGCATTCCGACATACAACTTCGCAGTAGCAGCCGACGACCACGACATGGCGATCAGCCACGTATTGCGCGGTGACGATCATATCTCAAACACACCGAAGCAGCTGATGGTCTATGAAGCGCTCGGTTTCGAGCCGCCTGTATTTGGCCACATGACGCTGATTTGCAACGAAAACCGCAAAAAGCTTTCGAAGCGCGATGAGTCGATCATCCAGTTTATCGAGCAATACGAACAGCTTGGCTACTTGCCGGAAGCGCTGTTTAACTTTATTACGCTGCTTGGCTGGTCACCAGGCGGAGAAGAAGAGATTTTCACGAAGGACGAACTGATCAACATGTTTGATACAGCGCGCCTCTCAAAATCTCCAGCGGTATTCGATACACAAAAGCTGGAGTGGCTGAACAACCAATACATGAAGCAGCAGCCGCTTGAGCGAATCGTGGAGCTTTCATTGCCTCACCTTGTCAAAGCAGGCAAAATCTCTGAAAACCTTTCAGCAGATGAGCAGGCTTGGGTAAACCGCCTCGTTGGTCTTTTTAAGGATCAAATGAGCTATGGTGCGGAAATCGTGACATTGTCAGAGCTTTTCTTCACAGAAGAAGTCAGCCATGATACGGAAGCGGAGGAAGTGCTTGCCGGTGAAACCGTGCCGCAAGTGATGGAATCGTTCTTGTCTAAAGTGCAGGAAAGTGAGACGCTTGAGCCGGATGATGTGAAGGCAATGCTTAAAGCGGTGCAGAAAGAAACTGGACAGAAAGGGAAGAACTTGTTCATGCCGGTGCGTGTAGCCGCTACAGGACAGGTGCACGGCCCGGATCTTCTTGTATCGATCGCCCTGCTTGGAAAAGATCGTGTGTCATCACGCATTGAGAAAGTGATCGAAAAAATTTCCAAGTCATAAATGTTAACAATTCGCATGGAATATAATATAGTAAAAGAAACTTCTTTTTCAATAAGGCAAACTCGACGATGAGGAGAGTAGGCGAGCCTTTTTTCATAAAAGAGAGAACCATCACCGGCTGAAAGTGGTTCATGAAAAAACTTGTCCGAAGTGCACCTCGGAGTCCCGTGCTGAAGGTAACAGTAGGCCGGGCGACTGCTTCGCGTTAAGAAGCTTAGAAAGCGGACGGGAATCTATATAGTTACTCAACTGACCCGTCAAACAGAGTGGAACCGCGCATAAAGCGTCTCTGTGTCATATGGCACAGGGGCGTTTTTTATTTGTATGAAACACTTCTTCAAGAAACGGTCGTTATTTCATTCGAACTAGAAGTATCCTTTTAAAAGCTAGCTTAAAGAATGGGCTTGAAAAGACTCCTGAAAAAAAGTTGATTGTGGTGAAAGGTGCCGGCCGCCCAGTGGAAAGCGTGCATCTGTAACGGAAATCAACTACAGCGTTGCTTCATTTTTAGATTCGACATAAAGGCGGTGAGCAAAATGTTTAAAGCGATGAAAGAGGATATCCATGTGATATTTGAGAATGACCCGGCGGCACGCGGCGTGCTGGAGGTTGTGCTGACATATGCCGGACTGCATGCGCTATGGGCACACCGTATCGCCCACGCGCTGTTTCGCAACAAATGGTTTTTCCTTGCCCGGGCGGTGTCGCAGATCAGCCGCTTTTTTACCGGGATCGAGATCCATCCGGGAGCCCAGATCGGACGGCGGTTCTTCATTGACCACGGTATGGGTGTGGTGATTGGGGAAACCTGTATTATCGGGGACAACGTCACGATCTATCAGGGCGTAACATTGGGTGGTACAGGTAAGGAAAAAGGGAAGCGGCATCCGACGATCGAGGACAACGCCTTGATCGCGACGGGTGCGAAAGTGCTCGGAAACATCACGATTGGCAGAAACTCCAAAGTGGGAGCAGGATCCGTCGTGCTGCAGGATGTGCCGCCAAACTCGACCGTTGTCGGCATTCCGGGACGTGTGAAAATACAAGACGGTGTGAAGCTGGGCAATGAGCTTGACCACCGCAACCTGCCAGACCCCGTGGCCGATAAATTCCGGGAGCTGCAAGGTGAATTAACAAGGCTAAGTGAAGAGATACAAAGACTAAAAGAAGGAAGTGAAACGCGGTGAGTTTAGTCATTTATAATACATTATCCCGCCAGAAAGAGCCGTTCATCCCGCTAGAAGAAGGCAAAGTGAGAATGTACGTGTGCGGTCCGACCGTCTATAACTACATCCATATCGGAAATGCACGCCCGGCGATCGTGTTTGATACAGTACGGCGATATTTGCAATACAGCGGCTATGAAGTGAAGTTCATCTCCAATTTTACGGATGTGGATGACAAGCTGATCCGCGTGGCGAATGAAACGGGCTCTGATGTTCCGACGGTCGCCCAGAAATTCATTGATGCGTACCATGAAGATACATGCGCGCTCGGCGTTCAAAAGGCAGATCATCACCCTCGCGTGATGGAAACGATGCCTGAAATCATTGATTTTATCCAAAAGCTGATTGAAAAAGGGTTCGCGTACGAAGCGGGCGGCGACGTCTATTATAAGACCCGTGAGTTTAAAGGCTACGGCAAGCTGTCACATCAGTCGATCGATGACCTTCGTGTCGGTGCTCGTATTGAAGTAGGCGAGAAAAAGAGTGATCCGCTCGATTTCGCGCTATGGAAAGCGGCGAAAGAGGGCGAAATCTCGTGGGATAGCCCATGGGGCAAAGGCCGCCCAGGCTGGCATATCGAGTGCTCAGCGATGGCGAAAAAGTATCTTGGCGACTCGATCGACATTCACGGCGGCGGTCAGGATCTGGCATTCCCGCATCATGAAAACGAAATCGCTCAGTCTGAAGCACTGAACGAGGAACCGATGGCTAAGTATTGGATGCATAACGGGTATATTAACATTAACAACGAAAAAATGTCGAAATCACTCGGCAACTTTGTTCTTGTGAATGATATGGTGAAGGAGCTCGATCCGCAAGTTATCCGTTTCTTCATGCTTGCGGTTCATTACCGCAACCCGATTAACTTCTCAAAAGAACTGCTCGAATCGGCTGAGGCAGGATTGAACCGCATTCGTACAGCATTTGAGAACGTGGGGCACCGTTTAACGGTAACGGCTGGTCTCGGTGAAGACGCAAATAACTGGCTGGAGAAGACAGCATCCTTTAAGGAGCGATTCAAACAGGCGATGGATGATGACTTTAACACTGCGAACGCCATTTCTGTCATGTTTGATGCAGCGAAAGAGGCAAACGTCTACTTGCAGGAAGAAAATGTGGCAGAATCTGTTCTGACATCGTTTTTAGACATACTCGAGGAAATGGCGGGCGTTCTCGGTCTTACGTTGAAAAAAGAAGCAGAACTTCTTGATGCGGATATCGATGCTCTTATCCAAGAGCGAAACGAAGCAAGAAAGCAGCGTAACTTCGCACGTGCCGACGAAATCCGTGATCAGCTAAAAAGTCAGAACATTATTTTAGAGGATACCGCGCAAGGTGTGCGCTGGAAACGGGTATAGCGATGCCAGATCTAAAGCCCAATGATGTCAAACAGCTGAGCGGCATGACCCTCGCCTATATGGGTGATGCTGTAATGGAGCAGTACGTGAGGGAGCACTTGATCATGAGCGGCCAGGTGAAGCCGAATATGCTTCACCGGCTCGCGACTTCTCACGTTTCGGCAAAGTCACAGGCGAAACTGCTCATGCTGCTGATGGAACAGAACTTTTTTACAGAAGAAGAACAAGCGGTCATCCGCCGCGGGCGCAATGCCAACCAAGGGTCCGTTCCGAAAAACACGGACATCCATACGTACCGGCACGCAACCGCACTAGAAGCGATCATCGGATTTTTATATTTATCAAAAAATGAAAAAAGGCTGGACGAGCTGATGCAGCGCATTTTCGGACAGCAGGAAAGCGGCAAGGAGGACAAGCAATCATGAGTGAGAACGAAGAGTTTATTATCGGGAGAAATCCTGTACTGGAAACATTGCGGTCAGGCCGTGAGATCAATAAGATATTTGTAGGAGAGGGTTCACAGAAAGGCCCTGTCAGCCAGGTGATACATCTGGCGAAAAAGAACAACGTGCTCGTCAGCTTCGTACCGAAGCAAAAGCTGGACCTGCTCAGTGACGGAGGAAACCATCAAGGGGTTATCGCCGCCGTCGCAGCATACGAATATGCGGACATTGAAGATTTATTCAAGCGCGCAGAAGAACGAAACGAAGAACCGTTCTTCCTCATACTGGATGAAATCGAGGATCCTCATAACCTCGGCTCCATCATCCGGACAGCTGACGCAGTAGGGGCGCATGGCGTCATCATCCCCAAAAGACGCGCGGTCGGACTGACAGCAGCGGTCGCAAAGGCTTCCACTGGCGCCATTGAATACATTCCGGTCGTTCGCGTGACAAACATCGTTCAAACAATGAATGAACTGAAAGAGCGCGGCATCTGGTTTGCTGGCGCAGATATGAAAGGAAAAGAGGATTACAGGCAGGCGAAATGGGATCTTCCTTTAGGGCTTGTCATCGGAAGTGAAGGAAAGGGAATCGGCCGACTGGTCAAAGACACTTGTGATTTCCTCGTCCAGCTTCCTATGGAAGGAAAGGTTACCTCGCTTAACGCTTCTGTAGCAGCCGGACTGCTCATGTACGAAGTGTACCGCAGCCGCCATCCTTTATCGGTGTAATGAAAACCATTCATATCCTCATTGTTGACGGATATAACATCATCGGAGCGTGGCCGGAACTGCGAGACCTGAAGAACATAGATTTCGAGAAAGCGCGCCACCTCCTGATTGAAAAAATGGCAGAGTATAAAGGCGTCAGCGGTGACCGTGTAATCATCGTGTTCGACGCCCATCTCTCTCCAGGCATGGAAAAGAAAACAAAGCGCCATCAGGTAGAAGTCATTTATACGAGAGAAAATGAAACAGCGGATGAGCGAATTGAGCGGATGATCGCCGAACTAAAAGCGGTCAACACCGTTATCTCTGTGGCAACATCTGATTCTGCGGAGCAGTGGGCCATCTTTGGGAAAGGCGCACTAAGAAAATCCGCCCGCGAGCTTAAGCGGGAGATGGAGCAGGTAGAAAAGCAGATTCAGAAATCAGTAGCGGAGACGAAGCCGAAAAAAGGTGCCTCCTCTATTTTTTTAACCGATGAAGTTGCGGTAATTTTCGAAAAATGGCGAAGAGGCGAAAAATAAGCAATCTTGACGCATCTTTTCATTCCATTGTATAATATTTCTATATTTTGCCGGTTAAACCTGGTCGGGGGGATTGTACGCATGATCAATCTCATGGAAGCGGAAATACAGGATTACGAGCATATGGAAGACGAAAACCTTGTGGAGCTCATGCACAAGGGAGACAGCGGTGCGCTGGAGTTTTTGATTAACAAATACAAGAACTTTGTGCGCGCGAAGGCAAGGTCCTATTTCCTGATCGGTGCCGACCGTGAGGACATCATACAAGAGGGCATGATCGGCTTATACAAAGCGATCCGGGATTTTAAAGAGGACAAGCTTTCTTCCTTCAAGGCATTTGCCGAACTGTGCATCACGAGGCAGATGATCACCGCCATTAAGACAGCGACAAGGCAGAAACACATCCCTTTAAACTCATACGTGTCATTGGACAAGCCTATCTATGACGAAGAATCCGACCGCACTCTTTTGGATGTGATCTGTGGAACAAAGGTAACAGACCCTGAAGAGCTGATCATCAACCAGGAAGAATTTGATGACATCGAGCTGAAGATGGGCGAGATATTAAGTGACCTCGAGCGCAAAGTCTTAATGCTTTATTTAGACGGGCGCTCCTATCAAGAAATATCCGTCGATCTCGACAGGCATGTAAAATCCATCGACAACGCCCTTCAACGGGTAAAACGAAAACTCGAACGCTACCTGGAGCTTCGAGAAATCACGAGCTGATTCGAATGAACGTCATTCGGGTTGGCTTTTTTGTTGGCTCGACTGGAGGCTCATTGTTTCTTGGCGGAGATAGTGCGAACATGTTCTTCGAAGCTAACCTGAGGTCAGGTACCGAGATTATGACCTTCGGTATAATGAACACCGTTATCGGTACCGGACCCCACTGTGGGTCGCAGTGAAGCAAAAGCGGTTTTGTTTTTTTATGGTGTTTTGTCTACTTCCGTTTTTTCAGGGTTGACAAGGCTTCATTGACAACCCCCATGCCCTGTGATAATGTGATAAAAGTAATAATCTATCGTGGAGAAGTGGGTTTATGATGAAGGGTGCTCAACTATGAGGAAAAAAGTATCTTTAGCCTGCGAACAATGCTCGAATCGTAATTATACAACCATGAAAAACCAGCAAAGTCAGCCGGAGCGGCTGCAGGTCAAGAAATTCTGTAGCTATTGTAATGCCCACACGAACCACAAGGAAACGAAGTGACGGCTGTTGCAGGCCGTTTTTAAATAGCATGCGATATTTACATGGGGGTTTAATCAATGGCGGATGTTGCAGAAAAAACAAAAAAGTCTCCTGGTAAGTTTTTCTCTGACGTAAGCAAGGAAATGAAGAAGGTTACATGGCCGAAGCGCAAGGAAGTTGTTAAATATACGACAGTTGTTATATCAACTGTTGTTGTGATGGCAATTTTCTTTTGGGCTGTCGATCTTGGCATTTCAAAGCTTGTAGAATTAATTCTAGGTTAGATCAAGCTTATCATGGTTAAAATGGCTAGAGTATATCCATTTTAGGAGGGAAAGGACACGGTCCCATCGTTATGGAAAAGAATTGGTATGTTGTTCATACGTATTCCGGGTATGAAAACAAAGTAAAGGCGAACTTGGAAAAACGTCTTGAGTCAATGGGGATGACCGATAAGATTTTTCGTGTGCTTGTTCCTGTAGAGGAAGAAACAGAAACGAAAAACGGCAAAACTAAGACGAGCATGAAGAAAGTATTTCCAGGGTACGTTCTGACGGAAATGATTATGACAGATGATTCTTGGTATGTTGTCCGCAACACGCCGGGAGTTACAGGGTTTGTTGGATCCGCTGGCGCGGGAAGCAAGCCGACTGCGCTTCTTCCTGAAGAAGTGGAGCACATTCTTAAAGGCATGGGCTTGGAAGAGCCTCGTGTTGAGGTGGACTTCGAAATTAAGGAGTCTGTCCGCGTGAAGGAAGGTCCTTTTGCTGACTTTGTTGGCTCGATTGAAGAGATCGACATGACAAGAAGAAAGCTGAAGGTCCACGTTAACATGTTCGGCCGTGAAACCCCGGTTGAGCTCGACTTTGATCAAGTCAACAAGATCTAAAAGAAGATCTATTTTAAAAAGACTTGATATCAGCATGGAAAAGTGATAGAATTTTTTATGTTTGATATTTCTAAACAACGGCTTTCTCTCTCGCGATAAGAGGGGAAGCGTATTTTTGAGTGGGAGGGTTTCGGCCCAATTACCACATCACGGACTTAAGGAGGTGTGTCGCGTGGCTAAAAAGGTTATTAAAATGGTGAAGTTGCAAATCCCTGCTGGTAAAGCTAACCCAGCTCCACCGGTTGGTCCTGCACTAGGACAAGCGGGTGTTAACATCATGGGATTCTGTAAAGAATTCAACGCTCGTACTGCTGATCAAGCTGGTCTAATTATTCCGGTTGAAATCACGGTTTTTGAAGACCGTTCATTTACATTCATCACAAAAACTCCTCCAGCTGCTGTTCTTTTGAAAGTTGCTGCAGGAATCGAGTCTGGTTCTGGTGAGCCAAACAAGAAAAAAGTTGCTACTGTGAAGCGTGATAAAGTTCGCGAAATCGCAGAGTCAAAAATGCCTGATCTAAACGCTGCCAGCGTCGAAGCTGCGATGCGCATGGTTGAAGGTACAGCGCGCAGCATGGGAATCGTTATCGAAGACTAATCCCGTGTGAGCAAGATGAATGAAACAGAGGTTGCGAGTAAAAGGATAATATCCTGCCGTCATCAAGACGGTTCGCAACCTTTATTAGTGAGTAAAAGTGAAAACTTCTATTCACGAACTGCCAGCCTAGGCTCGCAGACAAGTGGGAGGAATATCCGCTAAACCACAAAGGAGGAAATTAACAATGGCTAAAAAGAGCAAGAAGTACCAAGAAGCGGCTAAATTAGTAGACCGCACAAAAGCATACGATTCAAACGAAGCGATCGAGCTTGTAAAAAAAGCAGCATCTGCTAAGTTTGATGAGTCTGTAGAAGTAGCTGTACGCCTTGGCGTAGACACGAAGAAAGCTGACCAGCAAGTTCGTGGAGCAGTTGTGCTTCCGAACGGAACAGGTAAGACTCAGCGTGTCCTAGTATTCGCAAAAGGTGAAAAAGCGAAAGAAGCAGAAGCAGCTGGAGCAGATCACGTTGGAGATTCTGATTACATCAACAAGATTCAGCAAGGCTGGTTCGAGTTTGACGTAATCGTTGCAACTCCAGACATGATGGCTGAAGTTGGTAAGCTTGGACGTGTTTTAGGACCAAAAGGCTTAATGCCAAACCCTAAGACAGGTACAGTAACATTTGATGTTACAAAAGCTGTTAATGAAATCAAAGCTGGTAAAGTTGAGTACCGTGTTGACAAGACTGGTAACGTTCACGTTCCAATCGGAAAAGTTTCTTTCGAAGCTGAAAAGCTTTCTGAGAACCTTAACACAATCATCGATACTTTACTTAAAGTGAAGCCTGCTGCAGCGAAAGGTACTTACCTTAAGAACGTAGCAATCTCTTCTACAATGGGTCCTGGCGTAAAAGTTAACCCATCTACATTTTCTGTAAAGCGATAGTTGACAACCGGTTTTCAAACCGTTATAGTATATAATGTTGTAACCAAATACGCATCGTACTTACCGTAGACAGCAGGGGCTTAGCGCTTAATCATCCTGCCGAGGTTGTAGTATCGAAAAGCATATCACGCGTACTCGTGCGCCGATGTTATTTTTGAAACTTACGCCTCCGTGTCTTTCGGGACACGGAGGCTTTTTAAATGCCAACTACGGTCTGATGCATCACTAATACAGGAGGTGTAAGGATGAGCAGCATTCTAGAAACGAAAAAGGAACTAGTGTCCGTGATCGCTGGCAAGCTTAGCGAGAGCAAATCAACAATCGTTGTTGACTACCGCGGACTAAACGTAGCACAAGTGACTGAACTTCGTAAGCAATTGCGCGAAGCTGGCATTGAGTACAAAGTTTACAAGAACTCAATGACTGCACGTGCAGCTGAGCAAGCTGGCTTGGGTGAACTTTCCCAGCACCTTACAGGCCCTACAGCAATCGCGTTCTCTAACGACGATGTAGTAGCACCTGCTAAGATCATTAACAGCTTTGCGAAAGCAAACGAAGCGCTTGAAATCAAAGCTGGTGTTATCGAAGGACAAATCGCATCTGTTGAAGAAGTTAAGGCACTTGCCGAGCTTCCATCACGCGAAGGACTTCTTTCTATGGTACTCAGCGTGCTTCAAGCACCTATCCGCAACTTTGCGTTGGCTACTAAGGCAGTTGCAGAGCAAAAAGAACAACAAGGCGCGTAAGCCTTACCCAAAACTAAACTTTACCTAATATAAGGAGGAAATTAAAATGTCTAAAGAACAAATCATTGAAAGCCTAAAAACAATGACAGTTTTAGAACTTAACGATCTTGTAAAAGCAATCGAAGAAGAATTCGGTGTTACTGCTGCTGCTCCTGTAGCTGCTGCTGGTGCTGCTGCTGGTGAAGCTGCTGCTGAAAAGACTGAGTTTGATGTAGTTCTTGCTAACGCTGGAGCTTCAAAAATCAAAGTTATCAAGGTAGTTCGTGAGCTTACAGGTCTTGGACTTAAAGAAGCTAAAGAACTAGTTGACGGCGCTCCTGGAACAGTTAAAGAAGGCGTTAACAAAGAAGAAGCTGAAGAAATCAAAGCTAAGCTTGAAGAAGTTGGAGCTTCTGTAGAAGTTAAGTAATTTTAAACAAAAAAAGGTTCGCCTCAGGCGGGCCTTTTTATTCGTTAAGGCAGTAAATTAAGTGGAGTATTTGAAGATGGGTTGGTTTGGGTACTTGGACTTGGTGTGGCGAACATGTTCTTCGAGGTTTTCAAACATCTGGGGTCCGGTACCGAGATGGTGGTTTTGGCTATTGGACTTGGTGTGGCGAACATGTTCTTTGAGGTTTTCAAACATCTGGGGTCCGGTACCGAGATGATGACCTTCGGTATCATCGAAACCCATTATCGGTACCGGACCCCACTGCGGGACGCGGGGATGCTAAAGATGGTTTGGCTTCTTGGCGTTGTTTGAGCGAACATTAATAGCTACTAAGATGCTGGTTTAGGTTCTTGGACTTGGTGTGGCAAACATGTTCTTCGAGGTTTTTAAACATCTGGGGTCCGGTACCGAGATGATGACCTTCGGTATCATCGAAACCCGTTATCGGTACCGGACCCCACTGCGGGACGCGGAGATGCTAAAGATGGTTTGGCTTCTTGGTGTTGTTAGTGCGAACATGGATAGTTGCTAAGGTGCTTTTTGGTTTTGACTCTTAGACCTGATTTTGTGAACATTTCCTTAGGTATTTCGACATCCCATGTCTGATACCGAGATCTGTTTGTGAAGGCTTGCGCCTTTTAGTTCATCTTTGAATTCTTCTTTGATAAGGGTGATCGGAGTGAAAGGTGCCGACTCCTGCGGGACGAGTGGGAAGGTGAGACCCTTCAATGGCGCGTGCGACGAAGGGGCTCACCTCCCGCCCCGCGGAAAGCGTGCACCTGTAACGCAGATCAACCCCATCTTCGATTCCTGAAAAATGCTTCATGTCTCAAACCTGCAAATGCAGGACACACTTGTAACATCCTTTAGTAGAGGAGCAGTAAAATGAGTGGACATTATTATTCTGAAAAACCCGAAGTAGAGAGCAGCCGCCAGACTTGGAATTTTGAGCTTAAGGGGCATACCTACCGTTTCACGACGGACCGCGGTGTTTTCTCGAAGAAAGAAGTGGACTTCGGCAGCCGTGTGCTGATTGATGTGTTCACTGCGCCGGATGTCGAAGGTGATTATGCGGATGTCGGTTGCGGCTACGGGCCGATTGGTTTATCGCTCGCAAAAGCGGAGCCTGCACGCAAAGTGGTCATGGTGGATGTGAACGAGCGTGCGCTTGATCTGGCTTTGCTGAATGCGGCGAACAATGGTGTTTCGAATGTTTCTATTAAAAAGAGCAGTCTTCTGGAGCAGGTGGAGGATGGGCTTGCGTGTGTGATCAGCAATCCGCCGATCAGGGCGGGGAAGAAGGTTGTGCATGAGCTTTTTGAGCAGGCGTATGAGAAGCTTAAGCCTGGTGGAGAGCTTTGGATCGTGATCCAAAAGAAGCAAGGGGCGCCTTCTGCGCTTGAAAAAATAGATTCTTTATTCGGGAATAGTGAAGTAGTGGAAAAGAAAAAAGGATATTATATTATCATGGCACAGAAAAATCAATAAAAAAATATTTGACGCGTGTTTTTCCCTATGATAATATTATAAAATGCCAATGAATTCGCATTTTGGCGCCCATTTTTTCGTGGTGGGCGTATAAACGTTGATAAATCAAGGTTTTATGTATAATATGCGGCTGTTTTGGACAAAATAATAGAATCGGCTTTGCCGGTGAAAATTGCGGTTTTTTCTTGAAAACCCTTTTTCTTTTTGTCTTTAGACATTTTCATGCTAGAGTGCAAGGTTTAAGAACACACGAAAAAAACGCTGGATTTGAGGGGTGAATCAGTTGACAGGTCAACTAGTTCAGTTTGGACGCCACCGCCAACGAAGAAGTTATGCAAGGATCAGCGAAGTGCTTGAATTGCCGAATCTTATCGAAATTCAAACCGCTTCCTATCAATGGTTTCTTGATGAGGGGTTACGTGAAATGTTTCATGACATTTCGCCGATTGAAGATTTTACAGGAAACCTTGTTTTAGAGTTCATTGATTACAGTCTTGGTGAGCCGAAATATCCTGTAGAAGAATCAAAAGAGCGTGATGTAACTTACGCTGCTCCGCTTCGCGTGAAAGTGCGCCTTATTAATAAGGAAACTGGCGAAGTAAAAGAGCAAGAAGTATTCATGGGAGATTTCCCGTTGATGACAGACACAGGAACATTTGTGATCAACGGCGCTGAGCGTGTAATCGTATCACAGCTCGTTCGTTCACCAAGTGTTTACTATAGCGAGAAGATCGACAAGAACGGTAAAAAAGGTTTTACCGCTACTGTCATTCCAAACCGCGGTGCTTGGCTAGAGTTTGAAACGGATGCCAAGGACGTAGTTTACGTGCGTATCGACCGCACAAGAAAGATTCCAATCACTGTATTGCTTCGTGCATTAGGGTTTGGCTCTGATCAAGAAATCATCGATCTCCTTGGAGAGGATGAGTACCTGCGCAACACGCTTGATAAAGATAATACAGAAGGCACTGAAAAAGCGCTTCTCGAAATCTATGAGCGTCTGCGCCCTGGTGAGCCTCCTACGGTGGAGAACGCTAAAAGTTTGTTAGAGTCTCGTTTCTTTGATCCGAAACGATATGACCTGGCAAGCGTTGGGCGTTACAAAATCAACAAAAAGCTTCATATTAAAAACCGTTTGTTCAACCAAAGACTGGCTGAATCTATTGCGAATCCTGAGACAGGTGAAGTGGTAGCAGAAGCGGGTACGTTGCTTGACCGCCGTACGCTTGATAAGATCCTTCCTTTCTTAGAAGAAGGTGCAGGCTACAAAACGGTAACGCCTGCTGGCGGAGTGGCTGAAGATGAGGATATTCCTTTGCAGTCTATCAGCATCTACGCTCCTGATGATCAGGAAGGCGAGAAAGTGATCAAAGTAATCGGAAACGGCAATGTAGAGAAAGACGTGAAGAACATCACGGTTTCTGACATTATCGCTTCAATCAATTACTTCTTTAACTTGCTTCACTCTGTAGGGAACACGGACGACATCGATCACCTCGGTAACCGACGTCTTCGTTCTGTTGGGGAGCTGCTTCAGAACCAGTTCCGCATCGGTCTTTCCCGTATGGAGCGTGTTGTACGCGAACGTATGTCCATCCAGGACACGAACGCGATCACACCTCAGGCTCTTATCAACATCCGCCCAGTTATTGCGGCGATTAAAGAGTTCTTTGGAAGCTCTCAGCTGTCACAGTTCATGGATCAGACGAATCCGCTTGCTGAATTGACGCACAAGCGCCGTCTATCTGCCCTCGGGCCCGGCGGTCTGACGCGTGAGCGCGCAGGCTTCGAAGTTCGTGACGTTCACTACTCTCACTATGGGCGTATGTGTCCGATCGAAACGCCGGAAGGTCCGAACATCGGTTTGATCAACTCACTATCCAGCTATGCGAAGGTGAACGAGTACGGATTCATCGAGACTCCATACCGCCGCGTTGACCCGGATACAGGGAAAGTAACTGGACAGATCGATTACTTGACGGCTGATGAGGAAGATAACTATGTAGTGGCACAGGCGAACTCGCTTCTTAATGAAGACGGATCGTTCACGAAGGAAGATATTATTGCTCGTTTCCGTGGAGATAACACGGTGATGAAGCGCGATAAGATCGACTATATGGACGTATCGCCGAAACAAGTCGTTTCTGCCGCAACAGCTTGTATCCCGTTCTTGGAAAATGACGACTCCAACCGTGCCCTCATGGGTGCGAACATGCAGCGTCAGGCCGTGCCATTGCTCGTGCCTGAATCGCCGATCGTCGGAACAGGAATGGAGCACGTTTCAGCGAAGGATTCCGGAGCTGCTGTTATTAACAAGCACGAAGGAATCGTTGAGCGCGTTACTGCGAAACAAGTTCAAGTCCGCCGTATTTCTGTCGTTGATGGAAAAGAAGTACGAGGCGACCTTGATAAATATAACCTGCTTAAATTCATCCGTTCCAACCAAGGAACATGCTACAACCAGCGTCCGATTGTCTCTAAAGGCGACCGCGTGACGAAGGGCGAGATCCTCGCTGACGGACCTTCCATGGAAAAGGGCGAATTGGCTCTTGGAAGAAACGTTCTTGTCGCATTCATGACCTGGGAAGGGTACAACTATGAGGATGCCGTCATCATGAGCGAGCGCCTTGTAAAGGATGATGTGTACACGTCGATTCATATTGAAGAATATGAGTCAGAAGCGCGTGACACGAAGCTTGGACCAGAAGAAATCACACGTGATATCCCGAACGTCGGTGAGGATGCGCTTCGCAACCTTGACGAGCGCGGAATTATCCGTGTCGGTGCCGAAGTAAAAGACGGCGATATTCTCGTAGGTAAAGTAACGCCTAAAGGTGTAACGGAGCTTACAGCGGAAGAGCGCCTGCTACATGCCATATTCGGTGAAAAAGCACGTGAAGTGCGTGATACCTCTCTACGTGTTCCTCACGGCGGAGACGGCATCATCCTGGATGTGAAAGTCTTTAACCGTGAAGACGGCGACGAGCTTCCTCCAGGTGTGAATCAGCTTGTCCGCGCGTACATCGTGCAAAAGCGTAAGATTCACGAAGGTGACAAAATGGCCGGACGTCACGGTAACAAAGGGGTTATCTCCCGCATCATGCCGGAAGAAGACATGCCTTACCTGCCTGACGGAACGCCAGTTGACATCATGCTTAACCCGCTCGGTGTACCATCTCGTATGAACATCGGACAGGTGCTGGAGCTTCACCTTGGAATGGCTGCCCGCCAGCTTGGCATCCACGTTGCGACACCGGTATTTGACGGAGCGCGCGAGGAAGATGTGTGGGGCACGATTGAAGAAGCCGGAATGGCGCGCGACGGTAAGACGGTCCTTTATGACGGACGCACAGGTGTTCCGTTTGATAACCGCGTATCAGTCGGTGTCATGTACATGATCAAGCTTGCCCACATGGTTGACGATAAGCTTCACGCTCGTTCAACAGGGCCATACTCACTTGTTACCCAGCAGCCTCTTGGAGGTAAAGCGCAGTTCGGTGGACAGCGTTTCGGGGAGATGGAAGTATGGGCGCTTGAAGCATACGGCGCTGCCTACACGCTTCAGGAAATCCTCACAGTCAAGTCCGATGACGTTGTCGGCCGTGTGAAGACGTACGAAGCCATCGTAAAAGGCGAGAATGTTCCGGAGCCAGGTGTTCCTGAATCATTCAAAGTATTGATTAAAGAGCTTCAGTCTCTCGGTATGGACGTGAAGATCCTTTCCGGAGATGATCAAGAGATCGAAATGCGCGAGCTTGATGATGAAGATGATCAGGCGAACGAGAAACTTAACCTTAATTTAGAGTCATACACCGTTAATGAATAAACGAGGATATCAAAAGGGAGGTACGCTCCTTGATAGACGTAAATAATTTTGAGTATATGAAAATCGGCTTAGCTTCGCCTGATAAGATCCGCTCATGGTCCAGAGGGGAAGTCAAAAAGCCTGAAACGATTAACTACCGTACATTAAAGCCTGAAAAAGACGGCTTGTTCTGTGAACGAATCTTCGGACCAACGAAGGATTGGGAATGCCACTGCGGCAAGTACAAGCGTGTCCGTTATAAGGGCGTTGTCTGTGACCGCTGTGGTGTTGAAGTAACAAGAGCGAAAGTTCGACGTGACCGCATGGGTCACATCGAGCTTGCTGCTCCTGTATCCCACATTTGGTACTTCAAAGGTATCCCAAGCCGCATGGGTCTTGTCCTTGACATGTCTCCGCGCGCACTTGAGGAAATCATTTATTTTGCTTCTTACGTTGTAACCGATCAAGGGGAAACTCCGCTTGAGAAGAAACAGCTGCTTTCTGAAAAAGAGTACCGTGCCTACCGTGAGAAATACGGCAAAGGCTTCACGGCTCAAATGGGAGCAGAAGCGATCAAGCGTCTTTTAGAGGACATCGATCTTGAAAAAGACGTTACTCAGCTAAAAGAAGAGCTGAAAACAGCACAAGGCCAGCGTCGTACACGTGCGATCAAGCGTCTAGAAGTGCTCGAAGCGTTCCGTCATTCCGGTAACCACCCGGATTGGATGATCCTCGACGTGCTTCCGGTTATTCCACCGGAACTTCGCCCAATGGTTCAGCTCGACGGAGGACGTTTCGCGACTTCTGATTTGAACGACTTGTACCGCCGTGTTATCAACCGTAACAACCGTTTGAAGCGTCTGCTTGATCTTGGCGCGCCAAACATCATCGTACAGAACGAAAAGCGTATGCTTCAAGAAGCTGTCGATGCGTTGATCGATAACGGCCGCCGCGGCCGTCCGGTAACGGGTCCTGGTAACCGTCCGCTTAAATCCCTTTCACACATGCTGAAAGGTAAGCAAGGACGTTTCCGTCAAAACCTTCTTGGTAAGCGTGTTGACTACTCTGGACGTTCGGTTATCGTCGTAGGACCTAACCTAAAAATGTATCAGTGCGGACTTCCGAAAGAAATGGCGCTTGAGCTGTTCAAGCCTTTCGTTATGAAAGAGCTCGTTTCTAAAGGACTTGCACACAACATCAAGAGTGCGAAGCGCAAAGTTGAACGCGTTCAGCCAGAGGTATGGGATGTACTTGAGGAAGTCATCCGCGAGCACCCAGTCCTTCTGAACCGTGCACCAACGCTTCACAGACTTGGAATTCAGGCGTTCGAACCGACACTTGTTGAAGGTCGTGCGATCCGTCTTCACCCGCTCGTATGTACGGCATACAACGCGGACTTTGACGGTGACCAGATGGCTGTTCACGTACCGCTATCAGCTGAAGCACAAGCTGAAGCACGCATCTTGATGCTTGCTGCACAAAACATTCTGAACCCGAAAGACGGTAAGCCAGTCGTTACGCCTTCACAGGATATGGTATTAGGTAACTACTACCTGACGATGGAACGTGCCGGTGCGATCGGTGAAGGATCTGTCTTTAAGGATGCAAGCGAAGCGATCGTCGCTTATGAAAATGGATTCGTCCACCTTCATACGCGTATCGCGGTTATGGTTTCAAGCCTTAACAAGCCTTCATTCAAGCCAGAGCAGCAAGACCAGCTTCTCATCACAACAGTAGGTAAGCTATTGTTCAATGAGATCATGCCAGAATCGTTCCCTTACATTAACGAGCCGACGACAACAAACCTTCAGGTGGAAACTCCGGCTAAATACTTCCTTGAAAAAGGCGCTAATGTAAAAGAAGAAATCGCGAAACGTGAAGAGGTTACACCGTTTAAGAAGGGGATCCTCGGAAAAGTCATCGCTGAGATCTTCAAACGTTTCAAAATTACCGAAACATCCAAAATGCTTGACCGCATGAAGGAACTCGGTTTCAAATATTCGACTCGCGCTGGTATCACGATCGGTGTTTCCGACATCGTCGTATTACCGGAAAAACAAGAAATTCTTGTTAAAGCGGAAGAAAAAGTTGCGACAGTTATGAAGCAGTTCCGCCGCGGTTTGATCACAGAAGACGAGCGTTACGAGCGCGTTATCAACATCTGGAGTGTAACGAAGGATGAAATTCAGGCGAAGCTCATGCTTACCCTTGATAAACGTAACCCGATCTTCATGATGTCAGACTCCGGAGCGCGTGGTAACGCGTCCAACTTTACACAGCTAGCGGGTATGCGCGGACTCATGGCCAACCCGGCTGGTAAGATCATCGAGCTTCCAATCAAATCTTCCTTCCGTGAAGGTCTGACGGTACTCGAGTACTTTATCTCCACTCACGGTGCGCGTAAAGGTCTAGCCGATACAGCCCTTAAAACAGCTGACTCAGGTTACCTCACTCGCCGTCTCGTAGACGTTGCACAGGATGTTATCGTCCGTGAAAAAGACTGCGGAACCGACCGTGGACTGAAAGTAGCTGCCATTAAAGAAGGAAATGAGATCATCGAGCCGCTTAACGAGCGTTTGATCGGACGTACCGTTTTCAAAACGTTGTACCACCCGGAAACAAACGAAGTGATTGTTGGCAAAAACGAGCTCATTACGGAAGACCTGGCACTTGCAATTGAAGAGATGGGCATTAAGGAAGTTCATATCCGCTCTGTCTTCACTTGTGATACACGCCATGGTGTTTGTAAAATGTGCTACGGACGCAACCTGGCAACAGGTTCGGACGTTGAAGTGGGCGAGGCCGTTGGTATCATCGCTGCTCAATCGATCGGGGAACCAGGAACACAGCTTACCATGCGTACGTTCCATACCGGCGGTGTAGCAGGAGACGATATCACACAAGGTCTTCCGCGTATCCAGGAATTGTTCGAGGCGCGTAACCCGAAAGGTCAGGCCGTTATTTCTGAAGTCGAAGGAACCGTAATTCAGGTTAATGAAGCGAAAGAAAAGCGTGAAGTCCTTGTTCAGGGTGAAATCGAGACAAGAACATACGTGATCCCTTACGGAGCCCGTATTAAAGTCGTGGAAGGCGATGCTGTTGTAGCTGGCCAGGTTCTTACTGAAGGTTCGATCGATCCGAAAGAACTGATCAAAGTAAGAGGTGCGGAAGGCGTTCAGGAATATCTCCTTCGCGAAGTACAAAAGGTATACCGTATGCAAGGGGTAGAAATCGGCGATAAGCACGTTGAAGTAATGGTCCGCCAGATGCTTCGCAAAGTGCGCATTATCGATGCTGGAGATACAGAAGTGCTTCCAGGCGCCCTTATGGATATCCATGCGTTCACAGATGCCAACCGCAAAGTCTTGCTTGACGGCGGAACACCTGCGACAGGACGTCCAGTATTGCTCGGTATTACAAAAGCTTCCCTTGAAACAGAGTCATTCCTTTCTGCTGCATCGTTCCAGGAGACAACTCGTGTCCTTACTGATGCTGCGATCAAAGGTAAGCGCGACGAGCTTCTTGGCCTCAAGGAGAACGTTATTATCGGTAAGCTGATCCCGGCTGGTACGGGTATGACACGCTACCGCAACATCGGCGTCAATTCCCCTGCTGTAGCAGAAGATGAGAACGCTGAGAAAGAAGCGCAAGAACTGCTCGTTTCACAAGAATAGGTGTTGACATTGGGAGTGCATCGATGCTATGATTATCGATGTGCTCCTAAGAATGTTGCTTTGGAGGATATTCGTATGTCTTATGAAAAAGTAACTCAAGCTTCAGAAATTATCGTAGGTACGAAGCAAACCATCAAGGCTTTGCAAAACGGAGAAGTGAAAGAGCTCATCGTAGCCGAAGATGCTGACCGGAGAGTAACCAATAAGGTTTTATTGATTGCCGAAGAGAAGCACGTTCCGATTGTGCAGGTTGATTCGATGAAAAAGCTTGGAAAAGCTTGCGGTATCGATGTAGGAGCTGCAACTGTTGCGATAAAAGGATAAAATAATACGTTTTTGCGAGGGCAAGCTCCTGGCTTCTCCCGCAAAAACTTTCTTTTGTCCGAAAAATGAACCACCTGGATGGGTGGTACTACAAACCGAGGAAGGAGGAAACAAAATGCCAACTATTAACCAACTCGTTCGTAAAGGCCGTGAGTCTAAGATCAAAAAGTCTGACTCTCCAGCTTTGAACAAAGGTTACAACAGCTTCGTTAAGTCACAAACTAACGTTTCATCTCCACAAAAGCGTGGTGTATGTACGCGTGTAGGTACAATGACTCCAAAGAAGCCGAACTCAGCACTACGTAAGTATGCGCGTGTTCGTTTGACTAACCAGATCGAGGTAACAGCTTACATCCCAGGTATCGGCCACAACCTTCAAGAGCACAGTGTTGTTCTTATCCGTGGTGGACGTGTAAAGGACTTACCAGGGGTACGTTACCACATCGTTCGTGGTGCGCTTGACACAGCTGGTGTTAACAACCGTATGCAAGGTCGTTCCAAGTATGGAACAAAGCGTCCTAAAGCGCCTAAGAAGTAATCAAACAATCGCATGAACAAATACACACAATTTTAGGAAGGAGGGGACCACATGCCACGTAAAGGACCTGTAACTCGTCGTGATGTGCTGCCTGATCCAATTTACAAGTCAAAGCTTGTAACTCGTCTAATCAACAAAATTATGGTTGACGGTAAAAGAGGAGTAGCACAAACAATTTTGTACAACGCGTTCGAACTCATTAAGGACCGCACTGGAAACGACCCTATGGAAGTTTTCGAACAGGCTCTTAAGAACATTATGCCAGTTCTTGAAGTTCGCGCTCGCCGTGTAGGTGGAGCTAACTATCAAGTACCGGTTGAAGTTCGCCCAGAACGTCGTACGACTCTTGGACTTCGTTACCTTACAAACTACTCACGCCTTCGCGGAGAAAAGACAATGGAAGAACGTCTTGCTTACGAAATCATGGATGCTGCTAACAACACTGGTGCATCTGTTAAGAAGCGTGAAGATATGCACAAAATGGCTGAAGCCAACAAAGCTTTCGCTCACTACCGCTGGTAGGATCACTTTAGAGACAGTTCTTGGACTGTCTCTAAAACCACATAAAAATTTATTCCTAGGCATAGGAAGGAGAGAATTTCATGGCAAGAGAATTCTCCTTAAAAAATACGCGTAATATCGGGATCATGGCTCACATCGATGCTGGTAAAACGACAACTACTGAACGTGTACTTTACTACACGGGCCGTATCCACAAAATTGGTGAAACGCACGAAGGTGCATCACAAATGGACTGGATGGAGCAGGAACAAGAGCGCGGAATCACAATCACTTCCGCTGCGACAACTGCTCAATGGAGAGATCACCGTATCAACATCATCGATACTCCAGGTCACGTAGACTTCACAGTTGAAGTAGAACGTTCATTGCGTGTATTAGACGGAGCGGTTGCACTACTTGATGCTCAATCAGGTGTAGAACCACAAACAGAAACAGTATGGCGTCAAGCGACAACATACGGCGTTCCACGTGTAGTATTCGTAAACAAAATGGACAAGATCGGTGCGGACTTCCTTTACTCTGTAAAGACAATCCACGACCGTCTTGGTGCCAACGCTCACCCGATCCAATTACCGATCGGTGCTGAAGACCAGTTCGAAGCGATCATCGACCTAGTTGAAATGAACGCTGTATTCTACGGAAACGACCTCGGTACGGATATCGAAGTTCGCGAAATTCCGGAAGAGCACAAAGAATTGGCTGAAGAATACCGCAACAAGCTAATTGAAGCGGTAGCTGAGCTTGATGAAGAAATGATGATGAAGTACTTAGAAGGCGAAGAAATCACGAAGGAAGAGCTTAAAGCAGGAATCCGTAAAGGTACTTGTAACGTTGAGTTCTACCCTGTAACATGTGGTTCTGCATTCAAGAACAAAGGTGTTCAGCTTATGCTAGACGCAGTTCTTGATTACCTTCCATCGCCGGTTGACGTACCAGCGATCAAAGGTACACTTCCAGATTCAGAAGAAGAAGTAACTCGTGAGTCAAGTGACGAAGCTCCATTCTCAGCACTTGCATTCAAAGTTATGACTGACCCATATGTTGGTAAGTTAACATTCTTCCGTGTGTACTCTGGTACATTGAACTCTGGATCATACGTTCAGAACTCTACAAAAGGAAAGCGCGAGCGCGTAGGACGTATCCTGCAAATGCACGCTAACTCACGTGAAGAGATCTCGATCGTATACGCTGGAGATATCGCAGCTGCTGTAGGTCTTAAAGATACTACAACTGGTGACACTCTTTGTGACGAGAAGAACCTTGTTATTCTTGAATCAATGGTATTCCCAGAGCCGGTTATCTCACTATCTATCGAGCCGAAGTCTAAAGCAGACCAAGACAAGATGGGTATGGCTCTTTCTAAGCTTGCTGAAGAAGATCCAACATTCCGTACGGAAACTAACGAAGAAACTGGACAAACGATCATCGCAGGTATGGGTGAGCTTCACCTTGATATCCTTGTTGACCGTATGCGCCGCGAATTCAAGGTAGAAGCTAACGTGGGTGCTCCACAGGTAGCATACCGTGAAACAATTCGCCAGGCTGCTAAAGTTGAAGGTAAATTCGTTCGTCAATCCGGTGGACGCGGTCAGTACGGCCACGTTTGGGTTGAATTCGAGCCAGGTGAAGAAGGATCTGGATTCGTATTTGAAAACAAAATCGTTGGTGGGGCAGTTCCTCGTGAATACATCCCTGCTGTACAAGCTGGTATCGAAGAGTCAATGAAAAACGGTATGCTTGCAGGCTTCCCATTATTGGACCTTAAAGCCCGTATCGTTGACGGATCATACCACGATGTTGACTCCAACGAAATGGCGTTCAAAATTGCCGGTTCAATGGCACTTAAAAACGCTAAATCAAAATGTGACCCTGCCATTCTAGAGCCGATCATGAAAGTTGAAGTAACGGTTCCTGAAGAGTACATGGGAGACATCATGGGTGACGTTACTTCTCGCCGTGGACGCGTAGAAGGTATGGAAGCTCGCGGTAACGCACAAATCGTTAAAGCGATGGTTCCGCTATCTGAAATGTTCGGATACGCAACTAGCTTGCGTTCACGTACACAAGGACGCGGTACGTACTCTATGCACTTCGACCACTACGAAGAAGTACCAAAGTCAATCTCTGAAGAAATCATCAAGAAATCAACTGGTCAATAATTGAACGAGTTGGTTGTCATGACTTCGTTTTTACTGTAATCTAAAATAGGCAAGAAACCCTCTTGCCTGTTTTATATAAAAAACTATGAATTACACATATTTTAAGGAGGAATCATTCTCATGGGTAAAGAGAAATTCGATCGTTCCAAAACGCATGCTAATATCGGTACAATCGGTCACGTTGACCACGGTAAAACAACTCTAACAGCTGCAATCACAACTGTTCTTGCAAAGACTGGTAAAGCACAAGCACGTGCTTACGACCAAATCGACGGTGCTCCAGAAGAGCGCGAGCGCGGAATCACAATCTCAACTGCACACGTTGAGTACGAAACTGACACTCGTCACTACGCACACGTTGACTGCCCAGGCCACGCTGACTATGTTAAAAACATGATCACTGGTGCTGCACAAATGGACGGAGGGATCCTAGTAGTATCTGCTGCTGACGGCCCAATGCCACAAACACGTGAGCACATCCTTCTTTCTCGTCAAGTAGGTGTACCTTACCTTGTTGTATTCATGAACAAGTGTGACATGGTTGACGACGAAGAGCTTCTTGAACTAGTTGAAATGGAAATTCGTGACCTTCTTTCTGAGTACGACTTCCCTGGAGACGACATTCCAGTAATCAAAGGTTCTGCTCTTAAAGCTCTTGAAGGAGACGCTGCTTGGGAAGAAAAAATCTACGAGCTAATGAACGCTGTAGATGAGTACATCCCAACTCCTCCTCGTGAAACTGACAAGCCTTTCATGATGCCAGTTGAGGACGTATTCTCAATCACTGGACGTGGAACAGTTGCTACTGGACGCGTTGAGCGTGGAGTAGTTAAAGTTGGTGACGTAATCGAGATCCTTGGTCTTACTGAAGAGCCTAAATCTACAACTGTAACAGGTGTAGAAATGTTCCGTAAGCTTCTTGACTACGCTGAAGCTGGAGACAACATCGGTGCACTTCTTCGTGGTGTATCCCGTGACGACGTTGAGCGTGGACAAGTTCTTGTTAAGCCAGGAACTGTAAAAGCTCACACTAAGTTCAAAGCTGAAGTATACGTTCTTTCAAAAGAAGAGGGTGGCCGTCACACTCCATTCTTCACAAACTACCGTCCACAGTTCTACTTCCGTACAACTGACGTAACTGGTATTTGTAACCTTCCTGAAGGCGTAGAAATGGTTATGCCTGGCGACAACATCGAAATGACTGTTGAACTAATCGCTCCAATCGCAATCGAAGAAGGAACTAAGTTCTCTATTCGTGAAGGTGGACGTACAGTAGGCGCTGGCGTTGTAGCAACAATCCAAGAGTAGTCTTAACTTCTCTTTATAAAAAAGCATCCTCATTTGAGGATGCTTTTTTTCATGGTCATAACCACTCCAAAGGTACATATTCGCCAAACTAAGCCTGAGGACCAAAACCATCATTAGCTTCGTTAGCAACTATGCATGTTCGCACAAACAAAGCCAAAAAACCAAACCATCTTTTGCATCCCTGCGTCCCGCAGTGGGGTCCGGTACCGATAACGGGTTTTGATTATACCGAAGGTCATAATCTCGGTACCGGACCCCAGATGTTTGAAGACGGGGGAAGATGTTTGCCAAATAAGGTCCAAGAGCCAAACTCATCTCGGTACCGGACCCCAGTTGTTTGAAGACAACGAAGAAAATGTTCGCACAACAAGGCCCAAGAACCAGATCCTCACCGAAGCACCCCCAACAACCTCTAAAGCAAATACCCACTCATATCATCCAAGAGCAGAGCTTTGCAAACAATCGTAGGATTATGCAAATAAATAGGCTCTTCAGCGTATAATTTGTTGGCTATCAAACGAAAAAATGACCATATGCAAATAAATTTTCAGATTCGCAAATAAACTCCTCAAACCTGCAAATAAGCTTCTCAAATCTGCAAATAAATGAGCTATCACTCATGAATTCACTGATCGAGGGATGCTGCAAATGCACAATAGGGCTATTTCATGCGATGTTCTGGCTAGTAAACATATAGGCCTCACACTTACCGCGGTATTATATAGAAGAAACTCGTCAAAAAAGCTAATAGACCCCTTAATTATCAACGTTTTCAGCTTTCATTTGTAAAGAAACGCATCGATCAAAAAAAACTTTCATAAACACTTGCATTGCCCATTGTTTTTCTCTATAATGAGTAATGTTGGTCATTCACTGCGATGACTCGGAAGGTTGCTGACACACCCGGCCCCTTTGCCATGGCGGGTGATATCAGGTTTAAATTTCCGGTGAGCAATGTCTGTTTACAAAAATAGGCGAATAAAGGAGGGAAAATAATGGCAAAGCAAAAGATTCGTATCCGTTTAAAGGCGTATGATCACAGAATTCTTGATCAATCAGCTGAGAAAATCGTTGAAACTGCTAAGCGTTCAGGAGCAAAGGTGTCAGGACCGATTCCTCTACCTACTGAAAAAGCGATCTACACGATCCTACGTGCGGTGCACAAGTACAAGGACTCTCGTGAGCAGTTCGAAATGCGCACACACAAGCGTCTTATCGACATCATCGAGCCTACTCCACAAACAGTTGATTCATTAATGCGTTTGGATCTGCCGTCTGGCGTAGACATCGAAATCAAGCTTTAATTTTTCGTGAACGAACCATATAAGAACCATATAAAAAACATTTAAACTCACAGGAGGTGTGACAAATGGCCAAAGGAATCTTAGGAAAGAAAATCGGTATGACTCAAGTTTTCGCAGAAAACGGAGACATGATCCCTGTAACTGTTGTTGAAATCGCTCCTAACGTGGTGCTTCAGAAGAAATCTGTTGAGAATGACGGATACGAAGCGATCCAATTAGGATTCGACGACAAGAAAGCAGCTCGCTCTAACAAGCCGGAAGCTGGTCATGCTGCAAAAGCAAGCACAAGCCCTAAGCGCTACGTTAAAGAATTCCGTAACGTTGATGTTGCGGCATACGAAGTTGGTCAGGAAGTCAAGGTTGATATTTTTGCAGAAGGTGACGTTGTAGACGTGACTGGAACTTCGAAAGGTAAAGGATTCCAAGGTGTAATCAAGCGCCACGGACAATCCCGCGGACCTATGAGCCACGGTTCCCGTTACCACCGTCGTCCTGGTTCAATGGGTGCAGTTGACCCGAACCGCGTATTCAAAGGAAAAGCTCTTCCTGGACGTACTGGCGGAGACGTTGTAACGGTTCAGAACCTTGAAGTAGTAAGAGTTGACGCAGAACGCAACGTAATCCTTATCAAAGGTAACGTTCCTGGAGCGAAGAAATCTTACGTAACTATTAACTCTGCTGTTAAAGCAAAGGATGCTAAATAAGAAAGGAGGACAATCTGATGCCAAAAGTAGCAGTTTTTAAACAAGATGGCACACAAGCTGGCGATATCGAGCTTAACGAATCCGTTTTCGGTATTGAGCCTAACAAAAGCGTGCTTTTCGACGCTGTTATCATGCAGCAAGCATCACAGCGCCAAGGAAACCACGATGTTAAAAATCGTTCCGAAGTTGCTGGTGGTGGACGCAAGCCTTGGAAACAGAAAGGTACTGGACGTGCTCGTCAAGGATCTATCCGTTCTCCACAATGGGTTGGCGGTGGAGTTGTTTTCGGACCTACTCCGCGCAGCTATTCGTACAAACTACCTAAGAAGGTTCGCCGCTTAGCTATTAAATCAGCGCTATCTTCCAAGGTGATCGACAATGACCTAATCGTTCTTGAAGGACTTGCATTTGATGCTCCTAAGACGAAGGACATGAAAGCTGTACTAGCAAATATTTCAGCAGATCGCAAAGCACTAGTTGTAACAGGCGACTACAATGACTTTGTAGCCATTTCTGCTCGCAACCTGCCAGGTGTAACGGTTGTTACTGCTGACGGTGTTAGCGTTCTTGACGTGTTAAAGCACGACAAGCTAGTGATGACTAGAGACGCTGTTCAAAAAGTAGAGGAGGTGCTCGCATAATGGATGCTCGTGATGTAATTAAGCGCCCCGTTATTACTGAGGCTTCTACTGAAATCATGGCTGATAAGAAATTCACTTTCGAAGTTGACACTCGCGCGACAAAGACTCAAATCAAAAGCGCGCTTGAAGAAATTTTCGGTGTGAAAGTAAAATCAGTAAACACTGCGACTTACAAAGGTAAGTTCAAGCGTGTTGGACGCCACACTGGCTACACTTCAAAACGCAAGAAAGCAGTTGTTACACTAACTCCGGAGAGCAAAGAACTAGACTTCTTTGAAGGAGTTTAATACGAACAACACGTAAAGGAGGGAAATTACGATGGGTATCAAAAAGTTTAAACCGACAACAAACGGTCGCCGTAACATGACTCAGCTTGACTTCGCTGAAATCACAACGGACCGTCCGGAAAAATCCTTGCTTGCTCCGCTTAGCAAAAAAGCTGGACGTAACAACCAAGGTAAACTAACTGTTCGTCACCAAGGTGGTGGACACAAGCGTAAGTATCGTATCATCGATTTCAAACGTAACAAGGATGGAATACCAGGCCGCGTTGCTACAATCGAGTACGATCCGAACCGTACTGCTAACATCGCACTAATCAACTACTTGGATGGAGAAAAGCGTTATATCCTAGCTCCTAAAGGACTTCAGGTTGGTCAAGAGATCATGTCTGGTCCAGAAGCGGATATTAAAGTAGGTAACGCACTTCCGCTTGCTAACATTCCTGTAGGTTCTACAATCCACAACATCGAATTGAAGCCTGGAAAAGGTGGACAATTGGCTCGTTCTGCTGGTGCAGAAGCTCAGCTTCTTGGAAAAGAAGAGAGATACGCTCTTGTTCGTCTTGGATCTGGTGAAGTTCGCATGATCCTTCTTACTTGCCGTGCTACACTTGGTCAAGTTGGAAACCTTGAGCACGAACTAGTTAAAGTAGGTAAAGCTGGTCGTTCTCGCTGGAAGGGCATCCGTCCTACAGTTCGTGGTTCTGTAATGAACCCTAACGATCACCCGCACGGTGGTGGTGAAGGCCGCGCTCCAATCGGACGCAAATCACCAATGTCACCATGGGGCAAGCCGACTCTTGGTTACAAGACTCGTAAGAAAAACAATCAAAACGACAAGTACATCGTGCGTCGTCGTAAAAAATAACGTGATTGTCCTACGGTTCACTCGAACCGTAGTGCAAGCACGAAGGGAGGTTCCCATATGGGTCGCAGTTTGAAAAAAGGACCATTTGTAGATGATCACTTGATGAAGAAAGTTGAGACGATGAACGCTGCGGATGACAAGAAAGTTCTTAAGACTTGGTCTCGCCGTTCTACAATCTTCCCTGAATTCATCGGACACACAATCGCTGTTTATGATGGTCGCAAGCACGTACCGGTTTACGTGACTGAGGACATGGTAGGACATAAGTTGGGAGAATTCGCTCCAACTCGTACTTACAAAGGTCACGCAGCTGATGATAAGAAAACTAGACGTTAATTGAGGGGAGGTACACATAATGGAAGCTAAAGCAATCGCGAAACAAGTGCGCATCGCTCCTCGTAAAGCACGAATCGTAATCGACTTGATCAGAGGTAAAAAAGTCGGTGAAGCACTTGCAATTCTACGTTTAACGCCAAAAGCGGCTTCTCCTGTCATCGAAAAGGTGCTAAAGTCTGCTATTGCAAACGCGGAACACAACTATGAAATGGAACCAAACAACTTAGTGATCGCCAAGGCGTTCGTTGATGAAGGGATCACATTGAAGCGATTCCGTCCACGTGCTATGGGACGTGCCAGCCGCATCAACAAGCGTACGAGCCACATCACGATCGTTGTTTCTGAAAAGAAGGAGGGTTAAGACGTGGGTCAAAAAGTAAATCCAATAGGTCTTCGTATTGGCATTATCCGTGACTGGGAATCCAAGTGGTACGCAGAAAAGGATTACGCAGCACTTTTGCACGAAGACATCAAGATCCGTTCATATATTGAAAAGCGTCTTAAAGACGCAGCCGTATCTGGTATCGAAATCGAACGTGCGGCAAACCGTGTAAATGTTACAATCAAGACTGCTAAGCCTGGTATGGTAATCGGTAAAGGCGGAACAGAAGTGGAAGCACTTCGTAAAGCTCTTAACGACCTTACTGGCGGCAAGCGAGTACACGTTAACATTTTCGAAATCAAGCAAGCTGATGTTGATGCGAAGCTAGTAGCAGAAAACATCGCTCGTCAATTAGAAAACCGCGTATCTTTCCGTCGTGCGATGAAGCAAGCTATCCAGCGTGCTATGCGTATGGGCGCAAAAGGTATCAAAACTGAAGTATCTGGTCGTTTAGGCGGAGCTGACATCGCTCGTTCTGAACACTACAGTGAAGGAACTGTTCCTCTTCACACACTTCGTGCAGACATCGACTACGGTACTGCTGAAGCTGACACAACTTTCGGTAAGATCGGTGTGAAAATCTGGATCTACCGTGGTGAAGTCCTTCCAACAAAAGGAACGAAAAAAGCGGAAGGAGGCAAATAATATGTTATTGCCAAAACGTGTTAAATATCGTCGTGAACACCGCGGTAAAATGCGTGGGAACGCAAAAGGCGGAACTGAAGTTCATTTCGGAGAGTTTGGTTTGCAAGCTCTTGAAGCTTCGTGGATCACAAACCGTCAGATCGAAGCAGCTCGTATTGCGATGACTCGTTATATGAAGCGTGGCGGTAAAGTTTGGATTAAAATTTTCCCATCTAAGCCATACACTGCGAAGCCTCTAGAAGTTCGAATGGGTTCCGGTAAAGGTGCTCCTGAAGGATGGGTAGCAGTAGTAAAGCCAGGTAAAGTAATGTTCGAAATCTCGGGAGTATCTGAAGAGATCGCTCGTGAAGCATTGCGTCTGGCATCACACAAGCTTCCTGTAAAATGTAAGTTTGTGAAACGCCAAGAAGTGGGTGGTGACACAAATGAAGGCTAATGACATTCGTAACCTGACCACTGCTGAAGTAGAACAAAAAGCAAAATCCCTAAAGGAAGAGCTTTTCAACCTACGTTTCCAGCTAGCTACAGGTCAACTAGAAAACCCAGCCCGCATTCGTGAAGTTCGTAAAGCAATTGCCCGTGCAAAAACGGTTTTACGTGAAAGAGAGCTAGGGATTACTAACGGTTAATTCTTGAGAGGAGGTTCGCACAATGAGTGAACGTAACCAGCGCAAGGTATATGTTGGTCGTGTCGTATCTGACAAGATGGACAAAACGATCACGGTTCTTGTAGAAACTTACAAGAAACATCCATTGTACAGCAAGCGCGTTAAATACTCTAAAAAGTTAAAAGCGCATGATGAAAACAACACTGCAAAAATCGGTGATGTAGTACGCATCATGGAAACTCGTCCGCTATCTAAGGATAAGCGTTTCCGTTTGACTGAAGTCATTGAAGAAGCAGTAATCATCTAAATACATGTTCGGATTACAACTATATCCGAAGGGAGGCCAATTCGCATGATTCAACAAGAAACTCGTTTAAAAGGCGCTGACAACTCTGGTGCTAAAGAACTTCTATGCATTAAAGTTCTAGGTGGTTCTGGACGCAAGTACGCTAATGTTGGTGACATTATCGTATGTTCTGTTAAGTCCGCTACACCAGGGGGCGTTGTTAAAAAAGGTGATGTTGTCAAAGCGGTTGTTGTACGTACGAAGCGTGGAATGCGCCGTAAAGACGGATCATTCATCCGTTTCGACGAGAACGCTGCAGTTATCGTAAAAGATGACAAAGGTCCTCGTGGAACTCGTATTTTCGGACCTGTTGCTCGTGAGCTTCGTGACAAGCAGTTCATGAAGATCGTATCACTTGCTCCAGAAGTTCTTTAATTCATTCAAAAGCAAGCAAGGCGCTTAAAATGTCTTGTAAGGAGGTGCAGTACGCTCATGCCATTGCATGTTAAGAAAGGCGATAAAGTTCAGGTCATTTCTGGTAAGGACAAAGGCAAGCAAGGAACAATCCTTGCCGCTTTCCCGAAAGAAAACCGAGTGCTTGTTGAAGGCGTAAACGTGGTGAAGAAACACTCTAAGCCTTCCCAGGCGAATCCGCAAGGCGGAATTGTTACTATGGAAGCACCTATTCACGTTTCTAACGTGATGCCTCTTGACCCTAAAACTGGTGTTCCTACCCGTGTAGGATACAAAGAAGTTGACGGGAAAAAAGTTCGTGTAGCCAAATCTGGTGAAGTTCTAGATAAATAAGTCTCGCATTGAAAGGAGGGCCACCAAATGAACCGTCTACAAGAGCGTTATAAAAAAGACATCGTTCCTTCTCTAATGGAGAAGTTCAGCTACAAATCAGTTATGCAGGTACCAAAGATCGAAAAGATCGTCATCAACATGGGTGTTGGTGAAGCTGTTTCCAACTCAAAAGTATTGGACACGGCTGTTGAAGAGCTTACAGCGATCGCTGGTCAAAAGCCGGTTATCACTCGTGCTAAGAAATCTATCGCAGGCTTCAAGCTTCGTGAAGGTATGCCGATTGGAACAAAAGTAACTCTACGCGGTGAGCGTATGTTCGAGTTTCTTGATAAGCTAATCGCTGTATCCCTTCCACGTGTACGTGACTTCCGCGGTATTTCTAAGAAGTCTTTCGACGGACGCGGAAACTACACGCTTGGTGTGAAAGAGCAATTGATCTTCCCAGAGATCGATTATGATAAAGTAAACAAAGTTCGCGGAATGGACATCGTTATTGTAACGACAGCGAACACTGACGAGGAAGCTCGTGAGCTTCTAACACAAGTTGGAATGCCATTCCAAAAATAACCTTTCAGCCAAAGGAGGTTTACCCGTGGCAAAGAAGTCAATGATTGCTAAGCAGCAACGTCAGCAGAAGTTCAAAGTGCAAGAGTACACGCGCTGTGAACGATGCGGGCGCCCTCATTCAGTAATCCGCAAGTTTAAGCTATGCCGTATCTGCTTTAGAGAACTTGCTTATAAAGGACAAATTCCTGGCGTTAAAAAAGCCAGCTGGTAATACCCTGAGAAAAGGGAAGGAGGTAACTAGTAATGGTTATGACAGATCCAATTGCAGACATGCTTACTCGTATCCGCAACGCTAACACTGTTCGCCATGATAAGTTGGAGCTTCCAGCTTCAAACATCAAGAAAGAGATCGCTGAGATCCTTAAGCGTGAAGGTTTCGTTCGCGACATCGAGTACGTTGAAGACAACAAACAAGGTATGATCCGTATCTTCCTTAAGTACGGTTCAAGCAACGAGCGCGTAATTTCTGGTCTTAAGCGTATCAGCAAGCCTGGCTTGCGTGTATATGCGAAGTCCGATGAGCTTCCACGAGTTCTTGGAGGACTTGGAATCGCAATCGTTTCTACATCAAAAGGAATCATGACGGACAAAGAAGCTCGCAAAGCTCAAATGGGCGGCGAAGTTCTAGCGTACGTTTGGTAATAAATAGACAGCGAATGGAGGTGCCAATATGTCTCGTATAGGCAACAAAGTGATTGAAGTCCCAACTGGGGTTACAATCAATGTAGCTGCTGACAACACAGTTACAGTTAAAGGACCTAAAGGTGAACTGTCCCGCCAGTTCAATGCTGATATCAAAGTTAAGGTTGAAGAAAACGTGATCACTGTGGAACGCCCGAGCGACCGCAAAGACCACAAAGCTCTTCACGGAACTACGCGCAGCGTGCTTAACAACATGGTAATCGGTGTAACAAACGGATACGAAAGAGCACTTGAGATCATCGGTGTCGGTTACCGTGCATCTAAAGCTGGAAACAAGCTTGTGCTTAACGTTGGATACTCTCACCCTGTAGAAATCACTCCTGAACCAGGAATCGAAATCGACGTTCCTGCGAATACGAAAGTTATCGTAAAAGGAATTGACAAGCAGCGTGTTGGAGAAGTAGCAGCTAACATCCGTTCTGTACGTTCTCCAGAGCCTTACAAAGGTAAAGGAATTCGTTACGAAGGTGAATTCGTACGACGCAAAGAAGGTAAAACAGGTAAATAAAGCCGTTAGTTAGCGGAAAGGAGTGCAAAGGATGATCACGAAAGCTGATAAGAATGTCGCTCGTAAGAAAAGACATGCTCGTGTTCGCCGTACTGTTATCGGTACAGCACAACGTCCCCGTTTGAACGTATTCCGTTCTACAAAACACATCTATGCACAATTGATCGATGATCAAGCTGGAGTAACACTTGTATCTGCATCAACTCTTGACAAAGGAATTGAAGCAGGAAACGGCGGTAACGTTGACGCAGCGAAAGCAATCGGGAAAGCAGTTGCTGAGCGTGCAAAGGAAAAAGGTTATACTGCAGTAGTATTTGACCGTGGAGGATACCTCTACCACGGACGCATTAAAGCATTGGCAGACGCGGCTCGCGAAGCTGGTCTAGAATTTTAATAGAAGGAGGGAACCTGATGCGTATCGACTCTAACAAACTTGAACTTGAAGAACGCGTCGTTACGGTCAACCGTGTAGCTAAGGTCGTAAAAGGTGGACGTCGTTTCCGCTTTGCTGCAGTGGTTGTCGTAGGTGACAAAAACGGTCACGTGGGCTTCGGTACTGGTAAAGCTCAAGAAGTACCGGACGCAATCCGTAAAGCGATTGAAGATGCTAAGAAAAACTTGATTTCTGTACCTATCGTTCGTACAACAATCCCTCACCAAATCGTTGGACGATTTGGCGCTGGAAACGTACTTCTGAAGCCAGCTTCTGAAGGTACTGGAGTTATTGCCGGCGGACCTGTCCGTGCGGTGCTTGAACTTGCTGGTGTGGGTGACATCCTTTCCAAGTCACTTGGATCGAACAACCCGATCAACATGGTTCGTGCAACAATCGAAGGTTTGAAAAATTTAAAGCGTGCTGAGGATGTTGCGAAACTTCGCGGTAAATCAGTACAAGAGCTTTTAGGTTAAGGAGGGAATATAGATGGCTAAGAAATTAGAAATCACCCTCACTCGCAGTGTTATCGGCCGTCCTGAGAACCAGCGCATCGTTGTTAAGACTCTAGGTCTTCGCAAGATGCATCAGACAGTGGTACACGCTGACAACGCGGCTATCCGCGGTATGGTAAACAAGGTGTCTCACCTTTTAACAGTTAACGAAATCGACGCATAAAAATCGAAATAAACCATGAGGAGGTGCTCAGATGAAACTTCATGAGTTAAAACCATCAGAAGGATCCCGTAAAACACGCAACCGTGTAGGACGCGGTATCGGTTCTGGAAACGGAAAAACTAGCGGACGCGGTCACAAAGGGCAAAACTCACGTTCTGGCGGTGGAGTTCGTCCTGGATTTGAAGGCGGACAGAACCCATTAGCACGTCGTTTGCCTAAGCGCGGATTCACGAATCCAACTCGTAAAGAGTACGCGATCGTAAACCTTGATCGACTTGCAACTTTCGCAGAAGGTACAGAGGTAACTCCGGAACTTCTTCTTGAAACTGGCGTAGTCAGCAAGGAAATGAACGGTATCAAGATTCTTGGAAATGGCAAATTAGGAGTTAAGCTTACAGTTAAAGCGCACAAGTTCTCTGCTTCTGCTAAAGAAGCAATTGAAGCTGCTGGCGGAAATACTGAGGTGATCTAATGTTAGGGACAATCTCCAATATCTTGCGTGTGGGTGATCTGAGAAATAAAATTCTATTTACACTTGCTATGCTGGTTGTGTTCCGTCTTGGAACATTCATTCCAGTACCAGGGGTAAACCGGGACGTGCTGAAATTCAGCAACAGCAACAGTGCTGACTTCCTTGGATTTTTAAATACGTTTGGTGGCGGAGCATTACAGAACTTCTCAATCTTCGCTATGGGTATTATGCCGTACATCACGGCATCCATCATCGTGCAGCTTTTGCAGATGGATGTAGTTCCGAAGTTTACCGAATGGAGCAAGCAAGGTGAGGTAGGGCGCAAGAAGCTGGCCCAGTTCACACGCTATGGAACGATTGTCCTTGGTTTCATCCAGGCGATCGGGATGTCTATCGGGTTTAATAACATTTTCCCGGGACTCATAACCGACCCAAGCCCTACAACGTACCTATTCATTGCGTTAGTTTTAACTGCAGGTACCGCATTCTTAATGTGGTTAGGTGAGCAGATTACCCTTAAAGGAATTGGAAACGGGATTTCCGTTCTCATTTTTGCGGGGATTGTCGCAGCTATTCCTACAGCAGTTACCCAGCTTTATGCAGCACAGATTAACGGTCCTAAAGAAGAACTGTTTATGCATATCGTATCTGTAGTTCTGCTGTTAATTGCTGTTGTCTTAATTATTGTCGCAGTAATCTTTATTCAACAAGGTGTTCGTAAAATCCCTATTCAGTATGCAAAACGAGTCGTTGGTACAAAGCCTGTTGGCGGTCAGTCCACTCACTTGCCGATCAAGGTCAACGCGGCAGGAGTAATCCCGGTTATCTTCGCGATTTCCTTGCTCATTACTCCGCGCACGATCGCTGGCTTTTTCGAGCAAAACAGTGTGACAAAGTGGATCATCAATGCGTTTGACTATTCCCAGCCTATCGGAATGATCATATATGCAGCTTTAATTATCGGATTTTCGTATTTCTATACGTTCATCCAGGTTAACCCGGAGCAAATGGCCGATAACCTTAAAAAGCAGGGTGGCTACATCCCGGGCATCCGTCCAGGGGCAAACACTCAAACGTATATTACGAGAATTCTGTACCGATTAACGTTTGTAGGATCTCTATTCCTCGCGGTTATCGCTATCCTTCCGGTAATCTTTACAAAAATACCAGCATTGAACCTTCCTCCATCTGTACAGATCGGTGGAACGAGCTTGCTGATTGTTGTAGGTGTGGCATTAGATACGATGAAGCAGATAGAGAGCCAGCTGATTAAGCGGCACTATAAAGGCTTCATTAAATAGAGGAAAAGGGAAGAATTAAACTTCCCCTTCGCCTCTGCCAAAAGTAAGGGACATGTATGGAGGGATTAGATGTATCTAGTCTTGATGGGATTGCCCGGTGCAGGTAAAGGCACTCAGGCAGAAAGAATTGTTGATAAATATGGAATCCCGCATATTTCTACGGGAGATATGTTCCGCGCAGCTATCAAGGAGGAAACTTCACTTGGACTAGAAGCGAAGTCGTACATGGATGCTGGAAACCTCGTCCCTGACGAAGTGACCATCGGAATCGTACGCGAGCGTCTGGCTAAGAGCGATTGCCAAAAAGGATTCTTGCTTGATGGCTTCCCACGGACTGTGGCGCAAGCTGAGGCATTAGAAACAATTCTTACTGATCTTGGGCGCCAGATTGACTATGTTGTCAATATATCTGTCGATTCGGACCATCTCATGAAACGTTTGACAGGACGTCGAGTTTGCCAGATTTGTGGAGCAACATACCATGTAATTTTCAACCCGCCAAAGGTTGAAGGAGTATGTGACAAAGACGGTGGTACGCTAATTCAGCGACAAGACGATAACGAAGAGACCGTTCGTACACGACTGGAAGTTAACATGAAACAGGCAAAGCCGTTGCTTGATTTTTATGAAGAGAAAGGGTACCTCAAGAATATTGACGGTGACCAGGAAATCGAAAAAGTCTATTCAGACATCGATCAGCTCATTGGAGGTCTTGCTAAATGATCATCTGCAAAACGCCGCGCGAGATTGAAATCATGCGGGAAGCAGGTCGCATCGTAGCTTTAACACACCAAGAGTTAAGTAAACATGTAAAGCCTGGCATTACAACTGGCGAGCTTGACGCGATTGCCGATAAGTTCATCCGCAGCCATGGTGCAACACCTTCGTTTAAGAACTATAATGGGTTCTCCGGCAGCATCTGTGCTTCCGTTAACGAAGAGCTTGTACATGGAATACCTGGATCTCGCGTGCTTAACCATGGCGACATTATCTCGATAGATATTGGGGCGAAGTACAAAGGATATCACGGTGATTCCGCATGGACGTACGGAGTAGGAGAGATTTCAGATGAAGCTCAAAAACTCCTGGATGTAACAGAAGAGTCCTTATTTAAAGGATTGGCAAAAGCTAAAGCAGGCGCGCGGTTGACCGATATCTCCCATGAAATTCAAAAGTACGCAGAGGGCGAAGGCTTCTCGGTTGTACGTGAATACGTGGGTCACGGGATCGGGCAGGAATTGCATGAGGATCCGCAGATACCTCATTACGGACCGCCAGGCAGGGGACCGCTCTTGAAAAAGGGTATGGTGCTTGCCATCGAGCCGATGATCAATGCGGGTACTCGCTATGTTCGAACATTATCCGATAACTGGACGGTAGTCACAACGGATGGCAAATGGTGTGCTCATTTTGAACATACTGTTGTCATTACGGATGAAGGGTATGAAATCCTGACGAAAATCTAAGTGCAGGTGATGAGCGTGAATGAATACAATCATGGTCCGAAACTCGGGCAGCTGGTTCGCATTCTAAACGGCCGTGACAATGATAAGCTTGGGGTCATCGTCGGTATCCAAGATGAAAGGTTCGTCCTCATCGCGGACGGCGACAAGCGTAAATTCGACCGAGCCAAACGCAAAAACCTGAATCACTTAGAACTGATGGACTTTACTTCACCGGAAGTTGCAAGAAGTATTCTTGAAACTGGCCGTGTAACCAATGGCAAACTGCGTTATGCTGTAGCGAAGTTTTCCGACGAGGACGTCATTGCTCTGAAGAAGGGAGATCAAGTCGATGGCTAAAGATGATGTTATTGAGGTAGAAGGCACGGTAATCGAGCCTCTTCCGAACGCCATGTTTCGTGTGGAACTGGAAAATGGTCATAAAGTTCTTGCTCACGTATCCGGTAAGATCCGCATGCACTACATTCGGATCCTTCCAGGAGATAAAGTGACAGTTGAACTGTCTCCATATGACTTATCACGTGGTCGCATTACGTATCGCTTCAAATAAATTTTCGTACTCCGTGAACATAAGGAGGTTAATAAAAATGAAGGTAAGACCATCAGTTAAGCCGATTTGTGAAAAGTGTAAAGTAATTCGTCGCAGAGGTACTGTAATGGTAATCTGTGAAAACCCGAAACATAAGCAAAAACAAGGTTAATATCAAGGAGGTGCAAAGATAATGGCACGTATTGCTGGAGTTGACATTCCGCGCGACAAGCGAGTGGTAATCTCTTTAACATACATCTTCGGTATCGGTAAAGCGAAAGCTCAGCAGGTTCTAGCTGCTGCTGGTGTATCTGAAGAAACTCGTGTTCGCGATCTTACGGAAGACGAACTAAACAAAATCCGTGAAGTCCTTGACTCACACAAAGTAGAAGGTGACCTTCGCCGTGAAGTGTCCCTAAACATTAAGCGTCTAATCGAGATCGGTGCATACCGTGGTGTACGTCACCGTCGTGGACTTCCGGTTCGCGGTCAAAATACGAAGAACAACTCTCGTACTCGTAAAGGACCTCGCCGTACTGTAGCGAATAAGAAAAAGTAAGTAAAGGAGGTAGAATCTAAATGGCAAAGCCACGTAAAACTAATACACGTAAGCGTCGTGTCAAAAAGAATATCGAAAGCGGCGTAGCGCACATCCGCTCTACGTTCAACAACACGATCGTTACTATCACTGACACTCACGGGAACGCTGTATCTTGGGCGACTGCTGGCCACCTAGGATTTAAAGGCTCTCGTAAATCCACTCCATTCGCAGCTCAAATGGCTGCTGAAACAGCTGGTAAAACAGCTCAGGAGCACGGAATGAAGACTCTTGAAGTTTCCGTTAAAGGCCCTGGTGCTGGACGTGAAGCTGCAATCCGTGCCCTTCAAGCGGTAGGATTGGAAGTAACTGCAATTCGTGACGTTACTCCGGTTCCTCACAACGGATGCCGTCCTCCAAAACGCCGCCGCGTATAATTTTTATACGCGATGGGTATATATTCCACTAGCCTGTCTATAATGGTTATGTGGAATATATCGTTTTGGTTATTAAATGTCGGGAATGCCTATTGGGGAATTTCGGCAGGGCTATGAGCCCAGCCGAGGTTCGACGTTTGAAGGAGGGTTAGTTGAATGATCGAAATCGAAAAGCCAAGAATCGAAACGGTTGAAATCAGCGACGATGCCACATACGGAAAGTTTGTTGTTGAACCACTCGAGCGTGGATATGGGACTACTCTAGGCAACTCCTTACGTCGTATCCTGTTATCCTCACTTCCTGGAGCAGCTATCACATCCATTCAGATTAATGGAGTATTGCACGAGTTCTCTACAGTTGAAGGTGTAGTAGAAGATGTTACTACGATCATCTTGAACTTGAAGAAGCTCGCAATGAAGATTTATTCTGAAGAAGATAAGACTCTTGAGATTGATGTGCAGGGCGAAGGAGTCGTTACAGCTGGCGACATTACGCACGACAGTGATGTAGAAATCCTGAATCCTGATCTTCACATTGCTACTTTGTCTGAAGGCGCTCATTTCCAAATGAAGCTGACAGCAAAGCGCGGCCGTGGATACATCCAGGCTGAAGGCAACAAGCGTGAAGATCTGCCGATCGGAGTTATTCCGGTGGATTCTATTTATACACCGATCTCACGTGTGAACTACCAAGTAGAAAACACGCGTGTCGGTCAAGTTACAAACTATGACAAGTTAACGCTTGACGTATGGACAGATGGCAGCATCCGTCCAGAAGAGGCGGTTTCCCTTGGAGCGAAGATCATCACGGAACACCTGAACATTTTTGTCGGGTTAACGGATCAAGCGCAAAAAGCGGAAATTATGGTTGAAAAAGAAGAAGACCAAAAGGAAAAAGTTCTAGAGATGACGATCGAGGAGCTTGATCTTTCTGTTCGTTCTTACAACTGCCTCAAGCGCGCTGGCATTAACACAGTTCAAGAACTTGCAAATAAATCAGAAGAAGATATGATGAAGGTACGCAACCTCGGAAAGAAATCTCTTGAAGAAGTTCAAGAGAAGCTAGAAGAGCTTGGTCTTGCCTTACGCGCTGAAGATTAATCTTTAAGCCATCATAGATTCAGAGTTATCGCAGAAGGAGGGAATATCTCATGGGATACCAAAAGTTAGGTCGTGTGTCTTCCATTCGCAAAGCTATGCTTCGTGATTTGACAACAGACTTGATCATTAACGAGCGCATCGAAACAACGGAAGCGCGAGCTAAGGAAGTTCGCAAATTCGCTGAAAAGATGATTACACTTGGAAAGCGTGGAGACCTTCACGCTCGCCGTCAAGCGGCTTCATTCATGCGTAACGAAATCGCTAATGAAGAGACTGGACAGCGTTCACTTCAGAAACTTTTCACTGATCTTGCACCACGCTATGCAGAGCGCAGCGGAGGTTACACTCGCATCGCGAAAATCGGACCTCGCCGTGGAGACGGTGCGCCGATGGTTATCATTGAATTAGTTTAATACGCATCAAAGGGCGGGATAGGGTCTTCACGGATTCGGGTCTTGCCCTTTTTTGTTTGCTCAAAAAGATATGTTAGTGTTTAAGTTAGCAATCTTCGATGCCTTGTAGGATTCTGAGATGAGGTCGATCTGCGTTACAGGTGCACGCTTTCCGCGGGGTGAGCGGTGAGCCCTTCCGTCGCAAGCGCCTTCGGAAGGTCTCACCTGTCTCACTCATCCCGCTGGAGTCGGCACCTTTCACTCCGATCAACTTGCAGGGAAGGATTCGAAGGTGATAATGATTTAGCGCAGACTGTTTGCGAAAAGCAAGTACTATATCCAAACCTTTTAGCTTTTAATGTTACTTCGAAGCCTTTCTGGATTCTAAGATAAAGTTGATTCGCGTCACAGGTGAGCCCCTTCGCTAGCCAATCGTCTAAGGAAGGCTCGAAGCAAGACATCGCACGAAGAAAATGCGGTGTTCATTTTCGAGGAGTCGGCACCTTTCACTCCGATCGACTTGCAGGGAAGGACTCGAAGGTGATAAGGCTTCAGCGCACTCCGTATGTGAAAAGCGAGTAACATAATCCCAGCCTTTTAGCTTCTCATGTTACTTCGATGCCTTGCGGGATTCTGAGATGAGGTCGATCTGCGTTACAGGTGCACGCTTTCCGCGGGGCGGGAGGTGAGCCCCTTCGTCGCACGCGCCATTGAAGGGTCTCACCTTCCCACTCGTCCCGCTGGAGTCGGCACCTTTCACTCCGATCAACTTGCAGAGAAGGATTCGAAGGTGGTAATGAGTAAGCGCAGACTGTTTTTGAGAAGCAAGTAGACCTATCCGGCCTTTTAGGTTTTAATGTTAACCTTTGAATGTGCTGAGCATGATGTTTTTGGAAGCCAAAGAACTGTTGCGCCAGTTTTGCTGGTATTTCAGGCGGAGAAATGGGATTCTGAGCTTTCCTCGAAGGTTTTCGAGGCCGGCGCGGCTGTGTTATGCATGTATACAGACGGGTTATGCAACGGCGCAGGTGAGTTTGGTGTGAAAGCGGCTGAGCTAGAGTAAAACTCGGGCGACAATTAGCTAATTGCGGCTGACATTCCGTTATTTTACAGCTACATCCTGTCAGGTGTCTTGGATCAGGCGATGGTTTTACTTTTTTGAAGAAGTAGCAAGCCATAACAATAAATAAGTCTAAAAGAAATTGGCTATTTTGAAGAAGATAAAGTTCGTTCTTGGTGCTGGCTGACTGCTTAGTGGCAGATGCGGCTGTCATTCAGTTATTATACAGATTAAAGCTTGAATTTTGAGTGTTGTCTTGCAGAAGTCATCTTCCTTGAATAACTTCAATAACGGTATGATACAAAACAACGCTAATGACTTAATTCATAAAGGTTGCTTAATCACCTTGAATTCTTCGTTGATTTAGTTGATTGGAGTGTAAGGCGCCGACTCCTCGAAAAAGAAGTTCACTTTTTCTTCGTGCGATGTCCTGTTACACAGCTTTCCTTATCCTGCGGGATGAGTGAGACAGGTGAGACCTTTTAAAGGCGCGAAGCGACAAAAGGGCTCACCGCTCACCCCGCGGAAAGCGTGCGCCTGGAACGGAAATCAACTTCTTCTTGAATCCTTAAATAGCAGTGCATTTTAATGATACACACAAATTGCGTTATAATCATGAGCAGAGAGCAGTTTAGTATGGACAGCTTAGGGGAGGGATCGAGTCTTGATGGAAATCTTGAGGGTGAATGATGTGGTTTTCAAGTATCCGGCTGAGACAGAGCTTGCGCTAAAAAATGTGAGCTTTTCGTGTAATAAAGGAGAGTGGCTGTCGATTACCGGGCATAATGGGTCGGGGAAGTCGACGCTGGCGAAGCTTTTGAATGGTCTTTTGCTTCCGGATAGCGGAAGTGTTGAGGTGGAAGGGCTGACGACGACGAACATGGACGAGCTGTGGGAGATCAGGCGCCGTGTCGGAGTCGTGTTTCAGAACCCGGATAACCAGTTTGTCGGAACGAGTGTGAGAGACGATATCGCGTTTGGCCTTGAGAACTTTGGGGTGCCGCGTGATGAGATGATCCAAAGAATCAACGAGAGCGTTCAGCACGTGGGAATGCAGGAGTATTTGGACCAGGAGCCGCATCTTCTCTCAGGCGGTCAGAAGCAGCGCGTGGCGATTGCGGGAATACTCGCGCAGCAGCCGAGCATCATCATTTTGGATGAAGCGACGTCGATGCTTGATCCGCTTGGTCGCAAGGAAGTGCTTCAGACGGTAAGAGAGCTGAACCGGGAGAAGGGGATCACGGTTATCTCGATCACCCATGACCTGGAGGAGGCGCTGCATTCGGACAGAGTACTTGTCATGAACAAAGGGCGCTTATCGGCGATTGGTTCGCCCTCGGATGTTTTTTCGAACACGAGCCTTATCCTTGATGCAGGGCTCGACACGCCTTTTTCCGTTAAGCTGAGTCAGCAGCTGCGGGCAGAAGGCGTGCCGTTAACACGGGACTATTTAACGCAGGAAGAGTTGGTGAGAGCATTATGGACATTGAAATCAGGCAGCTAGAGCACCGCTATATGCCAGGCTCTCCTTATGAGCGCCTCGCTTTAAAAGAGATCAGCCTGCAGATTGCAGATGGCACTTTTCTTGCGCTGATCGGCCATACGGGTTCAGGAAAGTCCACACTCATTCAGCATTTGAACGGCCTGCTGAAGCCGACATCTGGCAGCATCATGATGGGTGAGGATGAGTGGGCTGCAGGGGATAAGAAGCGGGACATGAAGAGTCTGCGTAAAAAGGTGGGCATTGTGTTTCAATATCCGGAGCACCAGCTATTTGAAGAAACCGTGGAAAAAGACATCATGTTTGGTCCGATGAATTTCGGCACACCTGAATCAGAAGCAAAAGAGCGCGCAAAAGAAATGATCCAACTCGTCGGTCTCCCGGCGGACGTGAAGGATAAATCGCCCTTCGATTTAAGCGGCGGCCAGATGCGCCGTGTCGCGATCGCCGGTGTTCTGGCGATGAAACCGGATGTGCTCATCCTCGATGAGCCAACGGCAGGACTCGATCCTTCCGGGCGCAACGAAATCATGGAGCTGTTCGCTAAGCTACATCATGACCGAAAGCTGACGACGATCCTTGTGACGCACAGCATGGAGGATGCCGCCAAGTATGCCGATGAGATCGTGGTCATGCACAATGGCGCGGTGTTCATGCAAGGGATCCCGCCTGACATTTTCAAACAAGAAGACAAGCTGAAAGAGGCGAGTCTGGACGTGCCGGAGACGGTGAAGTTTCTGCATAAATGGCATGCGGTGTCAGGTGTAAGGCACGAGCTGTCTCAATTTACGGCAGAAGCCCTTGCCGCCGTGCTCGCTTCCGAATGGAAGGAGGGTCGGCGATAATGCTGCAAAATGTGATTATCGGGCAATATTATCCAGCGTCGTCGGTCCTGCACCGGATGGATCCGCGGTCTAAGCTGTTGTCATCGTTTCTCTTTATCTTTGTCATCTTTTTGGCGAACAACTTGATTTCGTACGGCGCAGCCGCCCTTTTCACAGTGCTCGTGCTTGCAAGCTCTGGCGTTCCTGCCAGCTATTTGTACAGAGGGCTGAAGCCTGTTTTCTTTCTTGTGTTCTTCACCCTCATCCTTCATGTACTCATGACAAAAGAGGGAGACGTGCTGCTCGACCTCGGCTGGTTGAAAATATATGAAGGCGGCGTTATTCAGGGCTTGTTCATCTCGCTCCGATTGATTTTGCTTGTGATGATGACCTCGCTTCTGACATTGACGACCACACCGATCGACATCACCGACGGTCTGGAGTATTTGCTTCATCCCCTGAAAAAGGTGAAGCTGCCCGTTCATGAGTTTGCGCTAATGATGAGCATCTCGCTGCGGTTTATCCCGACATTGCTGCAGGAGACGGAGAAGATCATGAAAGCACAGATGGCTCGCGGAGCGGATTTTACGAGCGGTCCGGTCAAGGAACGAGTAAAAGCATTCGTGCCTTTGCTCATCCCGCTGTTTGTTTCGGCCTTTAAACGGGCGGAAGAACTGGCGATCGCGATGGAATCTAGAGGATACCGAGGCGGAGAAGGAAGAACACGGCTAAGGGAGCTGAACTGGCAGATGCGCGATACACTCGCGATTGTGTCATTGTTCATGCTGACAGCTGTTCTGTTCTTCACCCGGTCGTAGAGGAGCTTGGACGAAGATGACACGATACAAGCTGACGATAGCTTACGATGGCACGGGCTTTGCGGGCTATCAGATCCAGCCAGCGGGCCGCACGGTGCAGGGGGAGATCGAACGCTGTCTTGCGGTGATGCACAAAGGGGGTCCGGTACCCGTGTCTGCTTCTGGCCGTACAGACGCAGGCGTCCATGCAAGGGGTCAGGTACTGCATTTTGACAGCAGTCTTGCCATCACCCCTGAAAGATGGATCAAAGCGCTTAACGCCCTTCTTCCGGCCGATATACGCGTGCTTGACGCGCAGGAAGCGGAAAGTACGTTTCATGCCCGGTTCTCGGCTGTGGGGAAGGAATATGTGTACAAGCTGAACACTTCCCGCCAAGGAGACGTGTTTCAACGGAACTATGCGAGCCATTTTCCTTATCCATTGGACGCAGAACTCCTGGATGCGGCGATCCCTCATTTTCTCGGTACGCACGATTTCACCTCTTTCTGTTCTGCACGCTCAGAGGTCGAGGATAAAGTGAGGACGATTCACCACCTTGAGCTTTTAAGAGATGGGGCAGACTGGACGATCACGATAAGAGGCGACGGTTTTTTGTATAACATGGTCAGAATCATTGTCGGCACGCTTCTGGATGTGGGGCAGGGCAAGATTGAACCAGGCAGCATTTCGGAGCTGCTGCGTGCGCGAGACCGGACGAAAGCGGGAAAAACGGCTCCGGCCCACGGGCTTTATCTTAACCGCGTTTTTTATGAGGAATAAGGACCAAAGGATTGCGGAGATTTCATGATAAAAATCACGATAAAATATTGTGATACGCTTGACATCGTTGTTATAGTATTATAAGATATATTTTGGTATTTCTAAATGATATCGCCACTGCCCCGGAGATATCTCGGGAAATGACACATATACAATTTATGCGATTTAGCGATTGAACATACAGGAGGGAAAAACACATGCGTACGACATTCATGGCGAAAGCTGCTGAAGTAGAACGTAAATGGTACGTGATCGACGCAGAAGGAAAGACTCTAGGACGTCTTGCAAGTGAAGTTGCATCTATCCTTCGCGGAAAGCACAAGCCGATTTTTACACCACACGTTGACACTGGTGACAACGTAATCATCATCAATGCTGAGAAGATCCACTTAACTGGTAAGAAGTTAAGCGACAAGATCTACTACCGTCACACTGGACACCCAGGCGGACTACGTACGAGAACGGCTCTTGAAATGCGCACAACTCGTCCGGTTCAAATGCTTGAGTTAGCGATCAAAGGCATGCTTCCTAAGAACAGCCTTGGACGCAAAATGTTCAAAAAGCTTCATGTGTATGCTGGTTCAGAACATAACCACCAAGCACAAAAGCCTGAAAACTACGAATTACGCGGATAATAAGAGGAGGGTATTTACGTGGCACAAGTTCAATACTATGGCACTGGACGTCGTAAGCACTCCGTAGCACGTGTACGATTAGTTCCTGGCGAAGGACAAATTGTCATCAACGGACGCAGCATCGACGAATATTTCGGATTAGAAACTTTAAAATTGATCGTGAAGCAGCCGCTTAACGAAACAGATACACTAGGCAAGTACAACGTTCTAGTTAACGTTTCTGGCGGAGGATACACTGGACAAGCGGGCGCAATCCGCCACGGTGTTTCTCGTGCATTGCTTCAAGCTGACCCTGAGTTCCGCGGAACTTTGAAGTCTGCTGGATTCCTTACTCGTGACGCTCGTATGAAAGAGCGTAAGAAGTACGGTCTTAAAGGCGCACGCCGTGCACCTCAGTTCTCAAAGCGTTAATCTTTGGAACGATTATGGAAAACCCCGAGCCCATGTGGCTGGGGGTTTTTTCGTAGTTGGACCCGCTTTTTAAAATTTCGACCCGATTATCCGCCGTATCTACTCGAAACACACCTCATTCGACCCGCAAATCTTCATTTTGACCTGAAAACTACATATCTGCTTCAACCACCACCTACCGAAAGAGCACCAAAACCTGATTAGGACCTGTTCGCTTCAATACGCGGTAGCCGTTTGCGGCCGGAACAGCTATTCCGCTGTCATTTGGCGCGCAATATTGATCAGGCTGGCACTCCCCGTTGTCACGCACGAGCAGCTTGCCGAGCATGCCGACCGCGATCCACTCCTTTCTTTCGAGGCGAGGGACATATTCATCGGACGGCCGGTAATCAGGGTTCAGCCTTGGACGCACCATCTCCCTCTCTGGTAACACCCTTCCACCATATCCATCAGCGACTTCAGGCAGCGTTACCTGTTCATATAAAATGTCTCCCCATTCGTCTGTTAAGAACTTGTTCTTCCATCTCATTTCACCGCTGTCGGACAAAAACGCCGGACGTGCGCTCGTGATGCCGACAATATAATCATCGGCAGAAGTGGCTATGCGTGCCTTGTCACCGGAAAGCGCAATAAAGTAACCATGCCCGATCGGTTCTCCGTCAGCGATTTCGAACATTTCCGCATAATCAGCTGCAGGGGAGCTGACCGTGCCATCTATTTTAACATTGCCGTTGCTTAAAATTTTGGCAGCAAGTCCGGGAGTGGAGGCGTCCGTTCCATTCGCCAAATACCACGAATAGCTCAGCTCGTTGGCTGCACCGAACTGGCCCATCACATGAACCCCTTCAAACGTGTTCGCATTGGTCGACTGTCCCTCGGTATGAGAAAAGGATCCAGAGGCGACAGTATTGACCCCTTCAGCGTGCGAATTGAACCCATTGGCAATGGTTAAAGCCCCTTCCGCATGCGAATTTTGCCCAATGGCCTGGCTTTGATTTCCTTGGGCATGCGAGAGGTCGCCAAAAGCGATCGTCCGTTGTCCCTCGGCATGGGAGAAACTGCCGCTGGCGAGCGTCAGATTTCCTTCGGCATGTGATGCTCTGCCGCGTGCGCGGGTTGTATCGCCTTCTGAGTGAGAAGACTCGCCCTCAGCGATCGTGCCTTGCCCCTCTGCGTGAGAGACGAGTCCGGATGCTGTCGTAAATTCTCCTTCTGCATGAGCGGCGATGCCTGAGGCTGTCGTTAAGCTGCCTTCCGCATGAGATGCCTGACCGGATGCGGTGCTTGAGCTGCCTTCCGCATGTGCGGCACGTCCAGTTGCCACCGTGCTTTGCCCCTCCGCGTGAGAAGCAGGTCCTTGAGCGGAGGTGGAAAAGCCCTCGGCATGCGCCATATCCGCTAAGGTCTGTGTTAAGTATCCCTCGCAATGAGCGGCGCTGCCGTATGCGTTGTTTGAGCTGCCCTCTGCGTGCGATGCAGGGCCATTGGCATTCGTTTTAAACCCTTCGGCATGGGAAGCCGCTCCGTTCGCGATCGTGTTGGAGCCTTCCGCATGGGAGTAACGGCCAGCGGCCTGTGTCTGAAAACCTTCGGCCGTAGAACACGTCCCGAGCGCCATTCGTTCGCAGCCATCTTGCATGATTATCCCTCATTTCCTGCAATTCATTCTATAATTTTAACCTTTTGTCATGTTCATTTTTATGGAAAGGCACAAGCAGTTTAGACCATGTAATTCGGCATTTCCCATCATTTACGCAGAATGCTCACAACGCTCAATGCAAAAGCTGATAATAAGAAAAGATAAAGCGCCTAAACGTGCAGGAAGAGGATAACCATGGCAGAGTTGTTCACGAACTTCAGGGAAAAGCAAAAATACAAAAAAGAGCAGTTCGAGCGCAAGGTCCTGCGCGATCTTTCACTCACTGACATTAAAAAAGAAATACAGCGCATTTTTCAGCCTTTTTTCCAATACTCCCTTTTATATCAGCAGGACTTAGAAGACGCATGCATCGATATCGCGATTGACGCCTATTTAGCCGGAGCGGCATACAGCCGCTTCGCGTACCACGGGGAAACACTGCAAACGATCAAAGCCCGCAGTGCGCAAAAAGAAAAAAATATCACCGATAGCTTGTTCGAATATTGGCAGTTCTGGTGCTGGGGAACCGAAATGATGATGGAATCACTTCACATGTGCTGCGAGGCCTACGTCCAGGTATGGTGGATGGAAGGCTACAGAAACGGCGAAAAAAGATATCGGATGAAGCTGCACTAAATAACGGGCCAAGTGCCCGTTTTTTATATTATATTCCCGAAGATCCTGCGGGTAAGCTGCCTGAAATAGCTTGAATAGTGTCCAATTTTTTGTGGAAAGTTGGCCATTCTCACCGACATGGAAATCAATCATATCTCCCTCCCTTGTCCCATATACATGAGGTATCGAGATTGGCGGGAGGACTACAGATCATGAAAAGGTGGATGAGGCGGACGGCGCTTGCACTGGCATGCTCGGCGCTGCTGTTTATGTTAACGTATCAATTCACAGATAAAGATTCGTGGCGTTCGTGGAACATGCCGCTTTCGGGAAAAGTTGTCGTGATTGATCCAGGACACGGCGGACCTGACGGAGGGGCGATTGGGGATGGATCGGTGCTTGAAAAAGAGGTGGCGCTCAATATTTCGCTTATGCTGCGTGACTATTTGCAAGAATCAGGGGCGCTTGTCATCATGACAAGAGAAGTGGATCGTGATCTGGCGGATAAAGGAACGAAGAAGCTGCGTCACCGAAAGAATGAAGATTTAAGGCATCGAAAAGAAATCATCAATGGTTCAGACGCCGATTTGTTCATCAGTATCCACCTGAACTCACTGCCTTCTTCCAAATGGCGAGGCGCACAAGTGTTTTACCATCCTGCACGAAAGCAGGAAGAGCGGTTATCACGCATGATACAGGACGAACTGATCCGTAACCTCGAGAACACAGACCGGCTTGCCAAATCGATGTCCGGCCTCTATCTGCTGCGAACGGCCGAGATACCAGGCGCTTTAGTCGAGGTCGGCTTTTTATCCAACCCGACCGAGCGGGAGTATTTGAAGACCAAGTCCTACCAGCAGAAAATTTCCGCTTCCATCTATCAAGGCATCCTTCGCTATTATACGAAAGAAAAAGTTCCCGCACAGACAGAAGAATAAGCCGTATGAGGGCTGCGAAACGGAATTCCGTTTTTCGCGGCCTATTTAAGTAAGCACTTTCATGGAGTATGGTATAATCGCTTTATACTTACGTGGAAAAAGGATGTGTCTTTGTGCTTACAGAAGAAAAAGTAATCGAGCTATTACAATCCGTTCAAGACCCATTTTTACATAAAAGCCTTGTGGAGAGCGGAAGCATCCGCGAGCTCAAGATAAAAGAGGGCTATGTCGGCTTGAAGCTGGCTATCGCCCAGACAGGCACACCGGAACAGATGCAGCTGCAGCAGCAGGTTGTGGCGGTGTTGAAAGGAGCAGGCGCTGAATCAGTCGGCCTGCGTTTTGAAGTGAAAGAGGATGCACCTCCAGCACCAGAACCGGGTGTTCCGCCGCTTTTGTCCAAAAACAGCAAAACCGAGTTCATCGCCATCGCGAGCGGTAAAGGCGGCGTCGGAAAATCGACCGTATCCGTTAACCTAGCTGTTGCGTTAGCACGTCTTGGCAAGAAGGTCGGCTTGATCGACGCTGACATCTATGGTTTCAGTGTGCCGGATATGATGGGCATTCAGGAACGTCCGAAAGTAAGGGGAGAGCGAATCTTCCCTGTAGAGCGCTTTGGGGTCAAGGTGATCTCGATGGCGTTCTTCGTGGAAGATAACGCACCGGTCATTTGGCGCGGCCCGATGCTCGGCAAAATGCTGAACAACTTTTTCAGCGAAGTAGAATGGGGAGAGCTGGATTACATGCTGCTCGATCTTCCGCCAGGAACAGGGGACGTCGCGCTCGATGTGCATAAGATGCTGCCAAAGTGCCGTGAAGTGATCGTAACCACACCGCATGCGACAGCTGCTTTCGTCGCGGCACGAGCGGGAAGCATGGCACTGAAAACCGACCATGAGATTCTCGGGATCGTCGAGAACATGGCGTATTTCGAAAGCAAGATAACAGGCGAGAAGGAGTACATCTTTGGTAAAGGCGGCGGTGACCGTCTGTCTGAAGAGCTGATGGTGCCAGTGCTCGGCAACATTCCGCTCGGCCAGCCGGATATCGACGAAAACGACTTCGCGCCAAGCGTATATGACTCCGCACATCCAATCGGCGAGCACTACATCCAGATCGCGAAAAAAGTGATCGAAAAAACAGGTAAATAAAGAAAAGCCTCCTGCGGATAGCGGGAGGTTTTATTGTGTGGTGCTCGATTCCTGGGCTTTTTGCTCTTCTGAGCCGCCGCCTGCTCCGCCTTTTTTGGACAGAGTCTGGTCGATTTCTTCATGCGCCGCTTTTTTCAGCATTTCACTGATCTGCGCTTTGACGATCGGGCTTTCAAACGTTTCGAGCATCACTTTTTTCATTTCTTTTCGAACAGGCTGGCTGTTCACAAGCTCCAGCAGCTTTGCAGCCATCTGTGGATTCTGCATGATTTTCATGACAGCCGCTTGATATTCAGGATCCTTCATTAAGTCCTTCATGAGCTTTTCATGCTCTTTTTTCATGCTTTTGGCATAAGCGGCCGCGAACTTAGGGTCTTTAAAAAGCTCTGTCCAAAACTTCTGGCCTTTTGGTGTGAGCAGCTGTTCTTCTATGGTTTTCTTGATGACTTCACTTTCCATGAGGAGCTGTTTCTGCATTTTTTCATCAGACAGGACTTCCATCATAGCCTTTTTCCCATCTTCTGTCTTCAGCAGGTCCACGAGCATTTTCTTTGTTGCTTCGTAATCCATCTGGCTTGAGCCCTGCGCCTCTTTTTGAGCACATCCGCTCATCGAAAGAAGAAGTGAACAGAAGAGCAGGAACACGATCCATGACTTTTTCATTTCTGCTCCCTCCTTTCTAATTGGATCTTAGTATTAGAATGGGAAAATAGAGGTGAAATATACTGAACAAATAAAGGAAAACTGGAATTTTCAAAGCGTGATTATGGTACAATCGAAATCGGAAACGAATAGGAGGATACTCACGTGAACTCAAGAAACTGGGTGTTTTTATTTACCACGACTTTACTTATTGGAACAATCAGCGCGATCATCACTGGCTTTGTTCTTCAATTTCCTGACGGCGGCAGCTTTAAGGAAATCGGCATATATATTATCGGATTGATCGGCTTTGGAGCGCTTTTCAGCGTTTTCAGCCAAATGGGCTTTTTTGCGTACTTGACTGTTCACCGGTTTGGGCTGGGAATTTTTAAGTCGAAAGGTCTTTGGGAAGCGGTTCAGCTGCTTGTTATCGCAGTCGTTGTCTTTGACCTTTTCTATTTGCGATATACATCATTCCATAAAGAGGGAGAAGCACTTTGGCCGTATATCGCGATCCCAGCTGCACTGCTTTTGTATGCGCTGGCCATCGCAGTGATAAAAAGAAACCGTACGAACCAGGCAGCGTTCATTCCGACGTTATTTTTTATCACAGTTGTCACCACACTTGAATGGGTGCCCGTTCTAAAACAAAACAACCCGATCTCCATGTGGATCACATTCGTGCCGCTCATCTTGTGTAACACGTATCAGATCCTCATGCTTCACCGTTTAAATCAAAGTCAGAACAAAACCAAACCCTCCCATACAGGTGCTGCTGCACGAAAGTAAAACAAAGAGAGCCCTCGCCTTTATGGCGCAGGGCTCTCTCGCTTTAGTTCAGCTCATTGCTGCTCGCCTGTGTGTTGGCGATCATTTCTGTCACACTGACGAACTTATAGCCGTCATCCTTGAGCTTTTGAATAATATTCGGCAGCGCCTTATGCGTCTGCTTCACCGAATCTGATGCATGAAGAAGAATAATGTCTCCCCCCTGTACATCCTCCGTTGCATTCTGAACGATTTTATCGACACCAGGGTTCTTCCAGTCCTTCGTATCCACGCTCCAATGAACAACCGTATGATTTAAATCCTCAGAAATGTTCAGTACTCTTTTATCGAAGCTGCCATTTGGCGGACGAAGAAGAGAAGTCATCTTTCCAGACACTTTCTTCAGCTTTTCTTGGGCGGTTAGAATATCCCTCTTGACTTGCCGGTCTTCAAAATCGGTATAATCCTTGTACTGATAACCAAGACTCGCGATTTCATGGCCGTCCTTCACGATCCGCTCTACAATCTCAGGGTGCCGTTCGGCCCATGCAGCTGAGAGGAAGAACGTGCAATTTTTGATTCCCTCATCCTTTAAAATATCTAAAATCGGCAGTGCCCGTTTCTCACCCCAGCTAATATCAAAAGTTAAAGCGACTTTATTCCCTTTTTCCTCACCCTTATAAATAGCACGAGGTCCTTCCTTGCTCGAGAAGACAGCGAGCTGCTCTTGACTTAAAAAGGCCAGTGCCGCTGCAAAAAATGCAGCAAATACGACGACCATATACTGTTTGATTTTGCGGCCGTTAATAATCATAAAGAATTTCATACCTACTCCGCCTCCTTGTCCGGTCTTTCTTGTTTTAAAATATGAAGACAGGCTATACATATGACTTTTTTTGTTCGACATTTTCATAAAGCATGATAGTGACAGCCAGCCATGGACATAATGAAAGGAGAAATATGGAAAGAGGTGTCTATGTGCTCGGAATGATGATGAATCAGCAAGAGATTAGAGAATTTGAATATTTACTGAAGAAGGAAATGGAAGAGATTATATTTGATTTAACAGACGAGCGGATCGATAAAATCGTGAAGTCTGCGCTTGAGGACCGTTATCAAATCATGTTCAGCTTGTTCCGGAGAATAGCTGGCCCAGCAGACTGCCGAAAGTATTTGAGACGGAAAATCTATAATTTATAATCAATTTTAAAAAAGGTGTTGACCAAGCTGCCAAGCAGATGGTATATTACTTCTTGTCGCTTCGGCCAGTTGCACTAAGCAAATGCGAAGCAGATTCAAGCGAAAATAAGATATTAAAAAAAGTTCAAAACGTTGTTGACAAGCAGCATTGAACGGTGGTATCTTAATAAAGTCGCCAAAACGAGCGGCAAACAAAAAGTTCTTTGAAAACTGAACAAAAGCATAGGTAAGGAATTAAATGAATTCCGTCAGTTTTAAACAAG
>NZ_JBHTCP010000044.1:0-58523 GCF_042665465.1 Fictibacillus iocasae | reverse complement strand
GATCAAACTCTCCAATAAAGTGTTTAATCTGTCTCTTGCTTGTTTAAAACTGACGGAATTAATTTAATTCCTTACCTATGCTTTTGTTCAGTTTTCAAAGAGCTTGTTTCTTCATCGCTTTAAAGCAGCGACAAGAAATATCTTATCATGTTTCAACCACCGAAGTCAACACTTAATTTTCATTAATTTTTGAAGCCGGTTTGTGTTTGCCGCCGTCTAAAGCAGCAACGTTTACTAATATACCAGCCTAGCAAGAGACCGTCAATGCTTTTTCGAAAAATAAATCCCCCTTTTTCTAAAAGGGGGACATCCACTCGTTATTTCGAATGCTTGGCCAGTAGATCCATCTTCGTCTGCCACACCTTCTCGGACAGATCGACAAAGTACTCCTGAGGATTCAACCGGCGCAGATGCTCTGGCCAGAACAGGTTCAGCTGCTCTTGGTGATAGCTTTTAATTTCTTCTAATGAAGGAAGCTCGTACAATCGCTTTCCATCCAAAAAGATCGGCTGAAGCAGCTCGACCGCTTCTATGTCGTGTACGACCTTGCTTTTATACGTATGCACCGGATCAAAAAGCTTCAATTCATGAGTTGGCACCGTTTCATCCACCATCGCGATATAATCCGCTTCTGCCTTGCCTTCTTTATTAATTATCCGGTACAGCGTTTTGTAGCCGGGGGTGGTGATCTTTTCTACATTAGATGAAATCTTAATGGTCGGCTCGTAGGCTTCGCCATTGTATTTGGCGACCACTTTATAGACACCGCCAAGCGCCGGCTGGTCAGCTGCGGTAATGAGCTGTGTGCCGATTCCCCATGAGGTAATCTTGGCGCCTTGATTTTTTAGGTCGACGATAACGTCTTCATCCAAGTCGTTGCTCGCTACGATCACAACATCATGCAGTCCCGCTTCATCCAGCATCTTTCTTGCCTGTATAGACAGATAAGCGAGGTCGCCGCTGTCGAGACGGATGCCTTTGAGCGATTTGCCTTGTTCTTTCATCTTTAACCCGACTTTGATCGCATTGGGCACCCCGCTTTTTAACGTATCATAGGTGTCGACGAGGAACACGCTCTGATTGGGAAGCGCTTCGGCAAAGCGCTCAAACGACTGCTCTTCGCTGTCATGGTCCTGCACCCATGCGTGGGCATGCGTTCCTTTTGTCGGGATGCCGAACAGCTTGCCGGCGCGCATGTTGGATGTTGCGTCGAAACCAGCAATGTATGCGGCACGCGCCCCCCATATCGCCGCATCCGCTTCCTGAGCGCGGCGCGTTCCGAATTCCATGAGCACATCGGTCGGTGCCGCCTGGCGGATACGGGCTGCCTTTGAGGCAATCAGAGTTTGATAGTTCATAAAGTTCAATAAGGCGGTTTCAATCAGCTGTGCTTCAAACACGCGCGCTTTGATGCGAATCAGCGGCTCGTTTTGGAAAACAACGGTTCCTTCCTTCACCGCAAAGAGCTCGCCTGAAAACTTGAACTGGCGCAGCTCGTCAAAAAAGCCTTCTTCATAGTTCTCTTCCTGCTCTTTTAAATAAGAGATATCGTCTTCTGAGAACTGCAATTTTTCTATGTAAGTGACGATGCGCTCTAATCCAGCGAATACCGCATAGCCGCTCTTGAACGGATTTTTCCTGAAAAACGCCTCAAAAACGCGGATGTTGTTATGAGTTCCATTCTTCCAGTGCGCGTACATCATGTTGATCTGATACTTGTCTGTGTGCAATGCGAGATCTTCGTAGCTCATATCCACTCACCTTTCTTACTGCGAATCTTCTTCTATTATCCCCTTAAATGATGTAAGTAAAAAGCCATATGACCCTTTATATAGAAAGACCGCTAATGAATTGTTTTGAGATTTTGCTAAAGTGCTGTGAAAAACGCTAAAATTGCTGCGACTTTTCTCAGAAGTGTCGTGACTTTTCCGGAAAGTGTCACAACAATCCTGAAAAATGATGCAACACGCTCATTAGACCACATTCAAATACAGAAAAAAGCCCCACAAACGGGGGCTTTTCTTCAAAACCATAGACTATTCCACTAAAAACACAAAATAACTGATAAAGATCAAGAACAAGACCCACATAATCGGGTGTACTTCTTTTACGCGGCCTTTCACGGTCATCGTGACAGGGTACATGACGAATCCGAGCGCGATTCCTGTTGCAATGCTGTATGTGAGCGGCATGGCGATAAGCGTCAAGAAAGCTGGAACCGCGATCTCTAGCTTCTCCCATTCAATTTTGCGAAGAACGGAAACCATAAGCACGCCGACGATAATAAGAGCTGGTGCGGTAACAGATGGTGTGACGACAACCAACAATGGCGAGAAGAACAGTGCCAGCAGGAACAATCCGCCTGTTACGACTGATGTGAAGCCCGTGCGTCCGCCGGCGGCAACGCCAGATGCTGACTCAATGTATGCTGTTGTGGACGATGTACCGAGTGCCGCACCTACTGCAATAGCAGAAGAGTCAGCGAGCAGCGCTTTTCCTGCGCGCGGCAGCTTGTTGTCCTTCATGATGCCGGCTTGCGAGGCAACCGCCATGAGCGTTCCGGCTGTATCAAAGAAATCGACGATAAAGAATGTGAGCACGACGATCATCATTTTCACGGTGAAGATCTGGTCGAAATGACTGAACGCTTGGCCGAACGTCGGCTCCAGGCTTGGGATCGCCCCAACAATTTTAGTCGGTGCGTCGATCAAGCCGAACGAGATGCCTGCGATCGCGGTCAATACCATACCGTAAAAGATGCCGCCGCGTACGTTGCGGACCATCATTAAAATGGTAACCACGAATCCGAAGATAGCCAGCAGTGCCGGACCCTTCGTTAAGTCGCCAAGTGAGACGAGCGTTGCTTTGTTTTCAGCAATAATGCCGGCATTTTTCAATCCGATAAAAGCGATAAAAAGTCCAATACCCGATGCAGCTGCAAACTTCAAATCCTGCGGGATGGCGTTGATGATGGTTTCACGAATTTTAAACAGAGTAATAAAAATAAAGATAATGCCTGACATGAACACTCCAGCGAGCGCAGTCTGCCACGGAATGCCCATGACAAGTACGACGGAGTAAGCGAAGAATGCGTTCAGACCCATGCCTGGCGCGAGGGCGATCGGGTACTTCGCGATGATACCCATGATCAGTGTGCCGAGTGCCGCAGCAAGTGCGGTCGCGGTGAAAACAGCGCCTTTATCCATGCCGGCATCGCCGAGGACCATCGGGTTGACGAACAAAATGTACGCCATCGATAAAAACGTTGTTAATCCAGCGATCGATTCCTTCTTATACGTAGTGTTGTTCTCTTTAAATGCGAAATACCGTTCCAAGACTAAGCTCCCCCTATACGTTTCTTCACTCATCCTATAAAAAAGGCCCTCAGTGGATGCCTGAGGGCCTGAACGTATAAAGGAATAGCACGAATGGCGGGTATGCTGGCGTCAAAAGAGCGCAAGCAACCGGGCATTCGCGAAAAACATTCCTTCATAGTCAGACCATTTACGGCAGTCCGGTAGAAACTTTTGGGCCATATCCCCAAGATTATATGAAGAACGTGATATACAATTTGTTATATTCGGTTTTAGTATAGCGGGACTTTCGACACCCGTCAACATTATTCCCGAATATTTTTATAAAAATAGATATAAATGTTCGTGTTTTAACCTATTCCCACTCAATCGTTGCTGGCGGCTTGGACGTGATGTCATACACGACGCGGTTGATGTGGTCGACTTCGTTTACGATGCGTGTGGAAATCTTCTCGAGCACATCGTACGGAATGCGAGCCCAGTCACTCGTCATGCCGTCGATCGATGTGACCGCACGAATGCCGATTGTGTAATCGTATGTGCGTGCGTCGCCCATTACACCGACGCTTCGGATGTCAGGAAGGACCGTGAAATATTGCCACACATCGCGCTCAAGACCTGCTTTCGCGATTTCTTCACGAAGGATAAAGTCGGATTCGCGCACGATTTCGAGCTTCTCTTCAGTAATCGCGCCAAGAACACGGATACCAAGACCAGGCCCCGGGAACGGCTGGCGCCAAACGATGTGCTCAGGAATGCCAAGCTCTGTGCCGACTTTACGAACCTCGTCTTTGAACAATGTGTTGAGCGGCTCGATTAGCTTGAACTGCATGTCCTCAGGCAGTCCGCCAACGTTATGGTGAGATTTGATCGTCTGAGCAGTTGCTGTTCCGCTTTCGACGATGTCTGTGTACAGCGTGCCTTGCGCCAAGTACTCGATGCCTTCAAGCTTGGACGCTTCATCATCAAACACATAGATGAACTCGTTGCCGATGATCTTACGCTTTTGCTCAGGATCAGAGATGCCCGCAAGCTTTATTAGGAAGCGGTCTTTCGCGTCGACTTTAATGATGTTGATGTTAAAGCCTTCGCTGAAGGTTTTCATCACCTGGTCAGCTTCGTCCTTACGAAGCAGGCCGTGATCAACGAAAATACACGTCAGCTGGTCGCCGATCGCTTTGTGAACGAGCACGGCTACAACAGACGAATCGACTCCGCCACTCATCGCGCATAAAACTTTCTTATCGCCGACAACGTCACGAATTTTCTGAATTTCGTCTTCGATCCAGTTTTCCATTGTCCAGTTGCCCTCACACTCGCATACCGCGAACACGAAGTTCTTCAGCAGCTCAATTCCGTACTCAGAGTGGCGCACTTCTGGGTGGAACTGTACACCGTAAAGCTTGCGTGATACGTCGCTCATTCCTGCGACCGGGCAGGAAATGCTCGTTGCGTCCGTCAAGAAACCAGCCGGCGGCGCGACAACAAGGTCACTGTGGCTCATCCACACAACCTGCTTCTCAGGAAGGTCGGCATACATTTTGTTCATGTTCGAGATTGTGATCTCCGCCTTGCCGTACTCGCGGTGGTTCGCACGCTCTACTTTCCCGCCGAAATGGTGGCTCATCAGCTGCATGCCGTAGCAGATGCCAAGAACCGGAATGCCGAGTTCAAAGATCGCTTCGTCACAGCGAGGCGCACCCTCTGCGTACACCGAGTTCGGGCCGCCTGAGAAAATGATGCCTTTCGGGTTCATCTTCTTAATGTCTTCCGCCGTTGTTGTGTGCGGATGCAGCTCGCTGTATACCCCCAAGTCACGGATACGTCGTGCTATCAGCTGATTGTATTGACCGCCGAAATCAAGAACGACGATCATTTCGCTTGTTACGTCCATGTTCTCACCCCATCTAGAAAATTCTTCATATAGTATCCGTCAGTAAAACAAAAAAATTCTGCCTCTGTTTTTATCATAAAAAAACAAAGGCAGAATTCTTTTCGCAACTATAAAGAATCCTGCCTTCATAGTCAGGTTGTTTACGGTAACCCGGTAGAGACTCTCGAACCTTATTTTCGAGGATATACGAAGGAGAAATATATTCTGACGCTATAATCTTAAAGCCATTCTAACAATGCGCTTTATAGCGGTCAAGGGCGGATTCTTTTAATTAAATTTTCCCACAATTTTCGGTTTGTCTCGTTCCAATGGTCTTTCGTCTGCTCTTTGCCGCTGTATTGAAGATTCTCATACGCTTTCGCCAGAATCTTCATGTCCTTCGTATCAAGCGCGCGGTCCACATGAAGCGCGTATTCCCGCAGCGTGAAAGCTGGCTGGCGCTTGATGCCGTAGAAGTTCAGCAGCCAGATCAGCCTCTCAAAGGCCTCTGAAAACGTACCGGACCCCTTTTTGTGTTTAAAGCGCCAAAGGATATATTCCCTCATCCAGCGTTTGCGGAACAGATACGCTAGCGCGGCGCCCACGAGAAGTGTTGCACCAGCGAACAGAGCTGTTTTGCGGACCCATTCACTCCAATTGAAGGTGCCGTTCTCCTCTTTAGAGGCATCCTTTTCCTGAACGTCTTTCTCTTTTTTCGGCTCTGGTTTCGGGGCAGCAGCGACTGGTGTACTTGACCTGTCTACCTCAAACGCTGTCGGGTTGGAGAACCCTCGTGTCGGCTCGAACGGCAGCCAGCCGACTCCCTCGAAATATACCTCGACCCATGAGTGAGCGTTCGCGTTCGTGACGGTGTATTCCTTCATGCCATCATCGAGCGTTTTTTCGTATTCGCCTTGTGTGAAGCCTTTTACCCAGCGCGCCGGAATGCCGACGGATCGGAGCATCACGACCATTGATGTCGAGAAGTTATCGCAATAGCCGATATTCGTTTCAAACAAAAATTGATCAACGTAATCCTGCCCTTTTTTGGGGACCTTTACGTCTGTTGTGTTATACCCGAAGCCTTCCGCCGCGAAGTAACCTTCAACCTCTTTAACTTTTTCATAAATGGTCGGTTTGTCTTTCACGATCGACTGCGCGAGGGTTTTCACGCGTTCTGGCAAAGATTCAGGGAGCTGCAAGTAGTTATCCGTAATATAAGCCGGATAATCAGACCCGCTCGCTTTTACGTCTGCTTCTTTCAAAACAGGCAGCTGATAGGTGAGCTCATAGCTGTCCATCAGCACCTCCATACCATCTTGTTTCGTAAATAGCTTTCCTGTCACGATATTTTCGTGAAGCTCAACCGCTTGATCAGGTATTTGCACACTTTGCAAGCTGCCAGGATTCAAGACAAACGGATATTTAATCTTCTGTCCTGTAACAGCAGCCTTGTGATCCGTCTTCTTCACAGCCGGATCCAGCTGGCGCAATAATTCAGAGGACGGGCTGTACGATTCTGTATTGGCAATTGGGTACTGCTCGCGTGAGGACGATTCCCACCCTCTGCCGGTATACACATCCTTCGTCTCGACCTTCCAATAATGCTTGCCGTTATCTAGCACGGTGAATACAGGCGTGTAGTCGAACTCGAATGGGCCGCCAAGCCTCCGGTCGTTCGTGCCATATCCGATTTTCGAGATGCCTTTGCCGCCAGACCCTTCTGTTTCGTCTTCATCTTCGCCTGATTTCGTGATGAACGAAACCGGATCAGGCCATTGGGGCTCTGCTTTTGGCGCAATATACCCGAGAAACGAGGAGAGGGCGATAACCACGGTCAGCGGCATCATCCACAGAACAGGGAATTTCCCTTTTAGCAAAGAAAACCCTTCTGCTTCAATGATCTTCATCATTCGCAGTATGCCCGTGAGCACGAGTCCGATGAACACAACGCGTACGATCGCGACTGCCGCATCGTACCCGGCAAACGTATCGAGGACGGTAATGTACAGAATCGTCAGGAAGAAAAAGAAGAAGATCTTCTTCGTCTGGATGAGCCAATAATGCATCAGATAGCTGACGATCCAAAGCAGGACAAAGAACAGAAACGATCGCCCAAGCGACGTCATGCTGTCCCACTCACGGTCCGCGATAAACTGCAGGTTCGCTTGCAGATCTTCTATAAAATACGGCACCCATCGGAATGACAGGAAGACGTCTGAAAAAAACATCGAGTGTACCGCGTACATCATCGCAGCCAGCTTTACCGGAAACGAAATCCAGAACGGAAACTGAAAATACGTCACGATAAACAAAAACGCCGCGAACATGACAAAAATCTGGATGTCAGATGTATCGGTCAGCTCACCGATCGGCCGCAGCCATTCCCACAAAAGCAAAAAGCCAAGTCCGTACAGCACGATTTTATGAAAAGACGAGGTTTCCCCGCCATTAAGGTTAGACGGTTGCATACGTTACACCTGCCTTTAACGATTCACTGAAGTCAGGGCCATTAATCGCCGTCGCATAGATCGACGCATGGTTCATCCTGTTCAAAAATGTGAGCTCACCTGCCGTCAGTTTCCTGTCAGGCGCAAGGTAAAAGAACAGCAGATTGGCGTTCCGCACTGCTGTCATCTCAAGCATCTTGACAACATTTTCATCAAGACGCGGCGAGATGATGACGGCTGTCTTTCCCTCTAAGGCGCCAGATAGGAAATGGCGTCTAAGCGCCTCATCAAATGGTTCTTTCATGTCATGCTCAACCTTGGCGAGCTCGTGCAGCACGCGCCACTGCTGCTCCGTGCCGCTGGCGATTGCGACACCGTCACCGCCCTTCAAGTTCTCAAGCCCGATCGCTCCGCCTTTAGAAATGGAATAATGGCTGAGCGATGCGGTAAACGACACACCGCGCTCGAACAGCCAGCTCTGGCTGCCATAGCTTTTCGCGCTCTGATCCAGCACGAGGCAATAATCATCGTTGCGCTGATGCTCGAACACCTTTGTGAGCAGCTTGTTGGAACGCGCACTCGCCTTCCAGTGCAGCCACGCCATCCGGTCACCCGGCACGTATTCGCGCACACTCACACTTGACGTGAAGTCAGACAGCGAACGGCGGCCTGCTTTTTTCGAGCCGCTTTGCTGCATTTTTCCCGCTTCCCACCGCTCAATTTCCTGATAGCGAGGGTACACGAACACTTTATCCGGCTGCATCACGACCGCCTTGCGATGGACGAAGCCGAAGAGATCACCTGTTTTCAGCGCGATCGCATCGAACTCGAACACTCCTCTTGGCGCTGGTTCAATACGGTACGTGAACGTCATCTCTTTTTTGAACAATGGAAAAAGAAGCACCCGTGACTGCTGCTGATGCGCTTTGCCCGCAGCATGCGCCACCTTTTTCAAGGAGTCTGGAATCAAGTCTTCGATCACCATATAAAAAAGCGGAAAGTTGCTTTTTCTTCTAATCTTAATGGTCACGATCAGTTCTTCCCCTGCCATGAGCATTTCCTTGGAAATCTCACGTGTCGCGCTCAACCGGCCGGTCGGATAGAAGCCCATCATGATGGAATACAGAACAAATGGAAGCACACTGTAAAACAAAAACCAGCTGACAAAGCCGCCCTGAAACATCGCATATGAAAACGCCAGCGCGAGCAGAAGAAGGATTCCCGCAAAGCCGAGTGGCGCTTTATACTTGCTGCGCAACGCCATCCACCGCTTCTTCATCACACACTTTGTTCCTTCGTGATTGGAACCGGCACTCTTGATAGCAGCTCCTTCACGACTTCTTCAGGTGTCGTTCCTTCAAATCGGGCTTCCGGCTTTAATAAAATGCGGTGTGTCAGAACAAACGGCGCCAAATACTTGATGTCATCCGGAATGACAAATTCACGGTTCATGAGCAGCGCAAACGCCTGGCCTGCCTTCATGAGCGCAAGCGATCCGCGCGGACTGACGCCAAGGTAGATCGAGCGATGGTTACGCGTGCGGCTAATGAGCTCGACGATATATCGCTTTACCGGCTCGGACACGTATATGGATTTCATATCTTCCTTCAGCTGCAGCAGCTCTTCTACTGAAATGACCGACGTGATCGTCTCGATCGGATGCTCGCGACCGATCAAATCGAGCACGTTCAGCTCCTCTTCCACCGACGGATAGCCCATCGACAGCTTCATGAGAAAACGGTCGAGCTGCGCTTCTGGCAGCGGGTACGTCCCTTCGTATTCAAGCGGATTTTGGGTGGCCATGACGAGGAACGGATCGGGAAGCGTGTACGTCTGCCCATCCACCGTCATGCTTTTCTCTTCCATGGACTCAAGCAGCGCCGATTGTGTCTTTGGCGACGTCCGGTTGATCTCGTCCGCGAGGATAACATTGCCAAGGAGCGGTCCTGGTCGGAACTCGAACTCCATCTCTTTTTGATTGAATATGGAAACACCAGTGATATCAGACGGCAAAAGGTCTGGGGTGAATTGGATACGGTTGAATTTAAGCCCGAGCGACTTGGCGATCGAGCGCACCATCATCGTTTTCCCCACGCCCGGCACGTCCTCAAGGAGTACGTGGCCGCCAGCGAGCAGCGAAACAAGGCTCAGCTCGGTAATCTTTTTCTTCCCGACCATCACGCGCTCTACATTTTTGATAACTTCATTTAGTTTAGGGTGGTACTCAGACACTTCATGCTTCATGATCTTCATTCGGAAAACTCCCCCTTATCTATGCTACAGCAGCCTGGTGACAGAATGCCGGATTGAAAAAAATGTATCCTTGTTAACTTCTTAACGTTCCTTCACTTTTCCTTGTTTTTTGTAAAAAATAGTCGGAAACATATTATTTAAGTTTCAAATAATGTTCATAAATTTCTAATTCATACTGCCGCTATAGAGTTGCTGTGCGCTTACCCATATATTCTCTGCTGGTTATTCAACCAAATTTTTTTTGCTAGTCGGTTACCCACGCAATAATCGTTTGCTTGAATATCCTAAAAGGACAAGTAACTAAGCACTTGAATTTTCTTAATCACGAAAGGAACACGATGAACATTCACGAATTGATTTCGGTTTTTGTATTCCTTATAGCCACCCTTATCATCTTTTGGCGGCCAAAGGGGTTGAATGAGGCTTGGCCTGCTTCTATAGGGGCATTGATCATTCTGTTAACAGGCGTTGTGTCACAGGCTGATGTGTATGACATCATTCATAAGATTGGCGGCGCCTCCATTACAATCTTGTCGACCATTGTCATGGCCGTTATATTAGAGAGCTTCGGATTCTTTCATTGGACCGCTGCCCGGCTCACCGCTTTAGCAAACCGTTCAGGCTACCGCTTGTATTGGTACATTCAACTATTATGTTTTCTGATGACACTGCTATTCAATAACGATGGAAGCATTTTAATTACGACACCTATCCTCATTCTTCTTCTTAGAAATCTAGGATTGAAGCCGCATCAGCAAATCCCCTACCTTCTCACAGGCGCCCTGATTGCCACTGCAGCAAGTACGCCGATCGGTGTCAGCAACATCGTCAATCTGATCGCGCTGAAGATCGTACACATGACGCTCTTAGAGCATACGGCCATGATGTTCGTTCCTGCCATGCTCGGTTTGCTGTTCATGTCTTATCTGATGTATCTCCTCGTCAAGAAGCAGCTGCCGGTGAAGCTGCCTCAGGCCGCTCACGATATTGAAGAACGATTTTTCACGAAAAACTATCATCCTCTTAAAGGGACCATTTCTTCTAACGAAAAGAAGAGTCGCAGCACCTTCATGTTAAAGATCCTGCTGTTCGTCTTCCTTATTCGCTGTTCTCTATTTATCGCTTCCTACCTTTCCATTCCGATTGAATTAGTTGCGGTTCTCGGTTCGATCATATTGCTGTTATGGAGATGGCACCGCCTTGGCACAAACCCCGTCGATATCTTGAAAAAAACGCCGTGGCACATTCTTATTTTCGCTTTTTCTATGTATGTCATCATTTACGGATTGCACAATTCCGGCTTAACGGACCTTTTGTTGAAGATATGTGTGCCCATCGTCGACCAAGGGCTGTTTCAAGCCACCTTCCTCATGGGCGCGCTGGTCACTCTTCTTTCAAATTTCTTTAACAACCACCCGGCTTTGCTCATTGGAACCATTACGCTTACAGAAATGAACCTTGATCCCATCACATTAAAAACGATGTATCTGGCAAGCATTATCGGAAGTGACATCGGGTCCTTGCTCCTCCCAATCGGCACACTAGCCTCCCTTATCTGGATGCATATCCTGAGGCAAAACAAGATAAAGATAAAATGGAAGGATTATTTACGCGTATCGCTGATCGTCGTCCCATTAACCATGATGGTTACGCTGCTATTGTTATACGGCTGGGTGCAATTCATCTTTTCTTTATAAACGTTTAATCAAAATTCAGGAGAGAATACGTTTGAATCAATTAAAGCCATTACTGCATAAAACCGTCTACATCAGAATGACAGGAGGAAAAGTATTTGAAGGCATACTGACCGATTTAGGAAATGATATTCTGGTCATAAACGATGGCAGTCACTTTCAATACATTCCTCTCCTGCATATTCATAAAATAAGGCTAAGCCACAGCGCTGATCTGGAGATGAGCCCTAACAGCGCTCTATCCGCAACGAAACAGGAAAAAACGATTTCATACCGTTCAACCTTAACAAACGCAAAAGGATTGCTGACACGTATACACGTCGCCGGCAAAAAGGATATACAAGGCTACATCACCCACGTTCTAAGCGATTACTTTACGTACTATTCACCGATTTACAAGACACTGTACATTTCGTTCTATCATTTAAAATGGCTGACATTCTACGAGAACGACCAAATCCCCTTCTCCGTGGACATCCCTGTTTCATCCGCTCCACTCAGCCGTTCTTGGGAAGAACAGCTAAAGAAACTCGAAGGCCGCCTCGTCATCTTCGATATGGAAGAAGATCCAGATAAAGTAGGGTGGCTGAAAAAAGTAGAAAGCAGCATGATTGAACTGCAAACGCTAAACGGAGAAACCATGTATATCAAAAGTAACCATTTAAAAACGGTATATGTCCCTTGAAAACCAATACCTCCCCTCTGCTCATCAGCCGAGGGGAGGTATTGGTTTTCAAGGCTTTTAAAGTTGAATCGTTACGGGTTTCAGGGAAGTCAGGGGTTTCAGAGAAGTCAGTGGCCTCAGGAAAGTCAGGAATCTCAGAGAAGTCAGGTGGAAGTCAGGTGCGAAGTCAGGGGTCCGGTACGAGTGAGCTGATAGTGGCTTAATAGCGCCATAAAAAGCCGGGTAGTACCGGACCCCTGAAGCATAATTCAAGCATAATGGGGTCCTATAGTTACTTTTTAGTAAATAATGGAATAAAGGCCGCGGATTTCCGTTAGTAGCCCGCGACTGTGTAGATTTGACCCGCGCTTTGTCTGATGTGACCTGCGCTTTCCCGTTTTGCGCTCGCACTTATGTAGAACGCGCCCGCGCCCTGTACGCCAAGCCAAAATAACGCCTCATTTCGCCGCTTTTTTGGCTAATCACCTCCTTCATCTAACCATACCGATCTAACATTGGCCGCATAAACTAGTGTATTACGGCTTTTTGTGATGAAAGGAAGATGATATTGAGCACTCAACTGACGATTCTCGGCAGCGGGGGCGGCGTGGCGAAAGCCATTTTGTCCATTTTGAACCAAGCTGTGCAGGATGGTAACGATCCGCTCCACCATACATTGCAGCAATCAACATTTCATTTAATTGATATGAAACAAAAGGACACGACTTATTATGAAAGACGGTTTCCTCATTTAACTAATCAGATCAAGCTCTATGAGTTCAATCTGCAGGATATAGAAGCATTTAAGCATCATTTAAAAACAACTCAAACCTCCATCGTTGTGGATGTCTCATGGGCGGATACGATTCAGATGCTCACGTGCTGCAATGAGTTCGGTGTTTCATACATCAATTCAGCACTAGAGAATACGGCCGTGGATGATGACCCGACACTTTACGGATTTCCGCTGTCTGAGCGCTTTAAGCGTTTTGAAGAGGTGAAGCAGAACTTCACGAACACGAAGGCGATTATCGGGTCGGGCATGAATCCTGGTGTGGTGCAGTGGATGGCGCATGAACTTCTACAAAAGCATAAAAAGGACAAGCCAAAAGCCTGTTATATCGTAGAGCACGACACGTCGTTCTTTGCAGATGATCGTCTTGTCAAAAAGGACACGATCTACACGTCGTGGTCAGTAGAATGCTTTTTGGATGAGGCGATCCTGAGCTATCCGATGTATGTCGCCAATCAGGTGCCGCTTTATTTATATGAAGATGTGTATCGGACGGAATACAGCGTGACACTCGGGGATGTATCGTTTAAAGGGTGCTTGATGCCCCATGAAGAAGTGTTGTCACTCGGCAAGCTGTACGACATGGAGTTTGGCTTCATTTACCGTGTGAACGAGCATACGACGAACCTGATCCGCGACAATTTGCACCGAGTGGACGAGCTGTGGGACTGGGAACACCAGCTGATCGACCCGGATATCGGGCCTGTTCACGGTGAAGATTTAGTCGGTGTGCTGCTCGTGTTCGAGGACCGAGAAGAATATGTGTATAACGTGATGAACACGAAGGAAATTTATCATCGTTATCAGACGAACGCCACCTACTTTCAAGTGGCTTGCGGCCTTTACGGCGGGCTCGCTTCTCTGCTGCTTGACCCTGTGCCAAACGGCGCTCATTACGTCGACGAGCTGCTTTTGCAGCACGGCATTCGCTATGGCAGCTATCTTTCCTGCCATATGAGAGATTTCGTCACCGGCACCAACACCGCTTCAGACGGCCTGCTGCACAACCGCCGCAAACGCGTGTAATCCATTTCGGGGTCCGGTACCATCCGCCATCATTGGCTTAACAGCGCAGGACAGGAGCGGGTGGTACCGGACCCCCATCACTGGACCCCCAACACTTAGCCGTGTCACTTCATCTGCTCTATGAATATACTAATCTAGCTTTTAAATACATCACATGAAAGGATTGATATGACCTTGGCAGAAAGTGTTACAGGGCTTACGATAATGCGGTTTTCACCCGGCAGTCCCATTCAATTAAAACGCCTCTACGCCCCGACCATTCCTCTCCGGAAAAGCCAGCTGAACACCGCCGCTTCCCCTCTGCCCGCATCCACACCCACTAAACAAAAATCCATCTCTATCGCCGCTACTGTTTTAAAACGATTCAAAGGCATAAGTGACACAGGCGTTCTTCCTCCGGATACGATGGGAGCAGTCGGTCTAGCTCATTTCGTCACGGTTGTAAACGGAAGGCTTACGGTGAGTGACAAAGTCACAGGCGCCCAGCTTAGTTCATCCACGCTTGATTTTTTCTGGCAGCCGACCGGCGTTATCGGACCGGGGACAGAGGCATTTGACCCGAAAATACTGTATGACAGGCTTTCCAACCGATTTTATATCGTTTCGCTGGCAGGGTTCAGCGCACCAAACTCCTGGCTTTTAGTCGGCGTTTCCCAGCCTGGCAACCCGTTATCGTGGGTGCTGCGCGCTATTGATGCGGACAAATTCGGCAGCACTCAGACAAACTCTTGGGCCGATTATCCGAGCATCGGAATCGACAATCAGCGGCTTTACGTGACCGCGAACATGTTTTTTAACACAGACGAATTTGATGCAGTAAAGGTGTGGATTTTTAATAAGACGTCTCTCTTTACACCTGGCAGCATCACATGGAACGAATTTTACAACCCGCCTGGCGCGGAATTTACTACACAGCCGACACAGGTGTTCACGAACGCTGTCACCCCGCAGTACCTCGTTTCCCAGCTCAGCCTTAACAAGCTTCAGCTTGCACGCATCACGTTCCCGAGCGGCGTTCCTGTCTGGACGAAGCTTCAAGTCATCACCATCGCTCCGCTGAGCAGTCCGTTCCCGCCTAACGCCCCGCAAAAAGGAACATCGTTCTTGATCAACACAGGGGACTCTCGCCTTCTGCAGGCGATCAACCGCAACGGCTGGATTTGGACAACCCATACCGTTTCCAGTGCTGACGGAAACCGATCTGAAGTCGCCTGGTATCAGCTCGGTCCGACAAGAACAACGCCTGTCCAGCAGGGGCGTGTCCGCAACACCGTCCGCTCGTATTACTACCCTTCTCTTGCCGTTAACTCCGTCAACAATGTGCTGATCGGATTCAGCGGCTCGTCGCCAAATGAGTTCGCGAACGCCTTTTTCACAAGCCGCCTCGCGTCTGATGCCCTCGGAACAACACGTCCTGTGATTTGGCTGAAAAACGGACTAGCCCCATATGAGCTGGACAGATGGGGAGACTACAGCGCCACGATGAACGATCCGTCAGACGATACGGTTTTTTGGACCACACAAGAATATACGCTTGCTCCCGACACATGGGGAACATGGTGGGGTGCAATTAGACTGCCTTAATTATTTGGTTAAGGCTCTTTTTTGTTTCAAGAACCCGTTTCCTTTAAAAACAGGCATCTGCCGGCTCCTCCGCCACGCGGCATGCATACAGTGAACAGTACACAAAAAAATTCCACGTAAAGGATCTGTATCATTTGCATCGTAAAACAAGAAATCGCCTTAAAAATAAAAACACTCAAGAAAACAGCGCAATTCAGCCATTATCAGGAAAAAAAGGAAAACACCGCTCTAAGGCCGCCGTTAAGGTCTCGCTTCAAAAAAGAATTTTCCCGGCTTCTCCTACGTCAAGATTAAAGAAATTGAATAAGAATTCCGTTTCATCCGCTACTCTTATCGACAGCTTTAAAGGAGTAACAGACAACACCTTCATACCGCCGGATACAAACGGGGCAATCGATCAAACCTATGTCGTGAACGCGGTTAACGGCAAAGTTCAAGTGAACAGCCGTGCAACGAACGACCAACTGTATTCTGCTACATTAAACGAATTTTGGTCGCCGACAGGTATGATTCAGCCTGGTACCGTCAATGCATTTGATCCCAAAATACTTTATGATGCGTCCACGAATCGGTTTTTCATGGTATCGATAGCCGGGAGTACCGCTCCAAACTATTTGCTTCTTGCGGCATCCGAGCCTGGTAATCCATTCACGTGGACTTACCATGCGATAGACGCAAGTGTGACTGAGGAAAACGGAAGAGGCGACCTTTGGGCCGATTATCCGAATATTAGCTTTAACACTGAATTTCTATACGTTACAGCGAACATGTTTATTTCTGGCGATGGATTTGACGGAGTGAAGGTGTGGGTTTTTAACAAATCGGATTTATATGATTTGATCTCCTCTTATGTCTACTTTTATAACCCTGACTCTATCGGCTTCACTACCGTTCCGGCACAGGTATACAGCGAGGAAACAACCAATCAATACCTTGTTTCCGCTGATTTTCCGAACGCTATTTCTCTCTATCGAATTTTCTTCGATAGCGGCGAACATTTCTGGAAAGTACTGCCTAGTGTGCGGGTAGACAGATTTCAAGATCCGCCAAACGCTTCACAAAAGGATTCCACACAAGGAATTGACACGGGTGACGGAAGGCTTCTTCAAGCCGTATATCGCAACCGTTCCATATGGACCACGCACGCCGTCGCTAGTGATGATGGCAGAAGAGCCGAGGCAGCATGGTACCAAATCGATCCGGTTTCTTCCACCGTCATACAGCAAGGGCGAATACGCGATGGTAGCCGTTCGTTTTATTATCCTTCGCTAGCGGTTAACGCTGAAAATCATGTTGTGGTTGGCTTTAGCGGCTCATCACCCAATGAGTATGCCAGCGCCTTTTACACGAGCCGGCTTGGAACTGATCCGGCAGGCTTCACTCAGCCCGTAGCACTCATGAGGCAGGGGCAGGCTTCTTATTTCAAAACCTACTCTGGGACACGCAATCGCTGGGGAGATTACAGCGCTACAATGATTGATCCGGCCGATGACTCTGTCTTTTGGACCGTGCAAGAATACGCCGTACGAGAAAACACGTGGGAAACCTGGTGGGGCGTTATTAGACTTTCGTAACGGCGTCCGGTACATTCTCTATTTCCAGCCCGCGTGGACATTTAAAGAACACTTGGCTGACGCTATGTCTTTAAGTCAGCCTTAGTTGCCCTTACACTATGTACGTTAACTTTTTTGCCACGTCGAGTAATCAACTCGCAAAAAAATTTTACTTTTCTATAGTGTTAAAAAGCCTTCGACCATCCAGCAGGCTGGACGTTCGAAGGCTTTTCATATGAGATTTATTGATTCTGTGCGATATATTTCTTCACCACTTCATACACGTACTCTTGATTGGCTGCGGCCGTCTTCGGGTCATACTTTCCGCCGTTTACCTTGTTGTTAGATAGTACGCGGATTCCAAGGAACGGCACATCATACGCTTTGGCCATCTGTGCCGCAGCCGCGCCTTCCATCTCCTCGACCGAGCTTCCGAACTTTTCATGGAACCAGTTGATGCGGTCCACTTCATTGTTCCAAACATCCGCTGAACCGATCGTCCCTTCCACAACCTTGCCTTTCTTATACGTGTCCTTTACTGCGTGTGCCGCAGCAAGCAGCTCCGCATCTCCTTCATAATAGCGCGCTTTTTCCGCATTCGGATCCTCGCCCGCACTTCCCTCGCTCGCCATCAAGTCCATCGGAATCCACGTTGTCGGGTCGATTCCTTCGCCAGCTAGCTTGCTCGTTGTCTTCAGTGCGCCTAGGTTAACCGTGCGCTTTCCAAGCACGATGTCATATACGTTAAGATCCGCATCATGTCCGCCAGATGTTCCTTGGTTAATGATCGCAGAAGGCTTGTAACGCTCAATCGCAATAGCCGTAGCGGCCGCCGTGTTCTCCATCCCTTTGCCCGTTTTCGCTACAATCACCGGATAACCGTCCAGCGTTCCTTTGTAAAACACGAACGTACCGGATTTCTCCACTTTTACGGAGTCCAATCGCTTTGCGAGGTTCTCTGCCTCAATGGGCATCGGCCCTTGAATGATAATCGGGTTCTTGCTTTTAGCGTACGCCTTTTTTTCCTGTGTAGCCGTGCCGTTCCATCCAGTTAGAGCGACCGCCATCAAGACCGCTGCTGCCATTAAACCTGCTTTTTTTAACATGATGTTCTCTCCTCCGCTGTCTTTTTTCACCCGTTATAGGAACGAAAAAAGGTCCAAAAAGCAGACTCTGCCTTTTAGACCAAAAGAGTTAAAGTACCATCACGTACGCCAAATAAAAGCGCATGCGAAGGGATAGCGGCAACAGCGAAAAGACGCCGTGCCGGCACTTCAACTCGTAGTCCAGTTCTTATCGGGAACCAGGTAGAGACACTCGGACCATATTACCGAGCCTATACGAGCAAAATATATTATATAGTGAATACTTCTCTACCTTAACAAATCCACATCAAGATGACAAGGTTAAAGGCGAACATTTTTTATCAATGTTTATTAAATGTTCGTTTATCATGCTGAAATTAATTTACACACTTTGTCCAAGCCCTGCATATTGTATTAGTAACCTCATACCAATGAGTTTCCAATGCTATGAGGAAAGCAATGGGGAGGTGATAACCTTGAATGTTGATGTATTATCCTATTTTACAACAGAGGGGCCGTGGGCCATCTTGTTCGTTTTCGGTTTAATTTACACGATTAAATGGACGAGAGAACGCGAAGATGAAATGAAAGAAAATATGGAGAAGCTGCTGGAAACGTACGAGCAGTTATCCAAAGATCTGTCTTCCATCCACAGCGAACTCATTAAACACCAGCAAAATGTTCTTTTAAATCGTTCTCTCATTGAAATGATGCAAGAAGAATACGCTAAGAACAGAAAAATAGAATCCGAAACGCTTCATAAATTAACCGAGATTAGCAGAAATATAGAAAAGATAAAGAATGACACGTAATAGCTGCATCACCTTTATCCTTTTCATGGGGCTCTCCCCCTCTTTACATATCTATTTTTGTCGATATTTCTCGGGAAATGTCTCTATTTCCTGAACAGCCCTAAAAATCCTCGCCGTTTCGGCCGGCTCTCCAGCGCTTTTTCCAGCCGCTCGTTAAAGTCATTTTGCTGCCGCCATTCTGCAGCGTGTTCGCTGCGCATCTGCTGCAGCTCGCTTTCCAGCCTTTCGCTCTTTTCCTTCTCCTGCTGCAAAAGCACCTCATAATGCTTCGCCTGCTGCTCGGTTAGCTTCTCAAGCTTGGCACTCGTTTTTTGCGAGGCATTGCCAATCGCCGAGCTGATGACATGATGATCCTGCTGCAGCCTAGAAATGGTTTGCTTCAGCTCCATAACATCGCTAGCCAGCTGGACGTTCATTTCCCGGCTTGCCGCAAGCTCATTTCCAAGCAGCACCAAGAACTCACGCAATTGGGCTTGATCCTGCGGCAACGAGTTATATGTATCGGGTACCGATATGCTTGTATCCACAGATTCTTTCAGCCGTTCTCCCTGCTTCTCAACAAGATCCTTCGCCGCATCGTCCAGCTGCTTGTCTGTATCGCGCAGCGCTATGAGCACGTTCACATCGGACTGCACGAAAATCCTCCTGTCGCCGTCTTTTAAAAATTCATATCCGTTCCGCTCCAGTATCTGCCCATATTTCCGGACGGTCGGTGTCGCAATTCCGAGCTCTTCTGCCACTTCTTTTGAAGAATACGCCCGTTCGTTAGGCTGTATATCGCGTCTCATAACTCGTCTCCTTTTGGTTAGCCGTATATCATGCACCGATATACGGATCATTTTTTATACCTTTCGACAGCTCTCTGAGTGGTACGTCTATTACTTTGAGAAGCATCATCTGTATCATAAGGCTTGTATCGCTATTGGAAGCCCTTCACATCTCTATTTTTTCTGTTAAAATCAGTATGATAGAGTTAACAAATTAACTGAAAGAGGTCATCTTGTGAACACAACATACACATCCATAGAAAATTCCAGGACTAAAGCACTCGTCATCAACGCCCTTTTCATTGCCTTGACGCTTGTGGCGACCATGTTCATCAACTTCAAGCTGCCGACAATCGGAAACGGCGGCTTGATCCACCTTGGCAACGTGCCGCTATTTATCGCTGCGTTCGTATTCGGCAGAAGAACCGGTGCTATCGCCGGCGCCTTCGGAATGGGCTTGTTCGACCTCATTTCCGGCTGGAACATGTGGGCGCCATTCACCTTCGTTATCGTAGGTGCGATGGGATACGTAGCGGGACTTATTTCTGAAAAAGTCCCCGGCAAAAAAGCGTTCGTCTACATTATCGCTGTAATCGCAGCAATGCTAATCAAGATCGTCGGCTACTACTTTACCGAAGTCGTTCTATACGGCAACTGGATTCAGCCGTTCGGATCGGTTCCTGGCAACATTGTACAGGTTGCTTTAGCAGGAATCATCGTCGTGCCGATTGTGGCGCGCATTAAGAAAAGAGTGCTATAGACAAGAAGAGAGCTGAGGGCTATTAGTCTTCAGCTCTTTTTTGTTTGTATCTCATGTATCTATCCATAGTCAGCAGATAATGGTGCTTTGACTTAGGATACTCCCTTTCAATTGCAGCCTTCATACTGTATGAAACCGTTTTTTCGCCACGATAAATGCCCTTCGCTTCCATGCCGTTTAGCCTGCCTACATAATCCTCTGCTGACTTTTCACCAATTTTGTATTCTTTCATTAAAAAATCTTTGAAGTTCATTTTCATTCACACCCTTATTCATACATGTAATGACAAATTCAACATTTTGCATTTATCTCCTTCTTTATCGTCTCTCGTAACGACCCTAACACTCCAATTCAAACGAATAACTTATGATAAAATAAACGGTATGACCATTTCATTTATCACATCCACACAGGAGTGTACTCATTCATGAATAAAAAAGACATCGCGCAGTTTCGCAGGCAGTTCAAGAAAGATAATCAGTCATTGAAGATCTCGAGCATTTTCAACGTGTATATCATGAAGGAATCGAGTGACATCTACCATCATCAAAGCACGCATTTTGAGATGCTGGATCATGATCAGCAGGAGCTGTTTTTGAACAATTTTAAAAAACTGCTGGGCGGGAATTTGGATGAGAAGCTGTTCGAGCTGAAGTTTAAAAGAGACGCCGAAAACAGCAGCCAGCTGATTCTTCATCAGGGACTGCTGGCGCAGGATCTGGAGGATTGGAAAGAGCGGATGCTTCAGATGGTGGGCAAGATGCTGGCGGACCGGCTTTATGAGAAGGACATCGTGATCTCCTTCATCCGCGGTGAGTACAGAAAAAAGTCCCAGCGCCAGAATGACGAGTCCGAGGAAAGCGACAGTGGTCCTGTCTACTCTAACCCATTCATCCTTTGCAGCATCAACAATACGCAGGAGCCGAAGAAAGAACTGCTCTTTGACTATGCAGAAAAAGAGTTCAAGTACAATTTCGTGCTCGATCCTGTCATCAACCTGCACGCGCCGCTCGGCGGTTTCCTGTTCCCGTGCTTTACAGATAACGCGAGCGATGTGAACCATATTCTGTACGCTGCAGGAAAAGTGCATGAGCCAGACCATGACTTTATTGAACATGTTCTGAACGGCGAAGAAACGATGACGGCAAAGGACGACAAGATTGTGTTTGAAGAAATCATCAAGAACGTGACCGGCGATTCGCTGAACACCTCCACGCTGTCGAACGTGTATGAAGAGATTCACCGGATGATGGAGGAAAATGAAGAGGAAGAGCATCCGAAGCTGGATGCCAAGGACGTTGAGCGTGTGCTGAAGGTTAGCGGCCTGGAAGACGTGAGTACAGAAAAAGTGGAAGCCGCCTTTCACAACGTGATCGATGACAACAAGTATGAGATCAAAGCGAGCAGCATCGTTCCGAAATACACGTCTAAATCGATTAAAATCAACACCAAGATCGCGAACATCTCCATCAGCCCGCAGGACCTGAAGTATGTGAAGCAGGTGAATCTGAACAACAAACGATACCTCATGATTGAAGTGGACGAGGATACGGTGATCGAAGGATTTACGATGATACCCGAGGCGTTTGGAGAGAAAGTAGAAAAATAATAGAATGAAAGCTTCTCATCAGGTGTTGGGCTGGTGGGAAGCTTTTTTACATATAGGGGCTACATATCTAAGTAGCTTTCATTAGTTTTCATAAAACGATACTTATGAAAAAACTTAACAGAGATGTAAGTAAAGATGCTGGATAACCCAAGAATAGCGGAGGTTACTAACGAAAGCCCTGCATATTCAGACGTATTCATCGCAAAGTGAGCAACCATATAACCCGTTGGAACGGACCAACAAAGTAATTTATGATGCCACGGAAGGTCCTTAAAGACACCGAAATTATTTTTAACAGAAGCATATTTTTTCCAATGAAACCAAATTTGTTGAAGTATTAAGGCGATGTACCCTGCTAGCGTCACAATAAAAAACGCAGGAGAGTCCACTCCCAATACAAAATAGGCCATTTTTTGTGCAAGTACAAAATTACAAAACGACCCAATTGCAGTCGCCCAGGCTATAAAAATAATAATCTCGAACCTTAATTTTTCAGGCTTTCGCACAAAAATAGCCAAAGTCCAAAGGTTAATGATTCCAAGCAGCGGTATGGTTAACCAGAACGTCAACGGATGAGGCGGATACAGTATCGGCAAGATAAGTAAGAAATCAAGCATGACAAACGTAAATGCAAAGGCTGCATATCTGATCTGGTCTGTGTCAATGAAATTTAGATGCTCGCAAAAATGATCGGGTAAATCTCTGTATTTAACAGAAGGATCAATCTTCATACTCTATCACCTGTCTCTGACTTCTAAGCATACGTTTCTTCCTTGTTTTTTTGGTTTCACCAGGAAAACGTAAAAGATGTTCATTTGCGCTCATGAAAAAAAAGCGGTGAAAAAACTTAACGGAAACACAAGTAAAGAAACCGCTGAAAAAGGAATAAACAATGATCATGACGGATACCATGAAAAATTCAGACCTGCTCATTACAAATTGAGCAAAGACAGCCCCCACCGGAAGACTCCAATACAGAGCTTTATAATGCCAAGGCAAGTCCTTGAATAGACCAAACTTAGAATCAAGCGAGGAATATTTTTTTTTATAAAACCAAATCTGAAACACAAAGAAGGCAACATACCCAAGCGTAGAAACGAAAAAAAAGCTCAAGAAATGACCTTTTAAAATCATAATGGCCATTTTCTGAACAAGAACATAATAAGTGAAAGAACCTACGGCACCTATGCTTCCAATAAATAAAATGAATTCATAGTGAATGGACTCCGCTTTTCTGACTAACATGGTTAAAGCCCATAAATTAATAACTGAGATAGGCGGCATAGTCAGCCAAAGTATCCATTCAATTGGAGGAGAAATTAACGGCACAAGAATTAATAAATCCAGCATAATAAACGTGACGATTAAAACACTGGACTTTACTTTCCAAGATTCTATAAATGATAATTGCTCAAAAAAATGGTCCGGTATGTCTTTTCGTTTTACGGATGGGTCAATTTTTAACATCTCGATTCACCTTCCCAAAACGGACTTTAGTTCCCTTCCTACCGCTTTCAAACGTCGAAAAGGTTACTAAATGAGGGTTATTTCTCATAAAAAGGTAGCGGTGAAGAAATTTAATACCCATATTGGTGAAAAAAAACATAATGAATGAGTACATGACTACCATGTATGAATTCATTATTTGTGGTGTTTGGTTCACCATGATTTGAGTTAGAATATACCCTGTTGGCGCAGCCCACTTTATGATGTTGAGATTATTAAACTTTGATTTTAAGATATTTCGTGACAGCGATGTATTCTTTTCCCTTAAATAGATAAGAAGTATTACGTAAACAAGATATACAATAATGGAAATACTTATGAGAATGGGAGATTGGACATTTAAAGCATAGAAATTCATTTTTAAAATGAGGACAAAATAGGAAAATGAACCTACTGCGCCAAGAAATCCAAGATATAATAAGCTTTCAAATTTTGTTTGTGTGGAGTCTTTCAAGAGTAATAGGATAGCCCAAATATTTATAACCGTAATAACCGGAATTGTAACAAACAGAACCGTCTTAACAAAAGGAAAAAGAAGCGGCATCGCAATAACGAGATCAAGTAAGATAAATGTAAATACTGCAATAACTTGTTTCGTCACATCCGTAGGAACAAACGTCAGGTGTTCTTGCAGGTGTTTGGGCAGCTGACGATACTTCAGATTTTGATCCAGTTTAAGCATAGCGTTTTACCACCTAGTGAGCGTTTCTAAATCACGTTATTTTCATACGATTTTCAGCAAAAAGCTGACAAATGAACAATAGCTAACGATGGCAGAACTGTACCGATAGACTTGTGAAGAATCATAATAAACATGAATAAACCACCATTATAAAGATATTTTGATTTATGAGACAAAATACAGAACAGAAACCAAGGACCTACCTGACCATCCCATGAGCAATCTCCTCATCCATCTCACGCATCATTTGGATGGAATCCTTAGCAGCCTGGCTGTTTTTCGTTAACAGCCTTTGGTAAGCGGTTAACGTCTGCTGAAGACTGTGGCTGATGGCGTTGAGCTTTTTTACCGTATCCAGCACGTTTTGGCCGCTAATATCTGCCGGCATACTCGGCTCGATGGTTTGTGCAGCTGCCTGAAGCTTGCTTAAGGCCGCCTCTGCATCACTGTACTTAATTCTTATTTCTGCCACTTGCGGTCACCTCATCTCCTAATTTCAGCTGCATCTGAGCCAATCTAGCAGCCGAAATCGCCTCATTGATCGATTGAATGTCGGCATGCAGCGAACTGATTTTGCTTGCGATCGCTTGGAAGACACGGTCAAACTGGCTTCCCTCTATTTCCTCATACGCAGAAAGAATGCCATTTTCTCTTATGTTATCAAAGCTTTTGGCCAGCACACCTTCCCATGTGACGGAGGTTAACTCCGGTTTTGTGCAGAGATGCTTCTCTTGTTGAAACGCCTGCTGACATTCACTCAAGTCTCGCTGGCAATCCTGCATCCTCTGAAGCTGCTCCTGCTTTTCACGCAACCTAGCGTACAAATAGGACAATTCCATTGCTTACATCAACACCCTTTCAATCTGTTCACATTATTTAATAGTAACGGTTGAGACTAGCTGGTAAAAATAGGTCTATATTCATTTTTTAGTGATAATTACTAGTAAGGAAGCACTCATTGTGACTTATACCCTGTTAAATTGGTAAAATAAACCTCAAAATCCAGGATAATCGGCTTGCATGCTCACTATGTGAAGCAGGATCATTTCGAGAAAAAAGGTCCTGTCAGCAAAAGCTTCAGGACCTTCATTTCTTATGATGCTATAAAAAATCCCTGACGATGATTATGCCTGGGATTGCTGCTTAATTGTCTTGCCATTCACTTTCAATTTTCTTACGCAGCTTCTTTCCTTCTGCTGAATCATAGCCTCCATACATTACCTTCTCAATTACGTTTCGGTTAAAAAACACATTGTAATCAGCCGAGATGTTGCCTTCAGGGTATGGAACGGCTATGTAATCATACTGTTTGCCTGTACTTACTTGTATCTGGTTGTATCCATAAATCATGACACTCTTCTTCATCTTCTTCAGCTTTACGACCGTGCCAATAGGCAAAGGCTTGGATTGATCCAGCTTTTCTTTTTCAGCACTGCTTCCCTTTGCATCCGTGCAGCCTATTAACAGTAAAACGAGTAAAAAGATGAATGCTAGTTTTCCTTTATTTTTAGTTTTCAACATGTTCACTGTTCCTTTTCAGTTTTTTTGGCATTAACAGTTACTCTTTCTGTTCTAATATCCTCCAAGCCGCTTTTCACATTGTTCTGTAAAACTTAGTATTTAACGACTGTGGTCAGACCGCGGGGTGTTAGGTAGTTGCGGTGACGGAGTTCGTCTATCCACTTCTTTGGATTCAGGCTGTGTTGTCCATTTACCGTTTGATACGTATGTCGCGCTGCGTTGATTTCAACCGGTTCGGGGTGCTCCTTCATACTCTGTATACATCTCTCTAAGTCATGCTGGTTCGGCACTTGATAGATTTCCAAAACATCGCCTAACTCCATGTACTTTTCCATGTAAACTAGAAACAAATCACTCTCGATCCCGAACGCTTCATAGATGTATGGCATAGAAAATAAACCGCTGATTTTTTCTCTCCAATATTCATCAACTGAATGGATAGACAAATACACAGCGTCTTCCTCCTTTTCAAAAACAGTTTTCCTGTTAAAGGCATCGATTTCATCTGGAATAGTAAAAGGTTTGGATGAAGCTAAGAATGTAATTTGTGTCATTCAATTACCGCCTTTGTGATGGAATTTGCCGTTTTTAGTTATGGATTAATCTTAAATCCTCTCTTACATACTGAGTTACCAGACAAGCAAACGTCCACCCTTTATTTTCCTCCACTCGACCTTTTTAGAAACCTTTTACAATACGGTTTGCTTGCTTTTGATTCGTTCTGTCCGCTGCTGGGTAATATAATACTAACTCCCTAGTCGTTATACAGACGCGGCAATATCTACTATCATTCATTCCAAGGAGAGTACTATGGTTGAAATAAAAGTTCTGGAGAAAGAAACTGCCGGTGTCATTGGAAAGGTACTGCGCGATAATTTCGGGAAAGGTCCAGGGAATGTGGTGTGTTCGCTGTCTGACTCTGTTCTCGTGGCTTTTATCACGAATTTCGCCTCTCCGGTTGAGCTGTCTTTAATGAACATTCAGCAGAATTTATTTGTAGAGAAAACAAGGGATCTCTTAATGAGCACACTTAAGGAAGAAATGAAAACCTTCATGGCGCTCAAAATGCGTTATGAGGTGAAAGAGTTTTATTACGATTGGAATTTGGAATCACATTCAGGAATGCTGATCTTCATCTTCAATAAAGAAGCGGTACAAGACGGGACGTATCCTGAACAAGATCAATTGCATGGCATTATCTCAGAAATCAGCCATAAAGCAGAAAAAGTGCCGGATGAGATTCAATCAAAAAAACTGACACCGAAGCACCTTCTTGTGACGAGAGACGGCATTCTCGTCAGCATCGAGAAGGAATTGATCTCGCTCGGTTTTGAGGAAACGCTGTTACTGGCAAAGCGGCGTCTGGAGAAACGGTTAATAGAAGAACATATGGACGTCATTGAGCAGAAACTGGGCGCAAAGGTCATGGATTTTTTTATTGCCTGGAACTTTACAGAAGACAAAAGCTATATTTTATTTGTATTGCAACAAAACGCCAAAGCTAAATAGGAATTGTTTGGAAGACGAATTTGTGGTATGATAAAAGAATGTTATCTTAATAGTGTGCTGACGGTAATGAATGGACAATAAATAATGGACCAGACATAAGTCAGGGAAGATGCGAGACACGCTTCTTTCCTGACTTTTTTTATTGTCAGTTTTATACAAAAAGGAGGGAGCGCATTGACCATTACAAAGGAACGGCTGCTTTCTGCCTTAAACGATTATATCGACATGCAGCGCGATGACACAGACGACGGGAACCCGAGCGTCATCCGCAAAAAAGAGCTGGAAACGTACTTGGAGACTTCTGCTGATAAACTGCAGATCCCCTACACCAAGGAGTCGACCTCAACACAGACGTACTATCAATTTCAACTCGAGAACACGAGCTTAAAGCTGGAAATCAATTATCGATATAAAAATTATTATACAAGGCATACGCTAACCGCCGAAAACGCGCGGTAATACCGTATCACACGCAAAAATCCCAGACGAGAAGATTCGCCTGGGATTTACTGTGGAATAAATTATTTCACCGTCACCTCAAGCGGTTCTGAAACAAGGTTCCACTCTTGGCCGAGCATAGTAAAGGTGTGCTTCACGAAAACTTGCGCCGTTCCTCTCGATACCGCTTCAACCGTGTTCCCATTTACCTTCACAACGCCGTTATCTTCTGCCACGAAAAGCTCTGTCTTAATCAGTTCTCGCTGATCCACTCGATAGCTGACCTTCGCTTTCGCTTGTACAGTATGCGTCTTTCCAACATTCAAGTTCAGCTTTTTTATCGGTGTTTCCAGTTGGATTGGTGACGCTGTCAGCCACTGTGTATAATCCGTAATCGGGCCGATCATTCCTTGCTTCAGCTTCTCCGCGAACGGATCTTCTGCTCGGAACGTCCAGTGCATGCTCATCTGTCCGCGCTGCCTGCTGTATTGAATATACTCCTCGTAAATCGATCCATAGCTCGCGTTCAGATTCACATCGTTCATCGTTCCGTAATCGACCATTTTCTTCGCGTTCTGCAGTTTCGCTTCAACCGTTTTTGGTACAGAAGCGGAGAACAAATAGCCGATTGGCAGTTCAGGCGAGATGTTATTCATCGTCTGCATGCTGTCGAGATAAAAGCTTTGAATCGACACCTGGTCCATCATACCTTCACTCTTAATCTCATCGATTACCTGCTGTTCGATCCCTTTGTCCTTCAGCTCTACCAGCAGCAACACATTCTTCCCTTTAAACCCTTGCAAAAACTCTTTAAACGTTGGCACTTTTTCCCCGGCAAATTTCTGATCATATTTTACACCTGCATCCAATGCGCGGATTTCTTCCAGTGTCAGTGCATCCACCGCACCTGTTCCGTTCGTCGTCCGGTCCACGGTGTTATCGTGCATGATTACAAGCTGGCCATCCTTCGTCCGCTGCACGTCTGTTTCAATTTGATCGGCACCAAGATCATAGGCTAGACGGTAGCCTGCCATCGTGTTCTCAGGTGCCTGTGAGGGAACGCCACGGTGAGCCGCTACGATCGGACGCTGAATGATCGTGTTTTCCGGGTATTGCCCGAAAGCTTTGACCGCAATTGACGGCGCGTTCGTTACGATGCCATCCACTCCAGCGTGAAGCAGCGCGTGCGTCTCTTCCATCGTATCGCCTCCGATACCCCACACAGACACCATGCGGTTGTGCAAATAATACACGTTATCTGCAATAAGGTTATGCTGTGGGATCATGACCATCTTGCTGCCGCTCCCGTGAACATCTTCTGCAATCTGCTGCAAATCATGCTTGTTCAGACTGCTTTTTCCGTAGTAAAGACCACCGCGGATCTTCGGATTCAAATCTTTCACCGCTTCGACGATCGCCGTATCGCTCGATACAACCTGCACATCGGTTGTTGTTGTTTCATTGAGCGCGTCAACTAATGCTTCTTCTAAACCAATCTGTTCCACGTGCAGCACAGGGATCTTTTTCCCTTTAAGTGACTGCAGCTGCTCTACCAACGGTTCTCCGTTCGCTAAAAGTGTTCCGTTACTTTCTTCTATTTTAAGCAGTGCAGAGCTTGTCTTGTCGGTATCACCACCTGCTTCAGGTCCTGCAATAAGAGTCGGCGCGTTCACCATATTCGTTGCTGGCTCTTCCGGCAGCAATGCCCCTGAGTTCTTGATGTCTGGAAGCTCGCCATTAAAAGGCGTCACTTTTACGTTATCGTACTGAACCGTGGATCCTGCTGCTTGAAAGCCAACCGTGCCGTCGCTATATTTGGATGCCGCAGCGGTGTCGATAACGAGCTGGCCGTTTATGTACTGCTGCACGCGGTTTTTGCTCGCCACTACTTTCAGACGGTAGCTTTTATCATACTCAAAGTTCTGAGAGTGAAAATTCGTTTCCATCACGTTCCACGCGTTCTTTTCCGTACGTTCCGCAAACTCAATGCCGTTCAGCGCTGTTGTGCCGCGTCTGACCGCAAACTGATAGTACGGATAGTTATCGTTCTGCACGCGGTACATTAACGATGCCCAGCGCGTATCCTCTACGGCCGATTTGAACGTCATATCCGCTTCAAACACATAGTTTCCGTTATTGTCGTCCGCCAGTGGCACCACCACGCGCGCCGGCTTGTTTGTTGCCGTAGAGCTCAACAACAGTTTTCCGTCCTGTACCGTACCCTGACCCTCCACCACTTTCCAGCCAGAAGGCAACATGCCATTTTGCAGTGAATCAAAGTTCTCGTTAACAAGGACTGCGTTTTCCGCATTGGCATTTGAATGCAGCTGAGGCATGACGATACTTAAAGCTAAGGCAGATGTGACAGCAAAACGACTGACCGTTTTCGTTTTCATTTTACGAGATTCCTCCTTTGAGATGGTGAAACGGACATTATATTAGAATGAAAGCATTGCCTACAAAAACTCACTACCTTATTAATATTACCAAGCAAAATAGTAGTCTGATATAAAGATATTGTTAACTTTTTCCTGTGAACGGAGTTACAAAAAAAGAGAAGAACATACCCTTTAGCTTTTAAAAAAAAGCTATATAAAAGGGGGTTCTTCTCTTTTCACACTTTATGAATCAACTAAAGATTTATTTTAGAATTTTTTTACAAAAATAATACATAATCATCACTATATCTCTCGCACTACATTATTTAGGCCTTATTTTCAAACGAATAAACCAAGCAATAGCGCAAGAGCCGTATAACAATAATGCAAGGATACCTACAGGTGCCAAGGCTTTATCCAACTCACCTCTTTGTGCTTCCCGCAATAAGACAGTTGTCAAGGAAATGGTTCCGGCTATTCCCATGAATACGGCATAAGTGACTAACGCGAAGCTGAATTTCGCTCTAATACCTCCTTGCGTTGAAGGCAGCAAAGAAAATCCTTTTTCAATCAGCTTTTGCACAACTAAACTCTTATTGAACCTTGAGCGGATAAATAACGCTATCGCGCAAGGAATATAAAAAGAGAGCGCTATAATAACTATTGGTTTGACTTGTCCATAAAGTTCATTTTGCGGAGAATCATCAAATATGAGCATCCCTAACATCAAGGTTCCACCTAAACCTGAAAACACCCCAAATAATAATAACCCATAGTTAATAGCTTTTTTCAAATCTTCTTTGTTTGTTAGCAGCATGATTAGAACTCCTATCAGTCTCATTATACAGTCATGTAGTAAAAATAAATCAAATACAAGCCTATGTTCCCTGTACCCATTATCCATTACTTACAATACTAATTAACACACAAAAAAGCAGCCTCGCTCAAACACTGAACGAGACTGCTTTCCCATTTAATTATCTTCCACCACACTACGCTTCTTCTTAAACACCTTCGACAGCACTTCATACACGATCGGTACGATGATGAGCGTCAATAGTGTTGAGCTCGTCAGTCCGCCGATAACCGTGATGCCGAGGCCTTTGGAGATGAGCCCTCCGCCGCCTGAACCGAACGCGAGCGGAAGAAGTGCGCCGACTGTCGCGATCGCGGTCATGAGGATCGGACGAAGACGGGTTGCACCTGCTTCAAGTATCGCTTCACGCATGCTCAGCCCATCGCGTTCCATGTGGATGATGCGGTCGACGAGTACGATCGCATTCGTGACGACGATACCGATCAACATCAACAGCCCCATCATAACCGATACAGAGATCGTTTCACCGGCAAGTAGCAAGCCGACGAACGAACCGATTACGGCAAACGGAAGCGAGAATAGAATCGCGAACGGCGCGACACCTTCACGGAACGTTACCACAAGGATAAAGTACACGATAGCGATGGCTGCGAGCATCGCTAGTCCTAGCTGTGTAAAGGTTTCCTGCATATCGGCCGCTACACCCGCGACTTCGACGTTCACGCCTTTTGGAAGGTCAAGCTCATTGATCGCTTCGTCCGCAGAAGCTGTCACTTTCGCGATGTCCTTCCCAACAACCTTACCAGTGACCGTCGCATGATACTCCCCTTTGCTGCGGCTTAGCGTGTTCAGCGTCGTTCCTTTTTTCACCGTCACTAGCTCAGACAACTTCTTCGTTCCCTGTGCTGTCGGAACCGGCGTGTTCAAAATCTCTTCCACCGATTCCGGCTCTTTCGACTGGTCCTGCTGAACGATCACATCGAGCGATTCACCGTTTTTCTCAATCGTTGTGAGCACATCTTTCGTTTTCATCGGATTCAGCATCATCACGATTTGACCTGTCGTCAGTCCGTTCTGCAGCAGTTTGTCCTGCTCCACTCTGAACGTGTGCTCGACAAACGCATCCTCCGTGCTCGATGTCACTTCTTTTAAGTTATCCTGCTCTTTCAGCTTGTTTTCAACCATCTTTACAGCTTTGTTCAAGTTCGTTAAATTCTCACCATAGAACGTATAGCTCAGTTCATCCGACGCGACGGACGAGGATGTGAAGTTCTGGCTCTTCCACTCTCCGGACTGGCCGATCTCTCCTACATACTTCTCGATCTCTTCGCGGACTTCTGGGAAGTTCTCCATTTCCGGGTCAAAGATTAAGTACAATAGCCCGCCGCCTGCACCGCCGCCCGACATCGCGAGCAACGGATCCGCTTTATCGGAAACCGACACTTGAACGATGTCGATGTCCTTGCGCTTCAGCATCTTTTCTTCTACTTCTGCCACGTTTTCGAGCGTCTCTTCCTTCAGCTCACCCGCGCCAGGCGTGTACGTCAAGTACATGACCTTGTCTTCCTCACTGCCTAAGAAGCTGAAGCCGATAATCGGCGTGAGCGCGAGACTTCCGCCAAGCAGCGCCACCGCTAAAACAGACGAAATGATCTTATGGTTCAACGATTTGTTCAGAATGCCTTTATACCAGACAGCCAGCTTGCCGACCTCTTTATGACCGCTTTCTGTCTTTTCACTGTACAGCTTTTTGCGGAACAAAAAGTGAGACAGCGCCGGCACGATGGTAATCGCCACGAGCAGTGACGCACCGAGCGCGAACGTCATCGTCAGCGCGAACGGTGTGAACAGCTCGCCGACCATTCCGCCAACAAAGATGAGCGGCGCGAATACGGCAACCGTAACGAGCGTCGAGGAAAGAATAGGCTTGAACATCTCAATCGTCGCCTCACGGATCAACGCACGTCCGTTCAATTTCTCTTCTTTTAAATGCAATCGCCGGTAAATGTTTTCCACGACGACAATCGAGTCGTCGATGACGCGCCCGATCGCAACCGTGACCGCACCGAGCGTCATGATGTTCAGCGTGATATCCATATAGTGCAATATGAGCAGCGCCATGAAAATCGACACCGGAATGGACACGATGGAGATGATCGTCGATTTCACATCACGCAAAAACAGCAGGATGATGAATACCGCGATCAAGCCGCCAAACAGCGCTTTCTCAACCATCGTGGAAACCGAATCTTCAATCGGCTTGCCCTGGTCAAGCGATACATCGATTACAAGGCCGTCGACTTTCGACTTCTCTTCTTTTACCAGTTCCTTCACAGCGTTCACGACATCGACCGTGTTCGCTTCTTGCTCTTTCACGATCTGGATCGCGATCGCCTCATCGCCATTCGTGCGCGATACAGACTCGACCTTGCCGACCGTCTTGATATCCGCGATGTCGCTAAGCTTCACGAACGGTGACGGGTTCGCCGCACTTGGCGTGACCGGAATCAACATGTTCTTTAGCTCGTCCGATGTCATGAACTTACCGTCCACCGCGACCGCTTCTTCGCCTTTTTTAAACTCATAAAGCCCTAGTGATACGGCCATGTTGCTTGCCTGAATCATTTCTTTTACTTTTTCCTCGGTCAGACCGAGTTCCTTGAGCTTGTTCTGATCGTACGTCAGGTCGACTTCTTCAATATGCTGTCCGGTGATCTGGACAGACGCTACGCCATCGAGCTTCTCGATTTTTGGCAGAATGATGTCTTCCACCGTACCGGTAAGCTCGACAATCTCTTCCTTCGTGCTGCTCACACTGAGCGCCGCTACTGGCATCATGTTCATGCTGATCGCCGTAACGGTCGGTTCCTCCGCCCCTTCCGGCAGCTCAACATTTTCAATCGCCGACTGCAGCGCGCGCTTCGCCTCGTCCATATCGATGCCATACTCGTACTCTACTTGCAAATTCGACATGTTCGCATACGAGTTGGAATTGACCGTCTTCACATCTTCAAGCCCTTCCACCGCTTTCTCGAGCGGAATCGAGACTTCATCCATCACTTTCTCAGGAGTCGCGCCCGGATACACGTCCATTACCACCAAGTACGGAATCGTCACATCCGGAATCGTCTCCATATTCATTCGCGTTCCCGAATAGATGCCAGAAACGGTTATAATAATCGTAAGCAGCCAAACCGCCAGCTTATTTTGCAGAACAAAATTCACTAAACCCTTCACACCCACACCAACCCTTACATTGACTTATGTTACTCCATTACATATACTAATGACTGATTGGTCATTTGTCAACGAAATCCATTAGGAGCGATTATAGATGAGTAAAAAACAAGTTATCATAGAAAGCGCCCTCGAACTCTTCTCCAAACAAGGATTCGAAGCGACATCCGTCCAGCAGATCACGGACCACGCCGGCATTTCCAAGGGCGCCTTTTATCTATCGTTTAAATCAAAAGACGAACTGATCGTCGGGTTGATCGACCACTTTATGATGCAGTTCACATCCGATATTGACTGGGTAGTCAAAAATCATCAAAACAACAGCACACTGCTATTTCAATTTTATAAAACCGCGTTTCAATCGTTTCAGCAGCACGCCGATTTTGCCAAGATTTTTATAAAAGAACAGTCACAGACCCTGAACCAAGACCTGATCACGAAGCTGCGGTACTATGACAAGCTGATCAATGTGATCACACTTGAAATGTTACACCGCTTGTACGGTGATGGTATTATGACGACGAAATACGACCTGATCACGTGCATTAAAGGATTCTTCGACGTCCATTCACATTTGTTCATCTTCTTTGACCTGCCGCTCGACCTGGAGAAACTGGCCGCTTCGCTCGCGGAAAAAACGGATTTGCTTGCTAGGCATTCAAGAGAGTCGTTCATGACAGAAGAACTGTTTCAATCGTTTTCCGTTGAGCCGATGGAGGAAGATGTGACGAAAGAGCAGCTAATTGAGCTGTTGGAACAGAAAGCAGAAGAGATTGCGGAGCCTATTGTGAAGGAATCGTTGGAATTGTTGAAGTTGCAGCTTATTGAGCCTGTTTATAGCCCGGCGATTGTGAAAGGGTTAATGGGGAATTTACGGGAGCATCCTCATTGTAAGTGGGTGGTTTATTTGTTGGGGAGGCATGTTGGAGTGTAGAATTAGAAAAAAGAGCCGCGGAATTCATTTGGCGGCTCTTTCTTCTTGTATTAGAGAGACCCGCCAAAACCGGCAAATCCCTCCCTTATTCTTTCAATTACTTCTGTATAGCAGCCGTCTCTTCCGCATTCACTTTCTTCTGCTCATCATCCGCCATCAATTCTTTCGTACCCTTTTTGAACTCACGCAATGTGCTTCCAAATGCACGTCCGATTTCTGGCAGTTTGGATGGTCCGAATACGATTAGTGCAATCGTAAGGATGAGTATCAGTCCTGGTATTCCGATATTTTGAAACATCGTGATCCCTCCTATTTGTTAAAATATGCTTCCTTCTAGTACATCGATTTTCACTTCACCGTTTGGCACTTCACATTGCCATAGCAGCTTTTTCGTTGCTTCTGGTCGTTCGATGTTATCTACTTTATACGCCGTCCATTTTGCTTTTGTTTTGCTTAGCTGCAGCAATGCGTATCCGTGTGTGGTGCTGTCGAACAGTTCGATCCATGGGTTTTCCAGCTTCACGATGTTTTGCAGCTCTTTGAACAATAGCTCGGCCGTGATGGTTGATAGTACGCTGAATCTGCTTTTCAGCCTGTTGACGAGATCATCCGCTGCATCCATTGGAATCGGGCTGGATAGATCCGGGATGTTATTGAGTGAATTGCGCAGTGTTTCTCTTAGGTTACTGGATGTGACGGAGCCGACCATGAGTTCAACGCCATATTTTTCGCCGCCGCGCACATATTCATTTTGCATATAACCTGCTTCAAATGTGTGGAAATCGCCAGTGAGCGCAAGGAAGTTTTGGATGCCGTTGTCGAGCACCGTTTGGGCGATTTGTCTTCTTTCATACGCGTAGCCATCCCACGCATCAAGGTTTAAATAGCGTCCAAGCGCTTTTAACTGCGTGACTTGCACTTCATTGCCCCAGATCTTCCATGTTCCTTTGGCATTTTTCAGTTCATTTAAGAACCATTCTTTCTGCGTTTTACCGAGCATCGTTCGGCTTGAAAGGTTAATATCCTCACAACCGGACGTCAAGTAACGGTCGAGCGTTCCTTGTCCGCATGGGTGCGCGCTTCTGTACAATCGCTCATCTGTCATGATGATGGAAGCTAGGTTTCCGACTTGCACAGAACGATAAATTTTCACACTGTCTTCAAACGTGCCCTCTGGATTGTACGGAACGCGAGCCGGAATGTATTCAAACCAAACCTGGTTTGCCACAAGGCGGCGATTCGGATCAGAGTCCGGGTTGTCGTCTGGCGCTACGGCCGGATAATACGTGTCGTTAGCAAACTCATGGTCATCCCAAATACCGACCATCGCATGGTTTTCGTGAAGCTTTTGCAGATGCTTGTCGGAACGATACGTTTTGTACAGCGTGCGATAGTCCTCGATCGTGAACGCCTTAGCCTGTCCGCTCAGAAGTTTGATTTGGCGACCGTCAATATTTCCTTGGTACGCCGCGTCGCCGACCGATTCATAAATATAGTCACCAAGATGCAGGAAGAAGTCCATTTCCTCGTCCGCCATGTATCCTAGCGCGTTAAAATAACCGTTCGTGTAATCCTGGCACGACACATAACCGATCGATGCAGACGCAACATCTGCCCCGACTGCCGGCAATGTCTTGAAACGGCCGGTCTTGCTGACGAGTCCGCTTTTTGTGATGAAACGGTAATAGTACGTCTGCTGAGAAGACAGCGCCCCGTCTAAGTCAACACGCACAACCGAGTCATGATCTTTCCAGATTGGAGAGAAGCCTCTCATTTCTAGCTCAGAGAAATCAGACTTTCTGCTGATTTCGAACATGATGAACTTGCCTTGGTTGATGCCATCTTCTAAAGTCGCGTCGTTTCCGCCTTTATTCTCCAGCCAGTAAATCACTTCACTTGAGAATTCTTTGTTCGTCAAACCAGTTTCGAGTGTTGGGTCGACTCGCGTCCAAAGCATGGCGCCAGTTGGTGTTGGGTCACCAGAGGCAACAGACTGCGGGAATCCTTTGCCGATTGCTTGGGAAGCTGTGTATGGATTAATTGCCGTTGCTGCCTGCACCGGGGAAACCATGGATGATAAACGAGTGAGTCCGGTTGCCTCTAACGCCATAACCGCCGATCCTGCCAAAAAGTATTTCAAAAACGTTCTTCGTGATTTATCATATTCCACTTCTATATTCTTCTTATGATCGTTGTTGTTCAAGATAATGCCTCCTCCGAGTTGTATACAACCGCTATTCTACTGACTAAGCATGAAGGAGATATTAAGATGTGTTACAGCGCGGTTATCAGAACGTAAAGAGTAGGTAAATATTCATGATGAAATTAAGTATTTCGGGATAATAGTTGTGAAAGAGGGGTATGGGTATAGAACAGTCATAAAAAGACTACTTCCAGGTTTTTAGGAAGTAGCCTTTGAGTTGATTAAAAACGAAGGCGAAGCAATCAGACTTTTGTCTCCTTTGTAGCAAAAATCCCATCTATTTGGTTTTTTTAAGAACTTCACTTAATTGCAGTGGTGATATCGTGCCTTGATGAAAATACAATTGCCATCTGCCATCAATCAGTTTCCAAAAATAGAGCTGCGAAGGGTGTTACGATTTCTCGTTTTATCTACAATAAAATAAGTGGATAAAACGACATGTGGTGCTAACGGATAGATTTCATAGTTATGTAGTGACATTTCAGTCAATGCCGCTCCCGTTTCAATGAAGTCCTTTTTCTCTATCCTGAACTACCTATTTTAAAGAACTCATCTGCAAGAATTTGGTCTAGTTTTTCCTGACTTTTGCGTACTTCTAGACCTATGTGGATTTCCTCTAATTCTTTTAAATGTTCCTTTAAAGTTAATGTTAAGAAGCAGCATTCTTTACGAAAAGAGCCTTTTAGATAACCTTTTATTGTGTCTAATTAGACAAACGTTGGAACAAAGAAGCAAGATATATGTTTAATCAAATTTTAAAAAAGAAAGAGGGTATCACTTTGATTAATACATCTACATTCAGCTTTCGATTGTTTACATTGTTTATATCGATGATTGTTTCACTCGCCGCCTGCACGAATGCAGCCAAAACGACCGATGCCTCATCTAAAAAGGTGAACGAGGGACACACAGACAATGCCGATAAAAAATTTTCCCAGCTCGAGAGTACGTTTGATGCTCGCCTTGGTGTCTATGCGATCGATACCGGTTCAAACGAGACGATTGAATATCGGTCAGAGGAACGCTTCGCTTTTGCGTCCACCTTTAAAGCGCTGGCCGCAGCTCTCGTGCTAAAGCAGAAATCTACCGAAGAACTTAATGAGGTCATCCATTATACGAAGGATGACTTGGTTACCTATTCTCCGGTTACCGAAAAACACATAGACACCGGCATGACCCTTCTGGAACTAGCTGAGGCAGCGGTCCGGACCAGTGACAATACGGCAGGTAACTTCTTGCTTCAGGCACTCGGCGGTCCTAAAGGGTTCGAACAAGAGTTAAGGGAAACGGGCGATAACGTTACCCAATCCGATCGATACGAAACCGAGTTAGGTTCCTTCACTCCGGGAGATCCTCGTGACACAAGCACACCGAAAGCTCTTGCCACAGATCTTAAGAAATTTGCAATTGGAGACTTTCTTCCGAATGATAAGCGACAACGATTTACGGATTGGCTGCTCGGAAACAAGACAGGCGATACTTTAGTTCGCGCGGGCACCCCTAAAGGATGGACAGTCGGTGATAAAAGCGGGGCTGCAAGTTACGGAACGAGAAATGACATTGCCATCGTTTGGCCACCGAACAGAGCACCCATCATCATGGCAATACTATCCCGTCATGATACGGCAGATGCCAAGTATGAGGATGAGCTGATCGCGCAAGCTGCCAAGGTCGTACTTAACGCGTTAAAATAACGGCAATTGAAAAAAACTGACCGCTAGACCATTCATCCTTTAGTGACAATTGGTCTAGCGGTATCGATTTAAAATTCAACCAATAGTAGTGGTATAGTGATTAAGAAGTAACGAGATAAACGGCATTCACTACAGTTGAAGTAAAATCATGACAGCATGTAAAGGAATGAAGATGAAATGATAAAGTCATTTTTAATGTTGGGTCAATCGAATATGGCAGGCCGTGGATTTTTGCATGAAGTAGAGCCCATTTATAACGAAAAAATAAAAATGCTGCGCAATGGACAGTGGCAGATGATGACAGAGCCCATTAATTATGACCGTCCGGTTTCTGGCGTAGGCCTTGCCGCGTCTTTTGCTGATGCCTGGTCGAAAATGCATCCCGATGAGGAAGTTGGTTTGATTCCTTGTGCGGAAGGTGGCAGTTCCTTGGATGATTGGCATCCAGAAGGCATCCTTTTTCAGCATGCTTTGTCTGAAGCCCGCTTCGCTCTCCGGTCCAGTCAAATCAGCGGGATTCTTTGGCATCAGGGTGAGAGTGACACTTATCGTTCATTGCATGAGACTTACTATGAGAAATTAACCGTTATCATTGGGACATTAAGAAATGAGTTGAAACTTGATAAGGTACCTTTGATTATTGGCGGACTTGGTGATTTTCTTGGAAAGACCGGCTTTGGACAGCACGCGACAGAATTTCGACAGGTCAATGAACAATTGCAGCGCTTTGCGAACGAACAGCCTAATTGCTATTTTGTAACAGCAGCAGGTTTAACCGCAAATCCTGATGGCATTCATTTCGACGCGATTTCGCTGCGCAAATTTGGCTACCGCTATTTTGATGCTTTTTCTAAAAGAGATCATGTCCTAAAACCCATTCCTGGGGAAGAACAATCGCTAAAAGTCGAGCGCGACTATTCCAAAACAGAACAGATCTATCTTCATAGCATGAATTTGGCATCGGGTAAAATTACCTACACAGAATTTGAGGCACAGATGGCGAAGGTAATGAATTCATAACTGCCTTACTCAAAAGCCCTTACAAAGGCAAATCTATGAACGATTAAATTCCTAGAAAAGATGGCACTTAGCAGCAGCGTCTCATAAGCTATAGTGCTGTTCTTTTTCTAGGAGGAGTAGAAGATGGATTGGTTTGATTCCATTGTAACTAACGTTAGACAACGATGCAGTCACCTGCTTAGCTTACAGGCTGCGGATGGATCGTGGAGATTTTGCTTTGAAAATACGCTCATGACAGATGCTTATATGATTATTTTATTACGCTCGTTGGATTGCGAAGATAACGGCCTGATTTCTCAGCTTTCTGACAGGCTCATGAAATTGCAGGAAAAGGATGGGACGTGGAAGGCCTATCCTGATCAGCGGGGTGGCCACTTAACCTCTACTATCGAGGCGTATACGGCATTGCTGTACTCTGGAAACGTTCAAAAAGACTCGATAAAAATGAAGAAAGCCGCTCACTATATTAGAGAAAACAGCGGCCTGAAGCGTATGGGTCTGCTTTCAAAAGTATTTTTTGCTTGCAACGGACTGTATCCGTGGCCAGAGCAAGAAATCAATACATCGATGTTATTTCGCTTATTTAGCGCGTTAAACGTCGATTTCTTTGATTTCAGCAGCTATGCTAGGTCTCACTTTTCCCCTGCCCTTCTCGCGATGTCACGCAAGTTCACGATCACAAGCAAATGGACGCCAAGTCTCTCGCATTTAAACCCAATTGACGATTCTATGTTTTGGGAGGATGTAAAGATAGATGGCTTGAATACGGCTGATTCACAGATCTCTGGTGGAGATGAATTTCTTATAAAGTATATTCTAAATCGAATTGAAGTCGACGGCACGTTATTGAGCTATGCCAGTACCACCTTTCTCATGATTTACGGACTGATGGCAATCGGCTATAAAAAGGATTCGCCCGAAATCAAGCAAGCGCTCCAAGGGCTGTCTAGTCTTGCTTGCATGACAGATGATGGACTTCATATTCAAAACTCCCCATCTGCCGTTTGGGACACTTCTCTCGTAAACTATGCTCTATTGTCTGCAGGTATCTCTCCCAGCCATCCAAAGCTATTAAAGTCTTATCACTATCTAACAAAAAAACAGCACACAAAATGTGGAGACTGGCAAGTTCATAATCAGTTTGCTGCACCAGGGGGCTGGGGTTTTTCGGACAGCAACAGCATACATCCTGATATCGATGATACTCAGGCTGCTTTACGAACCATGAAATACTATTCATCCAGCAGCAAATGGGCCTATCAATCATACTCACTGGGTAAAGAATGGCTTTTGTCGATGCAGAACAATGACGGCGGATGGGCGGCATTCGAAAAGAACACAAATAAAAAGTGGCTCAAGCTTCTCCCGATCGAAAACGCGGAAGATGCGCTTACCGACCCATCCTCGGCTGATCTGACTGGACGCACACTTGAATATTTGGGGTCATACGAAAAAATGAATGGTAATTTCCCTGCTGTACAGCAGGCAGTCTCCTGGCTCCGCCGCAGCCAGAAACTAGACGGAAGCTGGTATGGCAGATGGGGCATCTGCTTTATTTACGGAACTTGGGCCGCTGTAACTGGGATGAGAAGTGTCGGTGTACCGCCACAAGACCGATGTATAAAGAGATCTGTAAAATGGCTATTAGAGAGGCAAAACGCGGATGGAGGCTGGGGTGAATCCTGTCTAAGCGACGAAAAGAAACACTATGTACCTCTATACAAAAGCACACTCACTCAGACAGCTTGGGCTCTTGACACGCTGATATCCGTTTTCCCCTACCCGACAGAGCAAATAAAGAAAGGGATGGATTATTTACTCGATCCACTATCCGATACGGATTTTAGCAGAACGTATCCAACAGGCGCAGGCCTGCCAGGAAGTTTCTATATTTACTATCACAGCTATCCGCATATCTGGCCATTGCTTGCACTGAGTCATTTTTATAAAGAATATCGCTAAGGAACATAAGAAGCATGGAAACGGTGTTCATGCTTCTTTATGAATGCTTTGTTTATGTATGTATACCGTTAAACTAGCGTTGGCTTAGAAGGAGAAAGGATGAACACGAGGAAAGTAGCCCATTTCAAAAGGATGAAAGACATTTCATATGAAAAGGCCATCCAACCATTTTCTATTCTTCAGATGCATCCGCTTTGTTAAGGAAAGCTGGAATTAAAACAAGTAAAATCAACGATAGGATATATAGGAAAAGCCCAGCAATGACCATCCCTGCATGCATGTCGAAATACCCCTGAAGTATACTTTCACCAACGAAAATAGCGGGTCCAGCTACTAAGCTAATAAAACCAATGATGATGTAAATGACCTTTAATGCTTTGGACTGCTCAGGATCTTTAAATGATTTGAACGCTTTCTTCCTAAACATGGTACTTACTAAAAAAACAAGACTCCAAAAGACACTCAGTACAATCCAGAACGAATGGCCAGCATACCAAAATAATCGTATGACGGGCTGAGCACCAGCAATGGCAAAAATGAATAAGAGGCAATAACTCATAATCGAAAAATAATCTTTTGTATTCTTCACTCTTAACCATGCGGCAATGATAATGGTGATGGCAATTGCAGCTAAACTGAAATTCACCACTGCGATTATTGTTGACCATTCCGGCATAACACTTCCCATTAAGGCAAGGAATAAAATTGAAAAAAATGTTGGCCCCATTCTGCTTTCTTTTAATGATAATCTCTTCTCAATGATCATCGTTATATCCCCTTTGTTACCTAGGAGTACATAATACCTTGAAAACGAACGTGAAGCACAAGTACCCTAGCGTTGCTTTCAATCTGTCAATCCGGCTTAATCAAGCTTACGTCGTTTTTGATATAAGCATCCCGTCGTTTAAAATAGCGTTTTTTCTGCATACGTTTTGCCAGTGCGATCATCGGCAGGGAGATGATCAGGGATGTAAAAGCATACCATGCCGTAATAAAAGAGAGAATTACATAAACAATGGAGAGTATAAGAAATCCAGAAATAAAGAGCAGGTAAACAATATTAAACGCCTGTAACTCTCTGATTCTCATTCTTTCTTTCGCCGACTCTGTTTTTCCGCTTATTTCTTTCAAATACCTCAGTTCATTAATCGTCAAGGAATATGGCTCAATGAACCAGTTCAACATTTTACTCATTTTATTTCACCACACCTATTCATGGATGCTGTTCTCCTTTCTTTTCAAGCCCATTATACAAGAGCGTGGGTTATACATAGTTCAATCATAGAAAATAAAGCACGAGAATGGTCCCGTGCTTTTGTAGACAAGCTATTAACCAATGACCAGCTGCTGAATAGTCAGCAGCTACATCTTCTGCTGTCCCTTTTATTAGCGCGATCCTGTTGCAAATACTTCGACAAGTCTCTCACTATTGTAGTCTCCCTTATCGATTGACCACTTGCCATCCTTCTTCACCATTTTAATTTCCAATGGATCCCTTCCTGGCTGAACTTCCAGCATATTCAGCACCGTTTCAAAATTTTGCATGGCGAAACTTTGAGCCCTTTTGGAGTCAAAATCACCGGTTTTTTCTCTATATTCCTTCTGAATGTCTGCTATGATCTCATAAGAGTCATCTACATCTATTGTGGTATATTCAATCTTAACGACGGCCCGATCATTGGCATACGCCTTTGTCTCGGCTTTATATTCTGTCTTTTTTGCAAGCACGGATTTAAAGCTGTTATAGTGCTTATCCACTTCAGGCGCGGGTATCGTATTGTATACAATACTTTTCAGACTGTCGTTGAAGTTGGATTTGGCTTCTTCCTGCAGTGCCTGCTTATCAGCGGAGACAAGCTTTTCAAAATCTGGGTTTTCCTTATCCAGATAGATAGCTTCAATGTACGCGGTCAACGCTCTCGCAGGATCCTCGATCTTATCCAGGCTGTCTGCATATTTTGTTGTATCCAGCTTCAAGGTAACTTCCTTTGGCTTTTCTTCATAATCCTCCGTGCGCGGTGTAATGCCGATCTCATATTTCTGTCCCTTTTCCACTTCAAAAAAAGCAGGGATGGTCTTTACTTTGTTGGCTCCGATGCTCCCAGACATGTCTGGCTCCAGTTTCAAATCAGGATCAAAAACATCTCTTTTCGGGCTTAGCTCCTGTTCTCCTTTATATAGCTTGATTCCATTTCCTGAAGAGATGGTCACCGCTTCGTCGGAGGTGTTTTTTACCTTCAAGTTGACCATCAGAATCCCCGTATCTTTTTCCGATACGCCGTCATCCTCCCCAGTCAGTATGTATGAAGCGTCCGCCACTGACACTTCCACCAAATCGCTCTTACCGTCGCCAGATGCGCCTCCACTGCACCCCGCTGCCACAATCATCAGCATAACCAGTAATACAAGGTAACTTCCTTTTCTACTCATTCAAAAATCCTCCCAGTTCATTTGATTAAAAGTATTTCAACAATATTTCAGTTCCGTTTCGATATTGCAATTCCCCTTAATATGGAAGGATAAACCATAAATGTATGGAGTTACATGATTTTTATGAATAGCGGAGAACCTTATTCGTCTATCCCCAATTCAGCTTAAACGTTTGATACCCCTTAGGTGGTTTCCATGCCGGACCATTGCAAAAAGACCATCTTCCTTGAGAAATGGTCTTCGTCCATATTCATTTTCAATTAAGCCTGCTATTTATAATTGCAATCATTGACCTTTATTAAAAAAACTCGGTTCGTAATCAATCTTATATTTTTTCGCTAGCTTTTTCATTCCATCGTGGTATTGGTTGATGATGACAAAATATTCTTCAGCTTTCGCATTCGATTCTTCAAGAATATTCATATCTCTTTTTTCCAGTGCTTCTTTTTCAAGCAATAATCCCTCGTAATACGTGGAGATAGAATCTTTTAATAATTTAACCAGCGGCTCTAGTTCCTTCATTTCAACATCTAACTCCTTTGTTGCCTGAACGGCCTTTTCGTATTCAGGAAGGACCGTATTAGTGAGCATCTCATGCAATTCCTTATCACTTCTAAAATTTGCTCCGGCAACTGTGCCTAAAGCTAAATTCGCTTTCGTTTCATGATTGGCAATCTTCTCAATGTCCTTATTAATAAAATTTAATAAATACGTTTGTTTATCTTTAAAAGTCTTTTCCTTCTTGACCTCGTCATCTGACACGACTTCCACACTACAACCGGTCAATACCATTAGCGATATCACCATTACATATAGTATTTTTTTAGCCATTTAAAAAAATCCTTTCATGGTTACGGTTTAATTAATCTAGGATCATCCTTAAGAAATGCATCCCTTCTCTTTAAATATCTTTTTTTCAGAACTAGTTTAATTACAGTCATCATAACTAAGCCAACTATGATGCCTGATAAAGCATATAAATTTACTACAAATAGCATAATTGTATAAACAATAAAAGCAATAAAAAACACGGAATAGACTATAGTAAGAAGAATATTAAATGATTGAAGCTGATAAATTCTTGAAATCTCTTGACTGGAAGTGTTTTGATTCTTTTTTAATTTACTTAGATAACTCATTTCATTTTTAACAATAGAATAAGGTTCAATAAACCAAGTTAATAATTTCATATTATTTCCTCATACTTAAAATTTTAAGTTTTTCTTTTAATCGTGTTTCACCTTCGGTTTCAAACCCTTTAAAAAGAAGCTTATAAATTTGACTATGCTGAAAAAAAATATTGGTTTCTTCTGAAAGATGTCCTTGAGGATATGGACAAGCCACATAGTCCCACACCTTTTTATTTTCCGACTGTTGTTGCATTCTCCCATAAACCATTAGTGGCTGAGTTATTCCATTTAGTAAGAGCACGGTACCAATAGGCAAAAGTTCTTCACCTTTATTAATACTAATTGAATTGATGTCTCCCTGTTTCATTTTACTCCTCCTAAACATTATTCTTCTTTTTCTAAACTCAAACCAATTTTGACTCCAATTAATAAACGAAGATCTAATACAATTTCTTTTCCGATCTTCGCTTCTCCTCCAAGGCCAAAAGCCGAAACTCCAGTTGTACCTTTTAAGTTGTAGTCTGTAAATGGTAATGGTAGTATGCCAGAAACCTCTCCCTCAGCAACAGCAGTCTTTGCGCTTATTCCAACGGAGCTATTATCTACACCAGCATATGCGTTTGCTTTTAACACTTCTCCTTTTGCCTCTAAACCAGTGCTTCCAAATAAGGGAATCTCTTTATCTAATTGCGTACGTACTTTACTAGAATAAACTGCTCCACCAGCTTTTAACAGTGGGAAGAACGACTTTCCTCCTGCACTTGCCTCTACTTCAGCTGAGCCAATATCTTGTGTAAAACTGGTATCGATAATGGATGTATCATGTTTTGCACTAACATGAATTCCGCTAAATGAACTGCTCCCCCCAAATTGATTTGGTTCAGACCATTTATTCTCTAGTTTCCCTGCAGAAGTTTCTAATGTAACATCTCCATTCGTTACCTTCTGCCCGACAATGTAATTTTTTTTCTGATCTTCATAAGTGCTGGGATACAACTTAAGTTCAAACCAGCTGCTCATTAAAAAGTCAGTATATACTTTCTTATCAGCAAATTTTTGATAAGAATTAGTAGTCACTTTTAGTGTATTAAATGAAGAATTTAAACTCGAATGCAATCTTGAATGCGAGGGGATAGATAGCAACTGTAAGCTATTAAAATTTTCAAGCCTACTATTAAAGGTTGTATTTAAATTTATTTCACTAATGTACGTACTTAACAACTCTAAGGCAGCCTTCAATTCATTAAATGATTGAACGTTTAAACCATCCACTTCTTCAAGGTCATTAATGGTTTTAGTTATTTGTTTATTTGCATATATTACCTCTTCCTCAAAACTCTCACCATCAAACTGCGGAAGAAAAATAATGTCTGATACTGAAGAAATAACCTGATTAGCATTTTTAATTAAATCATTGGTAACTTGATTTGTTTTATTTAAAGCATTTGTAAGCTCACCTTGTAAAAAATCTGTTCTTACAAACCCATTCATACTTGGCTCAAACGCTTGGAATGATTTACCGCAATGTGAAAGTTTAGTTGAATACATAGATATAACTTGCTTTAATTTAAGAATAAAAGGTTGATGGCACGTTAAATAATATAATTTAATAGCCTCCGCACCATTTCCCGTAAATGAATCCTTTAAGTTGATTAAGCCTTCAATTGTTCTTTCAATCTCCTCAATTTCTGTAATTAGATGCTCAAGGTGTTTTATAAGAATATTGACACTTTCTTCTAAGATGAATCTATCCAATAGTTTCATCATTTTTGAATCACACTATTTACTGACATAGCACTTTTCAAATTATTATCTGTTTCCTTCATTAAGGCTACCGATTGAGTTACCATAAGTTGATTTTTATGTAAAAGATTCTTGTAGTTTTCAATCAACTTTTCAAATGATTCATTTATATCCTTTAGTTCGTTTATTGTATCTAATTGATTTCCTTCAAATAAACTTTCAGGAAAATTCCTATTTAATTTAGCAGAAGCTACTTGCATACCTTTTAATACTTCCGCAATGTTTTCATACTTTATTTGTATTTTCCCCATTTATATCACTACCTTACTTTATTTTTTACTTTCCCCTTGACTTGAACAGTGTTTTAACGTGTTAAGATTAATTAATACTCTCCCTCCAATCCGAATGATAAATATGAACTAAAACTAAAGAACTATTACTGATTTTAATAACACAATCCAAACGATTTAAAACCATTAATTGTTAATAATGTGCTAAATTGGACATAAAAAAACAGGGCAATCTATCAACCCTGTTTTCTCGGCATATTTTGAGCCGCCAGAAGCAGCAGAGGGTTTAACAATGGTAGAAAAAACTAGAGGGGGTATCGTATGTTGAAAAAGCTGGGAATCATGATAGGTATTGTTTTGTTATTGATAGGTTCTGTGTATGGGTATATCACTTATAAGAAAAATGATGTAAAAGAGGACGTATTACACTTTTTAACTAGCGAGAAAAAGATATCTGAAGAGAATATTGTTACGGCTGAACCGTTTATAGCTAATTTAAGAGGAAATAAAAATTGGATGGTTAGCGTGAAGCTAAAAGACGATAGTAGAACGTATTATTACTATAAGAATGACAAGGATGAAATCATCATGGAATCGTATACTGAAAAGCAAGTGGAGTACCCTGGTATCAATTAGTTTTCCTTCACCTCCAAATAAATCGCTAGTCACACCACGACCAATATGGGCTGCCTTGTGAAATGATGGTTCGATCCAGCCAGGTTTGGAAATGGTGAGGCAGGACGATGGAATCTATTGAGGTGATCCATAAGTAATCCTCTTTACCGTCCTTCGCCTTACCGTTATGAATCATTATCATTCCTATATTCGTGTAATATCCGATCGGATAAGAATCTTTCTTATCGTCGTCTAAATAAGAGGAAAACGCATCACGAAACGTCTTATAGTGATTAGGGATGTCTTCCAATCGATAGAGCTCAATATGACCTTCAAATGTACCCTTAAACAACGTCATTCCATTATGAAGCAATAAAAATTGCCTATACTCTTTAGGCAGTGTGAATAACGTTTGCCTTTCAAACTGCTGCATCACATATTCAGTTAAAGGCTCATGAAAGAGGCACTCCGCCTCATAACAATACCCGCCGGAACTCTGTATCATCAATTTGCCGTCGTGCAGTCGATTCTTCAAGCCTGCTAAGATATTCTCAATCACCGTTTCCATGCTTAGTTCCTCCATAAATAGCACGCTCTGCTCTATTGGATTCATTCATTAACTAAGAATAAATTATATTATAAGTCGGTTTAACAACACCGTTCGAATAGTATTTCAAAGAGACTAATTCCAAGTTCAATCGAGGCTTGCTACTGCCGAACAAGGGTATGCCATCACCGATTATAATAGGATTCACCTTTAAGATTAATTGATCGATGAGTTGATGTTCAATCAATGAACCGGCCAGCTCACCGCCCCCACAAAGCCACAGCTTGCCGTCTTCCTTATTTTTTAGATTCCGGATGAAATCTGTTGCATCGTTCTTAATGAGCTCCACTTGATCGTTTGAATCAAACTGCATCGTGCTCGAAAAGATATATTGTTTCAATGGAAAAGGGCTTGGTTCACCCGGTTTAAGGCCAAATTGAAAACCATATTCATACGTTTTTCCACCCATTAACACCGCATCATATTGCTGGGTATCATGGATAAAGTCCGTAACATGATCCCCTTCATCCATGAAGATAGAACTGCCTGCGTCCCTATTTACATCTGCGATAAAGTTGTCCAGTGTCGTTGCCACATGATAGATTAGCTTTGCCACGGTGACATCCCTCCGTATGATTTACTTTCTACTTCATTCGATAAGTTGGATTCATATCCTTTCTTTACTTGTTTTGTAGATGAACGAGAATGTGGACGAAACTAAGCACGTGGAACACGCTCTTCTTCTCCTTAAAAAGCACGAAAACTTGGCAAAAAAACACAAAAACCCGAATAATGGACGCTTTTACAAGTGCACATGATTCGGGTTAGTTCATGATTTACTTTTTTAAAATCTTATTGCCAGCCGTCTTGCAGATTGATGTCGAGGGAATTTACTTCCTGTCCATCAACTATCATTTTTCCTTCTATGATAGAGAACTTTTTATCAAAATTGAATATTCCCTGTTGATAATCTTCTACCATGGAGATCAAATATTCACCATCTGGCAGGCGCTTTTGGTAAAATCCGTTTTGAATCAAGCTAGGATTTCCAGCAATCCAATTTCCATCAATTGAGTTGATATATAAAGAGCCTTCTGCCACTGGCTCCTCTCCGTTCTTCACAGTACCTGTTACCGTCACCGGATCAACTGCAATGTTAAGTTGTTGTGAAAGCTCCCCATTCTCGTATAACTGACCCGATACAATGCTGAACTCTTTTCCAGAACTGAACGTTGTACCGTCATGTAAATATACGGTATACACCTTGTACTCACCATCCGGAAGGCGCAAATGGAATTTTCCTTCTTCATTTGCCGAGGCTCGAGCTTCTAAAGGACTATCCGCATCATTCATCTCCATAATATAAATATCACCCGAAATAGGGTTTCCTGAATCTGTAATTGTTCCCGTTAACGTTATTGGCGGAACAGTAATTTTTAGTACTTCTTGTAATTGGCCATTTACATATGTCTTACCGTCTTGGATAGAGAACGATTGATTAATAGATGCATTTGTTCCATCTTCTAATTGAATATCATTTATTCGATAACTTCCATCTGCAAGACGCATTTTGAATGTCCCATCCGGGTTAAGGCTTTCCCAGGTATAAAAGGTCCCGTCTTCTGAACTAACCGATATATACCCATTCGATGCAGGAGTATCTCCATCTTGAACGAGCCCCTGTACACTGACAGCAGGCAGCTTTAGTTCTAAAAGAGACTGTTCTTGACCATCCACAAAAAGTTTGCCGTTAATAATTTCGAACATTGTAGAGAAAGCCAAATCTTCACCTTCACCATTTAAATGACCACCCGTTACTCGGTAGGTCCCATCCTTCAAGCGAAGTGAATAAATTCCTGTTTCATCAGTGTATGCATGGTACGATTCAGTGCTGCCTTCTTCTGAAACACGTTCCACATACACCCCACCTTGAAGTGCATTCCCTGACTCTTCAAGCAGCTTCCCATTAAAAGTAACGGAGGGTAAATGAATATTCAAGGCTGATGATTCACCATTTTGAATCAGCTTTCCGTCACGTATTTCAAATGGACTATTCACCAGTGTAGATCTACTTTTTTCATCGATAGAGACAACTTTATATTTTCCATCCTGAAGTCTATATTGGAAATTACCTTCTGAATCTACAGGCGTACCAAAGCCAACATATTCTCCTTCTGCTGTCTCTCCTTCAAAGTTAACATTAGCATCGGTAATTGGCTGTATATCATCTTGTAAAGTACCTTTTAGGTTAATATCTGGCACCACGATTTCAATGACTGATGCATCGAAACCATTAACATAAACGGTTCCTTCAACCACTTTAAAATTTTCTTTCTTCCATGCAACGTATGTTTCATGATACACACTAATTTCATATTCACCATCGGCTAATTCTCTTAAAGAGAATTCTCCTTTTTTGTTTGTTACAACCGTTTCAATCAGTTCCGTTTCATATTCTTCATTAAGGAGACGTTTCTCTAATACAATCGTTGCTTCTGATAGCGATGATGCTGAATCTTTAACGATTCCTGCATGTTTATTGACAGGGATGTTAATGGATAGATTGTTTTTGGGCTCACCGTCTACTAATACTTTTCCATCCGCTACTGTAAACCTTTTCTCATAACGATAAAAACCACCATCAACTTCTATTCCAACTATCATATAGTTTCCGTCAGACAATGAAGCAGAAAAACTTCCGTTGCCTTTAGATGCAACGGTATAAGTTCCTTCCTCATTTTCACCATATTTTGATATAACTAAATCAGCCTTTAATCCTTTATTTCCTTCCTTTAATACACCTTTTAAATTAATGTCTTGTTTTAAAGACTTCTTTAATTGTTTCGTCTCGGAAAGATTTATCTCCCCTTTTTTCAAACCTTTAATCTTACTATCATTTACAGTGAATTTTTCATTGGCACTGTACCAAGATTTATTTTTCTCCTTAACACTCTTAATCACATAGTCACCATCTGATAATTTTGCTTTAAATGATCCGTTAGCGTCAGTAACGACATGATTCCAGTTTTTCTTGCCCACTTCACCTATTAAAACCAAAGAGTTTTTTATCGGAGTACCATTTTCTTTAATCATTCCTTGAACAGCTTCATTGCTTTCATTCTTTGTTTGCGCGGCATTTACATTGCCAATTGTGAAACTGCTCATGATGATCACCATTAATAAAACGAGATAAAACTTTTTAACCACTTAAATTCCTCCACCTTTTATATATTCCTTTAAAGACTTCTATCTTTCCAAAGATTAATTATTCGACCATAATATGTATATTCCTTGTGATTTTTCTTTTTTATTTTATTAAAATCATAATTTTGAAATTTACTAGTTTGTTAATTCTGGCTGCTCCTCCCCATTTTTATCATGCAATTAAAAAATGGAACAAAAACAAACCCCAGCCATTACAGCTGGGGCTTACTTAGTTATCATGGATTCACACTCTGAGCATGATTATTTTCAACAAAGTCTGCGGCTTTGGCGTTGAGTTCCACTTGTTCTGGATTTTTACAGCCAGGGATGACGGAGGTAACAGCAGGATGCTTCAAACACCATGCTAATGCCCAAGTAGACATGTGAACAACTTCCGGAACTTCGGCAGCACGAATCTTCTCCACTTCCTCCAATAGTCGTGCCGTTTCTTCTCTGTCATGCTTGGAACGAACATCGTCATGGCTGAAGACGGCTCCTGGCTTATACTTCCCGCTTAAATACCCGCTTGCGAGCGGAACACGCGCAAGGACGCCCAGATCTTGTTTTATGCTTGATGGAAAAATTGTTTCTTCTGGTGCTCGGTCTAAACGATTGTACACGACCTGAATGGCACCGACATTGACCTCTGTCGCCTTGTCTGTTTGGTAACTCTCATCATTTGTCTTAAGTGAAACACCTAAGTGCCGTATTTTACCGGCTTGTACCTGCTTATCAAGCATCGTCCAAAGCTCGTCATTATTAAATTCCTCGTCCGAGCAAGAATGCGCCTGATATAAATCGATGTACTCCGTTTTCAGTGCTTTAAGAGAAGCATCCAGCTGCTTCAACACATCCTCCGCACTCCATTGCCTGCTCCGCTCAAAATTCCCATGAAAATGGTGGCCGAATTTTGTGGCAACAATCCAATCCTCCCTGTTGGTTCCGCTAAGATATCCGCCAATCAGGCTCTCTGACAGATGATCACCATAACATTCAGCAGTATCAATGAAATTAATGCCCATTTCCTTCGCCTTATCCAAAATAGAATCCACTTCCAGCTGGGTAAAATCCTTTCCCCACTCTCCACCGTACTGCCATGTCCCAATCCCAACAACGGAAATATCTAGATTTGTTTTACCTAAGCGCCTGTACTTCATCTCATCACCTCGGAAAAATATTTGGGATAAGGTTAACACGTTGAGTATTTATTTGGGAAATTGCATTGTGGGATAATACTATGGTGAGCAAGGACAATATTGTCGGGTAAATTAAGGTATTTAATGAGCAGGATGGAAAAATCTTGTTATCTTTAAGAGCCCGAGAATGGCAAACTAAAAAAAGAATAGGAGCACGAGAACCGTCCCCGTATTACAAGTTCGTATCACTTTAAGGTTTTTAAGAAACATGGGGAGGCTTTTCATGCTCATTAAATAATGCTCAGTAAACAAAGAACTATCCCAGTACTTCTCATTTATTAAGTTGTTCTTTTCTCGGCTTAACTAAGGTGTCAGCAGTAAACAAAAGAATAATATTTAGCAGTAACATAATTGTGTTTGGAATAGTAAGATTAAACATTTGATAATGTAATTCTTCCGAGTTAGAACTAGGTGTAAATACATAATAAATAGTCATTAAAACTATTATTAGTGAAAAAATTACTCCTATAATCTTATTCCACTCCCTAGAAAGATATAAAAACAAGATTGTTAAAATATAACCCGGATAACCTGTATCAAAATCTGTAAGATCTTGATAGTATCCTAAAAAAAATCTTGTATATGTTAAAAAGCTATATAACATTAGCAGCATAAATGTGGCAATTTTTATAGGAGCATGATTATTTAGGTTTTCATAAAATATTCCGAAGTAATATACAAACCAAGCGTAGTATCCAAAAAAACCAAATAAAGTAAAAAATATTTGAGCTATAAACATACTAACCCTCTTTCTTACAGAAATATTATCTAATTATGAAGCATGTGAAGCATGGGGACGGTTCTCATGCTCCTCTTTCAATCGAGCGTGTTTCTATGAATACTCTCCAGCTAAAAACTGCTAACTGCTCACACTAAATTGTAAAATGGCGTAGTTTTAAAAAAAGAGTCCCCGTGTACATTTAAGTACACGTGACACCGTGACACTTTTTTGTTATCTTCCAATTCCTTAAGTCCGTACAGAAGCACGAGAACCGTCCCCGTGCTCTTTTTCTCTAATTATATTATCCATTATAAATGTTTGTAACAGATAAAAAAGCACTCTAATTGAGCGCTTCATATCTATTGTCTAATAATTTTTCTAATGTCTTTAGCTGCGCTAACAACACCTTCGTAGTATGTTTCATCTCTTGTGTCTTCTTTTAAAAATGAATATCTGTCTAATAATTCTTCAATCACTTGCTTACCATGTTCATTAGCTTCTTTGTAGTACGGTGATAAAGCTGCTACTATTACCCAAAATGCTTGGCCGTATCTAATTGGGTCAGCATCAATAAGGCCGTTAAGTCCGCCACGCTCTTTTAAACCTAGTGCTTCTCTTGCAGCATTTTCTAATATCAACGCTCTTCCTTTATCCATTAAACCTTCTCATCTCCTTTGTAAAAATATGCTATCGTTCTTTGATTATATATATTTTAAACGAAATTTTGCAAAGTCTAATCTTTCTCAATTTCCACATACAACCACAATTTCTACTATTTAGAAGTAGGGTAGGAGCACTAGGACGGTTCTTCTCATGCTTTTTTTTTATGCTCAGTGCAATGCAAGTGAATTAGACTTTAGGTTACACAATTAACCTGAAAGGTTACTATTTAAAAACAACAAATGAAGCCCGAGAACCGTTCCAGTGCTTCTCGTCCCTGTGCTCCACGGAGGACAAACTGGAGGATGTCGAAGTCTTGTTGAAGAGAAGATATGAAAAACAGCCTATCAAAGATAAATTTATATGCGACATCTACTCTTTTAATATTAGTATGAATTCAATAATATAAAAACGAAGATAAACTCACTCCATTAATTCCTTTAAATAACTTTTTATGGTAAATTATTGAGTGAATATAGGTGAAAAGAGTGGTATGTGTATGTTAGATATTCCAGAACATTACAATTTTTATAAATTAGAGAACATGTTAAAAGAAGACAAAGATAAATTTATAAGGTATTTAGAAAGCATTTACGAACAAAATGATATATCTGCAGTAATAAAAGCTATAAAGTCTTCAGGAATAAGTGTTGACTTGTTTGAAAGTAACAAGCATCATATGTTATTTGTAGATATTTTAAATATTTACATGGGGAAAGCACATGATATTGACGAGTTTTCCCAAATAGAAGATCTAGTCCAAGAGAAGATCTATTTTGAACAATTATTTAAATCATTTGAGCAGATACGAACTAAATATTTTGAAGAAAATGAAAAAATAGATGAGCAATATAAAGTAGCATCTTATTTAGTATCATTAGAACTACATTTGGATGAAATAGTAAATAAGGAGTTACAAGAATTAAAAGCAAATGTATTAACAGCTTCCTTTGATTCCGCAATTGAATCTAGCGGAATGATATTAAAATATTTTATGTACAATAAAAATGCATTCAAAGGAAATAAAAGGAATATATCACCTCGGGTTTTGGAAGTTTCTAAAACACATGTGTCGTTTAGTGAAATCTGGTTAATCTTGAATGACCTTCTAGAGTATTGGAAATATTCAGATGTTAAAATCCAAAAGAAGGATAATATTTTATTTTTTGAAATATGTGATAAGGATTTTGAATTGAATAACGTGTTATCTAATGAAAGATTTCTTAACTTACGGGAAGGCTGGCAAATGAATGCAATAGGAGAAATACAAAGTAAGTACAGTGGTCAAGAGAATATACCATACGATAAAATTATTAAGGAAAAAAAAGAATCTCTTAATTATTTGTTTTCAACATTATATTTCGGTTCAATTTTTTTAAAAGAGAAAGTGAAAAAAATTTCGCTTGCACGTTGGTTAAATGCATATGAATTGTTAATAGAGGAAAGCAAATCTTTTCTACGAAGAAGAAATCAAATTAGATCGTTTAGTTTAGATAAAGTTTGCTTAAGTAAATCAGTTCTTAATTGGATAAGGTTTTTTAAATCTAAAGGATATAGTCAAGAAGAAACAGAAACAATTTTAGATATATTTACTTTTAATCGCAATTCTCTTGATATGATTGATTGTCCTTTTGTAAAAATAGATGATAACCTAGTTGTTATTCCAACTCTTACCTCTAACGCGGATGCAGCAAGGGCACTTGCTTCAAACTTCTTAAATAGAAGATTAGATTTGGACTTTAGAGGACCTGGGTTTGAAGAACGTACCAAACACGATTTAAACTTACAAGGTATTATTAATTCTAGATTGTATAAAAAAACAAAAAAAACCGAGTATGAATGTGATGTAGCATTTGTTTTAGACGATGAATTGTTTTTTGTTGAATGTAAAGCACACGTTCAACCATTCTCCACAAGACAGCATACAAATCACTTGTATAAGTTAAAAAAAGAAACCCTTCAAATAAATAGGATAGCCGAATTTTTTGAACAAAATCTATCTTTAGTTAAAGAACAACTTGATTTACCTGATAATTTTATTCCTAAAAATACTCACAGAATAATATTGACAACTTCTATGATGGGTTCACCTCTACTTATTAATGGAGTATATATTGTAGATGAATCGGCGTTTGTAAAGTTTTTAAATCGTTCTGCTCCAAGGTTGATGTATTTTGATAAAGGAAAAGAATTTAATATACCCACACAAAAGTTTCAAATACTTGAAGGAGAGTTGACGGCAAAGAAAATTGTACAATTTTTAAAATCTCCACCACAAATAAGTATGATTAAAAGTTTTTATCAATTTAAAAGCAGAGATTTAAATTTTATTAATGTAAAAAGACATTGGAAAGTAAACCAAACAACACACTTTGGCGTGAATCTAAATCATGCAGATTTAGGATTAATCGATAAATTTTTGTCGAAATAAGTTAAAAGCATGGGGACGGTTCTCGTGCTTCTAACAAAGTTAGCCGCCTTTATTACAAGCAGCTTTATATCCTTCCTTCTCATTTTTAATGTGTAAAAGATGTCAGGCTCTAACAGCACAAATAGAAAAAAGAAGCGAGAGAACCATCCACGTGCTTAAAAAATTGCGGCATTAATGTCATAAAAAAGAAGAATATCAGTTTCAATATCCCCCGTTTTATATCAATGTTCGTTTTTAAATTCTAATAATTAGGAAATTGAAGTGAGTGATTTTTTTAAATACTATTTTTTCACTGATCACTGGTCTCGTACGATTCTTTTCTTCCTCCCTGAACAGATCTTGGGCAAAAAAAGCGCGAGAACCGTCCCTCAAAGAGCACCGGGACGGTTCTCGCGCTTCTTGATAAATTTAGTGCAGGTACCAGTTAAGCCATTACTCAAAACTAATATAAATCAACCACTAAATACGCTGAATTTTCTTTCTTATTAATTCAATCAATACATCAATTTCTTCTTCTAATTGCAGCTTTATATCTGGAGTAGGATCGGCATTATTCCCTAATTAAAATCCTTCTTTAATCAATTCCTCTTTAGTTAAAATGCCTCTGAAAAGAACGACATGAATGTGCTTATTATTACGCCGGGGAGCAGCTGATAATAATCTTCTTTTAGGTTTTGACTGATGATAATAAACCATCACGTCATATTCTCTTCCTTTATCAGGTACTGGATGTTCTCCAATAAGCTGAACGAGTTCTGCGTCCAATAAAGATTGCTCTAAATAGGTCATTAACCTCTCGGAATCTTTTAAACCCTTGTAAATTTGTTTTGTTTGCGAACTATCCCATTTGACATTATAAAGCATTGCTCTCCTTCCTTAAGGAGCTGCAGTTATATAGAATTCTAACACATTTGTAAAATAAAGGAACTGCCCTAATAATAAAAAAAGGTGCCCTCAGTACATTTAAGTACTCAGGACACCCTCTTTAATTTAACTCATTCCATTATGAACGAGCAGCTATTACATCATGCCGCCCATTCCACCCATTCCCATGCCGCCCATGTCTGGCATGCCGCCGCCTTTGTTTTCTTCAGGCTTGTCGGCGATGACAGCTTCAGTCGTTAGGAACATAAAACAGTTAGAACGGTAGAAACCTATGTATATATAGTTAGAAGCAGTAAGCACTACTTCCTAAGTTTAAAATTATATTTACAGTATAAAACAGTGGTTGTTGAGTGTAAAGCAGTATATTGAAATTTCATCCAACTGTCTAGTAAGCATCTTATTATATATTCATATGGTTCATTACGTTGAATAAAAACTATCATGAGCGGTCCTCTCCCAACCCCCGCATGAAAATGGGAATGCGGTGACTATACTGAAGATGACACAAACAGTTCCAGTACGTGGCTTTTTAT
>NZ_JBHTCP010000043.1:0-47016 GCF_042665465.1 Fictibacillus iocasae | reverse complement strand
TCTTGTTGTTGTTCTTCCAAATAAAAAAGCCCCTCTCTAGATAAGATAAGCTCATTATCCTATGGGGCTTTAGTGATTATAAGGTGTGGTTAATTTTACGCTTACAGTGATTTCAATTGTGCTTGCATTTCATGACAGCATGCGAAAAAACGTGCCTCATCCGGCACGTTTTTCCTGTTCAAATATGTTATTGCAGACCATTAATAATGGTTTCATTGTTCCATTTCATCATTTCAATATACGTGTCTCCGTCTTCTCCTTTTTTGCCAAGAGAATCGGTGAACACTTTTCCTTTAATGGGAATCCCCGTTTCTTTAGACACGGTCTCCATGCTTCGAGGATCCACGCTTGTTTCTACGAATAATGCCGGGACCTCTGTACTCCCGATGTAATCGACCACACTTTTGATCTGCTGAGGAGAACCTTGGCTGTCAGAATTAATCTCCCAAATATATCCTGTTTCCATTTGATAAGCTTTGCCGAAATATTTAAAGGCACCTTCACTCGTGATGAGAATACGCTTTTCTTTTGGGATTTTTTCAAGTTCTGCCGCTGTTTTCTCATGCAGCGCATTCAGTTCGTTTATATAGGCCGCTGCATTTTTTTTGTAGTACTCTTTATTGTCCGGATCAACTTCAATTAATCCGTCTCTGATGTTTTCCACGTATTTAATGCCGTTTCGGATATCAAGCCAAGCGTGAGGATCCATCTGCTTTTCAAGTCCTTTGGATTCAAGGTGAATCGCCTCCACTCCTTCACTCACGCGATATACTGGAGCATCATCTCCAGACTTGTTTGCGCTTTTCATAAGCTTATCAAACCAAGAGTTGCCTTCTTCGAGGTTCAAGCCGTTATAGAACACGGCATCTGCATCGGTCGCTTTCATCACATCTTCCGGAAGCGGGTCATATTCGTGCGGATTTGATCCAATAGGTACAAGACTGTGTATCTCCACTTTATCTCCGCCAACATTTTTGACAAGGTCATAAATAATCGAATAGGTGGCAACTACTTCAATTTTCTCATTTTCGCTTTTTTCATTGCTGCAGCCTGAAAGCATCACAGCAGCTGCTAATAGAACAGCGCTTCCCCATTTTTTAATCATCTTGTTACTCCTCCCCTATCTCTCTTATGAAAGTGAAGCCCGATTTTTGCGTGCTTTAAATGATTTCCACAGCAATCCTTGTGATGGTGACAGAAAAAATGCTGCCGCAAAGAAAAATGCAGAAACCAGCACAATCGTAGCCCCTGAAGCCAGATTGTAAGTAAAGCTGAAATAAAGTCCAAGCACAGAAGAGATGACCCCAAATGCTGCTGCCATATAGATCATCACCCATAGCCGGTTTGTCAGCAGATAAGCGGTAGCCGCTGGCGTGATTAGCATCGCAACTACAAGAACGATGCCAACCGTCTGGAGCGAAGCGACCGTGACCATCGTCAAGACCACCATCAAGATATAATGAATCCATTTGTTAGGCAGCCCATAGCTTTGTGCCATAGTCGGATCGAACGTGGACACAAGGAGTTCTTTGTAAAACAGTGTCACTAATACTATCACAAGCAGCCCTATACTGAGCGTCATCACCATATCACTCGACCGAACAGCGAGCACATTTCCAAAAAGGATATGATACAGATCCGCACTGCTCTTCATGAGCGTGATAATAATGATCCCTACAGCAAAAACCGAAGTGAACATGATGCCAATCGCCATATCATGCTTGATTCTGCTGTTCTGGCTTACAAATCCGATGCCGATCGCGGTCAGCACTCCTGTGAGCACAGCACCGAAAAAGAAATTTATACCCAGCATATAGCTGATCGCCACACCGGGTAGCACCGCATGAGAGATGGCATCTCCCATGAGTGCCATACCTCGTAAAATGATGAAGCAGCCGAGAACACCGCAAATAATGCCGACCATTACAGAAGTCCATAACGCTTTTTGAAGAAATTCATATTGAAACAACGCTTCTAAAAAGGCTAAGAAATTCATGTGCAATTCACCTGCCCGCTATTATTTAAAAAAGAGAATTGATTATTGTACGCTTTCGTGATCACATCCGGCCGCAGCACATCGCTGGATGTTCCAAAGTGGATCAGTTCCTGATTCAGCAGGAGCAGATGGTCAAAATACGCCTCTGCTTTACTTAAGTCATGATGCACGACAATAATGGTCTTCCCGTTTTTTTTCAATTCGCGAAGGATGTGGATAATGGTCTCTTCACTCGCCACATCAATTCCCACAAACGGTTCATCCAACAAAAAGAGTTCCGCCTTTTGCGCGAGCGCCCTGGCAAGGAACACTCTTTGCTGCTGCCCACCGGAAAGCTCGCCGATCTGCCTGTTGGCAAACTGCTCCATTCCGACCTTTTCAAGACATTCTGCTGCCCAAGCGCGCTCCGCTTTTCCTGGCCGCCTAAACAGCCCAAGGGTCGGATAGGTGCCAAGAAGCACAACATCAATAACAGTAATAGGAAAATCCCAGTCTATATCACTTCGCTGGGGCACGTAGGCAATTTTTTTCTGTGATTGCTTGAGCGGCTTTCCGTTCACTCTCACCTCTCCCTTATCTTTCGGGATCAGTCCGAGCGCCGCTTTCATTAGTGTTGATTTTCCTGCACCGTTTGGTCCGATAATCCCCACGATGTTTCCATTGCTTACGCTAAAGGTAACGTCTTTTACGACTTGGTTGCCTTGATATGAGACATAAAGCTTCTCAACTTTAATGGCTTCTTCCATCATTATAGCCCCTCTCTTTTCCGTGTCCACGATTATTGCACAAGGGCAACATTAGGTTAAAAAATAAAACAGTTGGTCTAATGTATGCTGCTGAGAGCATAAACGTGACATCAAATGTTTCCTTCGCGCAACTTTTTTATGTTAATCAAATTATATAAGCCGCGTTCAATTTTGTAAATGATTTTTTATAGCCAAATTTCGTTAAGTGATTTATAATCTGATATTGGCGGCTTAAAGCCTGCTGGGTGGGTGAGGGATAAGAAAGAAAAGAAGGGAAAATATGAAAGGCATACGTTTAGACGGGCATTCTTTGAAGCAGGAGATTTTAGCAGGAATCACATCTTTTTTCACGATTTGCTACATTATCATTGTCAATCCGATGATATTGGCGGATGCCGGCATTCCGTATGAAGGTGTTCTGCTTGCGACGATCTTCACTTCGGTTGCCGGATGTCTTATGATGGCTTTTTATGCGAACGCCCCGATTATCTTGACCCCGGGTATGGGAGTCAACGCGTTCTTCACCTACACGATCGTGCAGGGAATGAACCTATCTTGGCAGGAAGCTCTTGCCGCTGTTGTTCTGTCTGGTATTTTCTTTATGATTGCGGCTGCGACAAGAATAAAAGATATCCTCTCCAAAAGCATACCAGAGTCATTGAAGCATAGTATTACGGTGGGTATTGGGCTATTTCTGGCATTCATCGGTCTGCAAAAGGGCGGAATTATTGAGAAAAGCGAGTCCACCTTTGTAAAGCTCGGACATCTGAATGAACCAGACGCCATCCTTACGTTAATTGGACTTGTGCTTATGATGTTTCTATTCTTAAGAAATGTTAAAGGCGGCTTCATTATCGGCATTGCCGCTACAACGGCTTTTGGATACTTGTTCGGCATCGCCAGTCCATCTGGACAGGCTTCTGGCAATTTATCGCTCCAGCCGTTCGGTGAGCTCTTTTTGTCTGCTGATTTTAGCGGGATGCTGCAGCTGCCATTTTGGATTGCCACGTTTTCACTGACGATGATCATCACCTTTGAAAACATGGGTCTGCTGCACGGACTTCTTCCTGATAAAGAAAAGTTTCCAAAAGCTTTTCAAGCAAATGCTGCTTCCTCGGTCGTATCCGGCTTATTCGGAACGAGCCCGACAATTTCTACCGTAGAGAGTGCAGCTGGCATTGCAGAAGGCGGCAGAACGGGTGTAACGAGTCTTGTAGCTGGACTGCTGTTCTTACTGGCGATCTTTACAGCGCCATTCTTGGCTTATATTCCAAATGGCGCCATCGCTCCGGTTCTAATCATTATCGGAGGGTTAATGGTACAGCAGATTCAGCATATTCCGCTCTCAGATTTTTCAGAAGGGTTCCCTGCGTTCTTGATCATAGCGCTTATACCGCTCACATACAGCATCGTGGACGGCTTGGCATTCGGCTTTATCGCTTATCCGCTATTAAAGCTTGCTGCAGGGAAAAGGAAGCAAGTCCCTGTCCCGCTGGTCATCATCGCCGTTTTATTCTTCATTAACTTCGTGTTCCACAGTATGATATAAACGCTTTGAAACCGCTCTTCTCTTGCAGAAGAGCGGTTTTTTATTCATACGCTTCTTAAAATACTAGGCACTTTCCCGCCTGCTTCTTCATAGGCTAATGTGACGGGAGGGAGAATCAAAATGAATCCGATCATGCTTCATTTTGTCAACCAGAAATTAAACAGCATCACTCCACAGGAATTGATTTCGCTTGCTTCCGAATATCAATTTCCGTTAACGTACGCTGAAGCTGAAAAAGTGGTTTCGATACTTAGAAGGCAGAAAATCGACATTACAAACACAGTCCAGCGTCAGCAGATTATCGCCGCTATCGCGAGAGAAGTGAGCCAGGAAAAAGCAAACTATATTCAATACTTGATTCAATCCTACTTAGACAGAAACTGATACGCACAAATGAATCAAGCCGCCATCACAGGCGGCTATTTATTTTCTCATTCTTATCATCCTGTAATGCTCTTTTCACAGAGGTTGCTGCTATAGAATGTTCTGGAGTGCAGAGATAAATCTGTTGGAGTCCATCTGTGCCGAACATCGTGATACTTTACCAATCACCCCTCTGGATAAGCGTGCGCCTGTAACGGAGAGCAACCACTTCTAGAATCCTTAAAGCATCAATAAATACAAAACCATCGCCTCTAAAGATAGCGCAATAGCACCCTATCTTTTACAATAGGATAGAGAGCATATTTTCTGAGGAGGTACATAATGAACAACCACGAAATTGATTACAAAATATTTGGAGATGACATGCAGTTTGTTGAGGTCGAACTTGATCCGGGCGAAACGGTAGTAGCCGAAGCAGGAAGCTTAATGATGATGGAAGACGGCATTGAGATGGAAACAATCTTTGGTGACGGATCAGGAGGATCAGGCGGCGGTTTGATGGGTAAGCTGTTCAGCGCAGGCAAACGGGTGCTTACAGGCGAGAGCTTGTTTATGACAACGTTCACGAACACGTCACCTGAAAAAAGGCATGCTTCATTCGCGTCACCGTATCCAGGTAAGATCATTCCGATGGACTTGAGCGAACATAGAGGAAAAATCATCTGCCAAAAAGATTCCTTTCTAGCTGCCGCTAAAGGAGTTTCTGTAGGCATTGAACTGCAGCGCAAAATTGGAGCCGGCTTCTTTGGCGGAGAAGGTTTCATCATGCAAAAACTTGAAGGTGACGGCATGTGTTTTGTTCATGCAGGAGGTACAATCCACAAAAAGGAACTTTCAGCAGGTGAGCTTCTTCGAGTTGACACAGGCTGTCTTGTCGCGATGACCAGCGGCGTCAATTATAACATCGAGATGGTAAAAGGCGTAAAAACAGCATTGTTCGGTGGTGAAGGTCTGTTCTTTGCCACGCTTCAAGGACCGGGCACCGTCTGGATTCAATCCCTGCCGTTCAGCCGTCTTGCAAGCCGCGTGTTCGCCGCAGCTCCCAGCCGATTAGGTGCAAAAGATGAGGGCAGCCTCGCCAAAGGCATTTTTGATGTATTCAACGGAGACTGATCCTATCAAGAAAACTTGGCTGACGACATGCCTTTAAGTCAGCCTTAATTGCCCTTATCCTTTATTCCTAAGCTTTTTGACTGCGTCGAATTTCTACTCTGCTAAAAAGTTATACTTTATAAAAGTATTATAAAAGGCACATCCGCTAGAAGCCGATGTGCCTTTTGTTCGTTATAAAACAACTGAATCTCCCAGCAGCTTTTGCTGTAATTCAGGATCAAACGTTTTCGCCTTCAGCATGTCAATCTCAAGCTTGTAAGGCGGCTTCTTGCTGTTTTTGTCCGTTCCAACGTAAGGCGTCTCCAAAATTTTCGGAACGCTTTGCAGCTGTGGATGATGAACAATATAGCTGAGAGCTTCAAATCCAATATGGCCAAAGCCGATATTTTCGTGCCTGTCTTTGGAAGCCCCTTTTTCATTCTTGGAATCGTTAATGTGAAGGACCTTCAGCCGATCCAGCCCTACTATTTTATCGAATTGCTCAAGAACGCCGTCAAAGTCGTTAACAATATCATAGCCGCTGTCATGGACGTGGCATGTGTCAAAACAGACCGATAGTTTGTCATTATGCGTGACTCCTGAGATGATCGCGGCGATTTCCTCGAACGAACTGCCGCATTCTGATCCTTTTCCAGCCATCGTCTCGAGCGCGATTTGAACGGATTGCTTATTTGTGAGCACCTCGTTCAGCCCTTCAATGATTTTCTTAATTCCTGTTTCTATTCCCTCACCAACATGTGCACCGGGATGAAGGACGATCTGTCTTGAACCAATCGCCTCAGTGCGCTCAATTTCGCGGCGAAGGAAATCCACACCAAGCTCAAACGTTTCAGGCTTGACTGCATTTCCAATATTAATAATATAAGGCGCGTGAACGATAATATCAGCGATGCCATTTTCCTGCATGTGTCGCTGTCCTGCTTCAATATTCAGCTCTTCAATCGGTTTTCTTCTCGTGTTTTGCGGAGCTCCCGTGTAGACCATGAACGTATTAGCGCCATAAGATAGCGCTTCTTCACTCGCTGCAAGCATCATTTTCTTCCCGCTCATTGACACGTGTGAACCTAGTCTTAGCATTCTATATCCCCCTGTCGAACCCTTTTATTTCTTCTTACGGCTTATTTTTTTCACGATCCGTTTCTTCTCAGCTTCCATCTTCTTTTTATATCCAGGCTTTACCTTTTTCGGTTTTGGAACAAAAACGCCGTCTCCTGCTTTACCTGCGGGCTTTTTGGATGACTTGCGTTTCGTCTCAACCCATTCACCGTTTTTATATTCTTCCTCAGTAAAGGTGATATTTCTCGATTCGAGCTTTTGGATGGCAAACTGATCTGACGGTTCCATGAGTGTAGCGCTGATGCCTGACATACCCGCACGCCCTGTTCTGCCTGAGCGGTGGATATAAAAATCGAGATCCTTCGGCAGCTCATAGTTAATCACATGGCTGACACCCTTAATATCAATGCCTCGTGCAGCAAGATCGGTTGCCACGAGGAACTGAAACTCCACATTTTGTACACGCTTCATAATGTTCTTTCGTGTCCTTGGCTGTACGTCACCATGCAATCTTTCAGCGTTCAATCCGGCAGCAAGCATAGCATCCGCTACCTCATCCGCCATCTTCTTCGTGTTGACGAATACAATAGCAAAGTACGGATTAAAGTCCTTAGCCGCTTTGATCAAATACGAGATTTTATCCTTGTGCTTGACTGGCAGCAGCACATGCTTAATATCACTGGCCGTCGTCTTTGTTGGATCAACATGCACATGACGCGGGTTCTCCATATATTTCTTTAAAAACGGCTGCAGCTTTTCCGGAATCGTTGCGGAGAAGACGAGCATCTGCAAGTTATGTGCCATACGTGAAGCGAGCAAATCAACGTCCTCGATAAAGCCCATGTCGAGCATCTGGTCCGCTTCATCCACAACTAAGATGGAAGAAGTAAAAACGTTTAATTGCTGGTTCGTAATCAAATCTTTTATACGGCCAGGTGTTCCGACAACAAGCTGAGGAACGTTCTTCAGCTTGTCCGCCATTCTTTTTCTGTCTGTTCCGCCGACAATGAGCTTAGCGTTCGGCTGCTTTTCTTCCGGAAGCAGCGAGACAAGCTTGTCCAGCTCCGTGAAGATTTGCTGTGCCAGCTCTCTTGTTGGAGCGGTTATCACGGCTTGCACTTCTTCTTTATCCATATTGATCTTTTCTAAGATCGGCAGCAGGAACGCCATCGTTTTTCCAGAGCCGGTCTGAGACTGTCCGATAATGTCAAAGCCGTTGATAATCGCAGGCACAACACGTTCTTGTATGTCTGTTGGGCTCTTGAACCCGAATTTTTCTAATGCGATTTGCAGATCGCTGTTTATTTTTAGCCGTTCGAAGGCTGATTTCATAATATTCACCTGACTTCATTTATTCTTAAACCCACTTTTAGTATTATAGAGTAACTTTGGCATTTACGCCATTACCGTTCCTTTCATCCTCTATTCCCCGTTTCTTATTTTTCGGCAGCTGTCTATAATTTACTCACCTGCGGGCGTTTTCATCATACACTAACATGAGCTTACTATTTTGAAAGGAGGGTGAATTATGCACCCATTTCCGCCATATCCCCCTTCGCGAAACCACTTTCCCCCTTATCAGCCGCCGCACGGCATGCAGGGGGCTTTCAGGATGCCTCACCACAGCATGCCATCGCACCAAGATCCTTTAAATAGGCTGTTCGGTGCGATTGGTACAGGAGGAATTCCAGCCCGCACCAGCGTATTCTCTATGCTTGACAACGTCCAAAAAGTGCTTAAGGTTGCAGAAACGATGGGGCCGATGGTAAAACAGTACGGTCCAATGATGAGGAATCTGCCTTCAGTCTTAACTATGATAAAAGATTATCAATCCAATTCGGCTACAAAAGATGAACCGGCAGGAACGGCAACAAACGATCCGTCAGATAGCAAGGCAGAGAAAGCACAAGAAGCAGCCGCTCCGGCCGTCGCCGCACAAGAACCTGACAGCGATAAAGTAATCATTGCAGGTCCAGCCGCCAAAAGAAAAGGACAGAAAAAAACGAAGGCTCCGGCAGACGCTTTATCCGTTGAAACGGCTGAAGCTACATCACTTGAGGAGCCAGGCGAACTTCCTTCTTTCAAAAAAAGCAAGTTGTCTCTAAACGGCCAATCGCCTTCGTTATTTAAAAAGGCGAAACGTGAAGATGTTCCGATTCTCTCCCCCACAGCCCAAGACATGACTGCCCTGGAGTCTAAAAAAGATTCCCCGGTCAGCAGCATAGCGGACATTCCCGTGATCAAACGCAGGAAGCCAGCAAAAAATGAAAATAGTCAAAAAAATGTTCCATCTCGTCCAAACGCTGCCGCTTCAAAAGGATTATCTCAGCCAAAGCTTTATATTTGAAATAGCGCTTATTTGAGTAAATGTCTACTCTCCTTTATAATATAAATAGAAAAGAAAATCTCCTAAGACAGCAGCTTCCTATGCTGTCTTTAAATTTTCTAAAAGGGAGAGATACAAATGGATGTATTGAAGATTTCACCGAGAGGCTATTGCTATGGCGTAGTCGATGCGATGGTCCTTGCCCGTCAGGCCGCAAAAAACCCTGACCTGCCAAGACCTATATATATTCTTGGAATGATTGTTCACAACAAGCATGTTACCGATGCGTTTGAAGAAGAAGGCGTCATCACATTAGACGGTTCAAGCCGTCTGGACATCATTAGGGAGATTGAAAGCGGGACGGTGATTTATACCGCTCACGGCGTTTCGCCTGATGTACGCCGTATTGCTCATGAAAAAGGCCTTCATGAGATTGATGCGACTTGTCCTGATGTGACCAAAACACACGATCTTATCCGAGAAAAAGAAAAAGAAGGATATGAAGTGATTTATATCGGAAAAAAGGGTCATCCTGAGCCAGAAGGAGCGATTGGAATCGCGCCGCATATTGTTCATTTAATCGAATCACCTCAGGACATTGAGCCGCTCAACTTGCAGACAGAAAAAATTCTGATCACAAACCAAACAACCATGAGTCAGTGGGACGTAGCCGAAATCATTAAACAGCTGCTTGTAAAGTATCCTCATGCAGAGGTTCACAAGGAAATCTGTCTGGCTACACAAGTCCGCCAGGAAGCCGTTGCCGAACAGGCAAGCGAGTGCGACCTTGTTCTTGTTGTCGGTGACCCAAGAAGCAACAATTCCAACAGGCTTGCCCAAGTTTCTGAGGAAATTGCAGGTACACCGGCCTACCGTATCGCTGATGTTTCTGAAATTCAGCTAGAATGGCTTCAAGGTGTGAACAAAGTTGGCGTCACCTCTGGTGCATCAACACCAACACCCATCACGAAAGAAGTCATCGATTTCCTGCAAAAGTTCGACCACTCCGTACCTGAAACGTGGGTACGTGAACGAAAAGTGGCGTTGGACCGCATCCTTCCAAAGGTAAAAGCAAAACCGTAATAAGAAGATATAGGTGATTTATGCTTTTTAGTCAGTCTTACTTGCACTTATATTTAGAACGTTAACTTTTTGCCACGTCGATTACCATCTTGTAAAAAAGTTATCATTTTTTAAAGTGAATCAAAAGATAAACGCGGCAGTCAGCGAAGGCAGACTGCCGCGTTTATTTTTAGTTACTTATAGGAAGGTAAAAGGATCTGTATGAATGTTGGATAGTATTACCTCTGTTGTATAATGGTCTTTTTTTAGTTCTGTTTCAAAGAGTTCTTTAAGACCTGATTTCATGATTTTTTCGATATTATGGCCTGCATCAATAATACTTAAGCCGGATTCTTGTGCATCATGAGCGTTATGATAGTAGATATCACCTGAGATCAGTACATCCGCTCCCTTCGCTAGAGCTGCACTAATAAACTTGTTTCCATCTCCTCCAACGACTGCCACCTTTGAAATCATGCGGTTATGCCCTTTTACAGCACGGACTGCCTGCAATCCGAACGTTTGTTTAACATACTGTGAGAGTTCTTCTAAATCCATCGGTTTTGGCAGCAACCCGATCCTGCCGATTCCGAGCGGCTCTCCGCTGTTTTTCAAAGGATAAAGATCATAGGCGACTTCTTCATATGGATGTGCTTTTATCATAGCCGTTACCGCTTTGTTTTGCAGCGCAGTGGGCAGTATCGTTTCCATTTTTACTTCTTTTACTTTTTCAAGCTTGCCTTTGTTTCCAATGAAAGGCGTTGAACCTTCTAAAGGCTTGAACGTGCCCGTCCCTTCTGTCGAGAACGAGCAATGGCTATACTGTCCGATATGCCCTGCTCCAGAGTTACCAAGAGCTTCTCGTACGTTTTCCGCATGTGTGATCGGAACAAACACTGCCAGCTTCATAAGCTCTTCTGAACGAGTCTGCTGAAGAATATCTCTGTTTTCAAGCTGCAACGCATCTGCGAGCCAGTCGTTCACACCGCCTTTGGCAACATCAAGGTTTGTATGTGCTGCATAAACTGTAATCTCGTGCTGCAGCAGCTTCTGGATCGTTCTTCCTTTAGCGGTAGACGTGTCGATCCTTTTTAAGGGTACATAAATGAACGGATGATGAGCGATGATTAAATCCACATGGTTTTCAATCGCCTCATCCACTACTTCCTCCAGGACGTCCAGAGCGATCATGATCTTCGCCGTTTTTTTATGAAGCGAGCCCACCTGCAGTCCGATCGGGTCACCGTCATAGGCATAACGCTTAGGTGCCAATGATTCTAGAATCGAGATGCAGTACTGGGCACTCGCTAACTTCGTCATGATAAAATCTCCTCCGCCAACGATATTTTATATTGAAGATCTTTTTTTCTTTGTTCCGTTTCAGGTGATTCGCTGTTATTCATCTGACTGAGTATATTATTCCACTGTTTCTTTTCTCCAGACCATTTCTCTTGGAACACGTCACTCTTTTCTTTTAGCAAATAAGGTCCGAACAGCAATTCCTTTTCTTTTCCTTGCACAGAATAAGGGCTGGTTCCTGCTTTTTCAGCGACAAGAACCTCGTAAATCTTTCCATCTTCTTTTAATATCTCTTCAGCAGTCAGCACCCAGTCCTCTTTTTCTAGCCACTCTCGCACCCACTTGGCGGCTACATTCGGCTGCAATATGAGCTTTGAAACACCTTCTAACTTATCTTTTCCTTTTTCGAGAATGGAAGCAATTAAGATGCCTCCCATCCCGCAAATCGTGACAGCATCTACTTCTCCAGGAGCGATCACCTCTAAGCCGTCTCCTTTTCGGACATTGATAACATGTTCCATCTGAAGGCTTTTTACTTGTTCTTGTGCCGACTGTAGCGGTCCATCTGTTACTTCTCCTGCGACCGCGAATGAAATTTTATTTTGAACAGCCAGATAGCAAGGCAGATAAGCATGGTCTGACCCAATATCGGCAACCTTCATTCCGTTTTCCACATGGTTTGCTACCGCTGTCAGTCTTCGTGATAAGTTTTGTTCGTTCAAGGGGCAACCTCCATCATCTTTATCGAATCTATTTTAACCCATTTAAATGAAAAAAGCCTCTTGCAGACTCACAAGACGCTTTTTGCACATTATTTTTTCTCAGCAAGCCAATCAGTGATGATTTTAGCCTCTTCGCCTTTTACCACACCTGCAGGCATTCCTGAACCTTTACCGTTGCGGATAATGTCAGCGATTTGAGCTTTGTCATACTTTCCGCCGATCTTGTCAAGAGCTGGTCCTGCTCCACCTTCGAGGTTTTGCCCGTGGCAAGATGAACAGTTCTGTTTAAAGATCGCCTCAGGGTCCATCGCTGCCTGTTCTTTATCCTTTTTCGCTTGATCCGCGTTATGGATTCCGATGGATGACATCGTAATGATCAAAATGATTCCAATCACACCGATAATCGAAAATGGCAAAAGTGGATTACGTTTCATGAAATGACTTCCTCCTTCTTCTGTTCCCGCATTTGTTGTCTCATTTACAAACATTATGTAAGTGCTAACAATCCATTTCCTATTTTACTTTAAAAAAAGTGGGAAGAAAAGGGGGAACTAAACTTTTCGTGATTTATTCCTATTCAGTGCCATCAAATCCTGTAATCGATTCCCTTCCCATCACAACAGAGATTGTCCCCCTCTACACGTAAAGCGAGGTTTGCATTTTCGGAAAGCGGAAACGTGAGAAAAACCGCACATTAAGCGCGGTTTCCCATTCAAGCGTTCTGTCTGGCGGAAAAGTTTTGGATGGCTTGCTCTCTCAGCTTATATTTCTGGATTTTCCCTGATGCGGTCATCGGATACTCGTCTACGAACAGAATATGTTCAGGAATTTTGTGTCGTGCGATTTTCCCTCGGCAATAGCTGATCAATTCATCCGGACTGAGCATCATGCCCTCTTTAAGCATAATAGCAGCCGCAACCCGCTCTCCATACTTTTCGTCTGGCACACCGATCACTTGCACGTCCAAGATAGCCGGATGAGAGTAAAGAAACTCTTCTACCTCCCTAGGATAGACGTTCTCCCCGCCTCTGATAATCATGTCCTTCAATCGGCCAGTAATCTTGATATAGCCTTCCTCATCTATGGTTGCAAGGTCTCCAGTATGCAGCCAGCCATCCTGATCAATCGCCTCATTTGTCGAATCAGGCATATTATAATAGCCTTTCATAACATGATAGCCTCTCGTACACAGCTCACCTTGCGTGTTCGGACCGGCCTCTTCTCCCGTTATTGGATCAATGATCTTCACTTCCACATGCGGGTGCTTTCTGCCAACTGTTTCTACTTTTCGTTCTATCGTATCTTTCGTGGTGGTCTGTGTGATGACTGGGGAAGATTCGGTCTGTCCATAGGCAATGGTCACTTCACCCATCCCCATATCGCTGATCACTTTCTTCATCACCTCGATCGGGCATGGCGAGCCTGCCATTATGCCCGTTCGAAGTGTCGAGAGCTCAAACTCTGAAAATCTAGGGTGATTCAATTCAGCGATAAACATCGTCGGCACACCGTGAAGGGCGGTGCATTTTTCGCGTTCGACCGTCTCTAGTACCTCCAGCGGATCAAACTCAACGAGAGGGACCATCACGGCACCGACAGAAACAGCAGCTAAAACACCAAGAACACATCCAAAGCAATGGAAAAATGGAACAGGTATGCACAATCGGTCTTTATCTGAAAGATTCATCGCTTCAGCAATCTGCCGTGCATTGTTCACGATGTTACGGTGTGTCAGCATGACCCCCTTCGGAAAGCCTGTGGTGCCTGACGTATACTGCATATTAATAACATCATGACATGTAAGCGATTTTTCCCGTCGTTCCAACTCATCATCACTCACGCGTTCACCTGCAGCAAGGACTTCCTGCCAGCTGGAGTATGGGGAATCCATAAAATTCAATCCGACGTAATGCTCAAGCTTCGGAAATCGGTTTTTGTTTATACGCAACTCGTCGATGATGCCTTTATATGAGGTGCCGCGAAACGACTCAATAAAAAATAGAGCTTTCGAATCAGATTGCTTTAATAAATATTCCAATTCTGCGCTTTGATAATTCGTGTTCACTGTTACAAGCACAGCACCTGCTCTAGCCGATGCAAATTGAAGAATCAGCCATTCTGGAACGTTCGTCGCCCATACCGCAATGTGATCGCCTTTTTCAATCCCCATCGCTATGAGGCCCTTTGCGGCCTTTTCTGTTAGATTCCAAAACTCTTCATACGTCCATCTTATCCCGAGTGAGCTGTATATGACCGCATCTTGTCTACTGAACTTCTCTGCCTGCAGCCGCAGGCAGTCACCTACCGTCAAATCCATCAAATCCGCCAAAAACGACACCTCCATCATTTTTTACACGATATGAAAGTTTAACTTTTTTCATAGGAGTTTACTCGAGGTGGCTAAAAAGTGAACGTCCATAGCAGGAATGCAACCAAGGCTGACGAGAAAGGTTTGATGTCAGCCTGGTTTTCTATAGAATTTAACAGCCTATCTCCCTTGCGATAACAATGCGCTGAACCTCAGACGTACCTTCACCTATTTCAAGCAGCTTCGCATCTCTAAAATAACGCTCGACGTGGTAGTCTCTCATATAGCCGTTCCCACCGTGAATCTGTACAGATTCAGAGCAGATCTGCATGCACGCTTCGGAAGCGTAAAGCTTTGCCATTGACGCTTCTTTTGAGAATTTCTTGCCTTGATCCTTCAGCCATGCCGCCTTATACACCATCAGACGGGCAAGCTCAATCTTCATTGCCATGTCTGCAAGCTTAAACTGAATGGCTTGAAACTTGGATATGGAACGACCGAATTGTTTGCGTTCATGTGAATATGCCAGCGCCTTTTCATAAGCCGCCTGTGCAATCCCAACAGCCATAGCGCCGATTCCGATTCGCCCGCCATCAAGGGTGACGAGAAACTGCTTGAATCCCTCCCCTTTTTTTCCAAGCAAGTTTTCTGATGGTACGGTTACATCCTCTAAGACTAGCTCTGTTGTATTTGAAGAATGCAGACCCATTTTTTCATAGTTGTCGATTACTTTGAAACCAGGTGCATCAGTAGGAACGATGATGGCCGATATCTCTTTGTCTTGGCCATTTTTCGCTGTAACTGCGGTAAGTGCTAGATGCTTGGCATAGCTCGCATTCGTGATATAACACTTGTTTCCATTAATCATCCATTGGCCTTCTCGTTCAATCGCAGTTGTTTCCGTACCTCCCGCGTCAGAGCCCGCTCCCGGTTCAGTCAAACCGAATGCACCCATAGACTCTCCGGAACAGATCGGCACAAGATATTTCTCTTTTTGCTCATTTGTTCCAAATAAGTTAATCGGAGCCCCTCCAAGTGAGACGTGCGCCGAATACGTGATCCCCGTTGACCCGCATGCACGGCTTAACTCCTCTACAGCAATGGCAAAGCTGATCGTATCTGCCCCGCCCCCGCCATATTCCTCAGGAAAAGGGAGTCCCATCATGCCAAGTTTAGATAGCTTTTGAAAGATTTCAACAGGAAAACGTTTTTCTTTATCTCTCTGTTCAGCACCTGGTGCTACTTCTTCTTCAGCAAACTCCCGCATCATCTTTTGGATCATGGTTTGCTCTTCCGTTAAAGTAAAGTTCATTGCTGCTCCCACCTTTTTTTGCTTCAATTTTGTATACGCTTTCATTTTCAATTATAGATACAGAGAGACAGTTTTTACAAGATTAAAACTATTTAATCGTTTCTGACTTCTTTTAAGCTATTGTCTTATGATATATTTGTTTTAACATCAAACATTTCTCTATTTGCATTAAAAATGGATAATAAGTAAAATAAAGTAAAATATGCGAATGAAAAAAGCCTGCCAATGGCAGGCAGGCATCGTTCACATTCTATTCTAAGAAATCTTTCAGTCTCTTGCTACGGCTTGGGTGACGAAGTTTGCGAAGTGCTTTGGCTTCGATCTGACGAATACGTTCGCGAGTCACACCGAACACTTTTCCAACTTCCTCAAGTGTACGAGTACGGCCATCATCAAGCCCGAAACGCAGTCGAAGAACATTTTCTTCACGATCTGTCAGTGTATCTAGTACATCTTCCAGCTGTTCTTTAAGAAGCTCATAAGCTGCTGCTTCAGACGGAGCCAGCGCATCCTGATCTTCAATAAAATCACCGAGGTGCGAATCATCTTCCTCACCGATTGGTGTCTCAAGTGATACAGGCTCTTGTGCGATCTTTAAGATTTCACGCACTTTATCTGGAGTTAATTCCATTTCCGCCCCAATTTCTTCTGGAGAAGGCTCTCTCCCCAAATCTTGGAGAAGCTGGCGCTGAACACGAATCAACTTGTTAATGGTCTCAACCATGTGTACAGGTATACGAATAGTACGTGCTTGATCCGCAATCGCACGGGTGATCGCCTGGCGGATCCACCACGTAGCATAAGTGCTGAACTTAAAGCCTTTGCGGTAATCGAACTTTTCTACAGCTTTAATCAATCCCATATTTCCTTCTTGGATCAAGTCAAGAAACAGCATGCCTCGTCCGACATAACGTTTCGCGATGCTGACAACTAGACGAAGGTTGGCTTCAGCAAGCCTTCTTTTGGCTTCTTCATCGCCGTCTTCAATACGGTTAGCCAGCTCAATCTCTTCTTCAGCAGATAACAGGTCAACGCGCCCGATTTCCTTTAAATACATGCGGACAGGATCATTAATTTTTACGCCTGGCGGCACACTTAAATCGTTTAAATCAAACTCTTCTTCCTCTTTGCCGATAACAAATTTCGGATCTTCATCCTCGTCCTCATCTGTATCTGTCTCGTCACTTACCTCTACCCCTTGTTCCTCAAGATAATGGTAGAATTCATCCATCTGTTCGGAATCCTGTTCAAACGGGGCAAGTTTGTTCGTAATTTCTTTAAACGTTAATCCGCCTCTTTTTTTACCTGCTTCTACTAATTGTTCTTTAACTTGATCGATGGTTAATTCGCCTTCCGCCTGCTGACGGTTTGGTTTTTCAGCCATTCGATCCCCTCCTTCCACTGCATCGCACAATGCCGAAACGCTCTATAGTAATTTTTTTAGTTCAAGTATTTCTACCGCAATCCTGGCAGCTAAAGCCCAATCTTGCTGCCGCTCTGCTTCTTTTCTCGTGTTTTCCTTTTCCTGCATCTTCAAGAACAGAGGATAAGAAGATACTCTCTTAATATAATCGTAAAAAGCCTGATCACTCATTTCATCACTGATCGTGAGCATAGCAAGCTCTGTTGCGATTTTCTTGAGCCTATCATCCTCCACTCGCTGCAGAAACAATCCTACGTCTGGAGGATGCCCTTCTTCATAAAAAGCATATAGGTAGGCTGCTAATGCCTGATGCTCCTCGAGGTTGAATCCCTCTTCGAGCTCCTCTTGAATTCTTTGGGCATAATCCGCACTTTTGAGCATGTATGCAAGCAGCATACGCTCAGCATTATGGTATTTTGGCAGCAGCGGTTTCTGTAAAAGCGGTTGTACTTTAAATTTATTATCCCTGTTTTTAGGGCTGCTATCCTGCTGCTTTTGAAACTGGCGCTGCGTTTGTCCATGCTGCTGTTTTAGTGCATCAAGAGATAGGTTAAATTCAGATGCTATCTGACGGAGATAATGATCCCGTTCTACCGCTTTTGGCAGCTGGGAAATCTCCTTGATTATTTCTTCGATATAGAGCATCCGTTCTCCTTCATCCTGGAGATTTTTGCCCCTTCTATAATATCGAATTTTAAAGCCCATCACGGTCATGCTCGCCCCTATTATATCCGTGACAAATTTGTCAGAGCCATACTCACGAATATAGTCATCAGGATCCATTCCATCCGGCATTTGCGCAATTTTCACCGTGCAGCCTGCTTTCTGGAGAATTTGTGACGCACGAAACGCTGCTTCCACCCCAGCCCTGTCCGAATCGTAACAGATTGTGACCGTTTGAGCATTTCTCTTCAATATGACCGCCTGTTCCTCGGTCAGAGATGTGCCTAATGTCGCTACTCCGTTGTTCACCCCTGCCCGAAAAGCGGCGATCGCATCCACATAGCCTTCAAACACTACAGCATGCTGAGCTTTTCTAATTTCGGGCCTAGCTGCGTGCAGGTTATAAAGATTTTTCCCTTTTTGAAAAATCTTTGTTTCAGGACTATTTAAATACTTTGGCTCACCTTCACCGAGCACCCTGCCTCCAAATGCGATGACGGTTCCATTTCGGTCATGGATCGGAAACATAATGCGATTCCGAAATCTGTCAAAGTATTTTCCATCGAACTGCCTTTTTGCCAAAAGGCCTGACTGCTCTGCCAGATGGACGGGCATGCTGCGTTTGGTGAGGAAACTTACCGCTGTATCCCAAGCAGGGGGAGCGTAGCCGATCTGAAACCGGTTGATCACATCTTCTGTAAAGCCCCGATTCAACAAATAGTCCATTGCCTTCTTGCCGTGTTCAGTGTTCATGAGAAGATGATGATAAAGCTTCGACAGCAGCTCATGAATCACCATCATCTCTTTTTTCTCGTCCTTTTGTGTGTTGTTTTCAAACCGGCTGCCTGTTTGAGGCAGTTCAATCCCTGTTTTCGCTGCAAGCTGGGAAACAGCCTCGATAAATGTATACCCTTCTATGTTCATTAGAAACGAGTAAACGTTTCCTCCAGAGCCGCAACCGAAGCAATGATAGATTTGTTTATCTGGTGATACAGAGAAGGAAGGCGATTTTTCACCATGAAAAGGGCAAAGACCGAAATAGTTCCGTCCTTGTTTTTTTAATGCAACGTATTCGCTTACGACATCTACGATATCATTCGTTGTCCTTATTTGTTCAATCAGTTCATCAGGTATTCGTTCCATCGTTCTCACCGCTAACCGCTGATACGTCTTTTTTGCACCATAAGAAGGTATAACTTCTTGCAAAGAGGAATACTCTCCGTCGCAAAAAGTTAACGTTTTCCATATATGTGCAACTAAGGCTGACCTAAGGCATGGCGTCAGCCAAGTTTTCTTTAACAGCTTATAAGAATTCGTCTTTTAAGAGCCAATTCCTTGTTCATTCGACAATATTTTTTTCAAAGATAATATAAAGCGCTGCAAATCCTCTTCTGTAAATCGTGCCGGTCCTTTTGTTCTGCCTCCAGCTTTCCTAGCTTTTGCAGAAAGATAGCGGTCTTGCAGCAAGGTGTCGATATTAAATTCCGTATATCTTTTCCCGCGTGGCGAAACGACGTGTACACCTTTAGGAAGCAGCAGGCTTGCCAGTCCGTAATCCTGGGTTATGACAATGTCACCACGACTTGAATGATTGATAATGTACATATCTGCTTCTTCCTTAACAGCATCAACAAATATCCAATTCCCCCCCAGTCGCTCAGATCCTGAATGAGCAATCGATGCGACGAATATTGATTCGATAGGATGGTGTGAACTGATTTCCAAAACGGCCTTTTTCACGGAAACTGGGCAAGCATCGGCATCTATTAACATACGTTTAGGAATTATTTTAGTCATAATGTTAAGTTCTGCATGTATCTTCATAATCCTTCATTGCGTGATAAATGTCAGGTTAAATCGTATTTCGCTATCTTTTATCCTAATAAACCCTATTTTAGGACAAATTCCGCACTTTTAATCACAATAGTATATTATAAGCAATCAATCGTCAGAACACCAGCAAAAACTATAGAGATGAAGTAGACTTACTTTTCTGACCATTCCTTGCGTTTTTGGCTTGTTTAGAATTGTTGCAAGTGATAGATAAGAGTTATAGCTCATAATTTCCTTTAGGTGAAATAAAAAAGCGCGGAAATCTCCGCACTTATTTGTAAGACTTGCCTTGATATAAATTGTAGATGAGGTTGGCTGATTCTTCTACCGCTTTGTTGGAGACATCCACAACACGACAGCCGATTCGGTCAATGATTTTATTAAAATAATCCAATTCCTGCTTAATGCGGCTTATGTTTGCATAATTGGCTTCAGAATTAAGACCTAGAGCCTTCAGTCTTTCAATTCGGATATCATTCAGCTTTTCCGGCGTAATTCTTAGTCCAAAACAGCGGTTGGCTGAAACGGTAAAGAGTTCCTCTGGCGGTTCCACCTCTGGCACGATAGGCACGTTCGCTACTTTGAGGCGTTTATGGGCCAAGTATTGTGACAGTGGTGTTTTCGAGGTGCGTGATACACCGATTAAAATCACATCTGCTTTTAAAATTCCTCTAGGGTCACGGCCGTCGTCATATTTAACAGCAAATTCAATCGCTTCCACTTTTCTGAAATAATCATCATCAAGCTTATGTACCACTCCAGGTTCGTAGCGGGGCGTCTGTTTAAGGCGCTGCTGCAGCTGCGTCATCATCGGTCCCATGATATCCACTGCCGAAACACCGGCTTCTGCTGCCCTTTTCTCCAAATGCTCTTTCATCGACGGAATAACCAGTGTATAAGCAATAATACCGCTGCATTCTGAAGCGAGTGAAATGACTTCTTCAATTGTCTGCGCATCTTCCACATATGGTACACGCTTTATTTCTATACCTGCAGAATTAAATTGGCTCGCGGCCGCTTTTACAACAAGTTCCGCCGTTTCACCTACTGAATCCGAAACGACGTAAACTACGGGTCTATCAGATGCCATAATAGCCTCCTTCTTCATCAAATGATCTCATCTCTTGCCAGTTCAACGAATGCTTTTGTAATGTTTGTCTTCGTGATCCTGCCGATCACTTCAAGCCCCTGTCCATCTTCTGCATGCTTTACGACAGGCAGACCGTCAATCTGCTTATCTATCAGCTTATGGGCGACTTCAAGCAAATAATCCTCCTTGAAGCAAACGGTAATGTTCGGCATTCTCGTCATGATAATATTAATGGGAATGGAGTTCATGTCCTGTTTTCCCATGCTAGCACGCAGAAGATCCTTTCGTGATACAACCCCAGCCAGCTGCCCAAGCTTGTTGCTGATATAGAGAGTGCCGACATCTTCAAGAAACATCGTGACAATCGCTTCATATACCGTTGCGGACTCATGAATCACGACAGGCATAGAACTATATTCTCCTACCTTGATCTTTTTAACTTTCTCCGTCAAGAGCTGAGACCCTGTCTTTCCCGTATAAAAATAGCCGACTCTCGGTCTCGCGTCAAGATATCCAGCCATGGTTAAAATGGCCAGATCGGGACGCAGCGTCGCCCGAGTAAGCTCCAGCTTATCAGCAATCTGCTCGCCCGTAATCGGACCATGATCCTTTACGATGCTTAATATTTTTTGCTGCCTCTTATTGAGTTCTATCGTTAACACCACCCTATGCATTTTCAATGTGTTATACTCTTTTGAAATATTATAACCTATTTACCTCATGAAAGGTAAAAAAATAAACCTGCCGATAATCAGACAGGTTATAAATCGAGTTTGTTGAGCTGAGATAAAAACTTTTTAGACTTTAAATAGACACCCAAGTATTCGTCCATATATGCATCCATTACGGTTCTCAGCTCATTCTTCGTTTCTTTTTTTACAGAAACATTGCCAAGTCTCTGGATATCCAGCGTAGAGAAAAGATACAGTATTTTAGCTGCGCCTGTTGAAAGATTGAGGCAATACGGATCATGGCGGCGGCACCTTTCGCAAAGAAACCCGCCCTCCCTTACAGAAAAAGAAAAGTTCCCTTCCTGAGCACCGCATGACGCGCATTGAGAGACTTGAGGTTTCACACCGGCCGTCAAAAGCATTTTCATTTCAAACAAGAGGGTGATGATCTCAGGATCGGTCCCTTCATCAATAAGACGCAGCGACTGGTAGACATGTTCAAATAAATAAGGATTTCGTTTATTTTCCTCAGCTGTTTTATCAAGCAGTTCGCAGATATAGGCACAGTATGATGTTTTTACTAAATCCTCCCTGATGGAGCGAAAACTGCTGAGGACTTCACCTTGATTCAGCGTGCCTAGCCCGCTGCCTTTTTGGATCACATACATTCCATATGTAAAAAGCTGCACGACAGAAGAGAGGCGGCTTTTTGTTTTCTTCGCCCCTCTCGCCATCACACCTATTTTTCCTGCTTCTCTTGTAAATAGCGTTACGATACTATTTGACTCGCCGTACGGGATCGTTTTAATAACGATTCCTTCTGCTTTAATGATCAACCATCTCACTCCCATCCAAACGCGGATGAGGCCCCCTATTATTGCAAAGGCAGATCCTCAGCTTTATCTTCCATAAAGCTGAACGAAAATTCGCCTTCACTCTCGAGCTCTTTAAACAACAAATAGGTATCAATATTACCTGTCTCACAAAACACTTTCCAGGTAAAATCCTTCATGGACTATCCACACCCTTCTATATTGTTTGTTTCACTCTGTTACATATAGGTTGCCGTAACTCCTGTTTTATCATACGATGGAAATTTTCCCATTTCTTAGTACTCGTCTTGACTGAACCCGAGCTCTTTCAGCTGCTTTTGTTTATTGCGCCAGTCGCTCTGCACCTTGACGAAAAGTTCAAGAAACACTTTCGTTCCTAACAGCGTCTCAATATCTTTTCTCGCTCTCTGACCGATTTCTTTCAGCATCTTTCCGCCTTTTCCAATCACGATTCCTTTTTGAGAATCACGTTCTACAATCACCGCAGCCTGAACGTAGACAGCGCGGCCGCCTTCCCGTTCTTTCATCTGTTCAATCACGACCGCGATGGAATGCGGCACTTCTTCACGAGTCAAGTGAAGCGCTTTTTCTCTTATGAGCTCTGCCGTAATAAACCGTTCAGGATGATCTGTGACTTGGTCCTCTGGATAATATTGAGGACCTTCTTCCATGTATGCAAGAATTTGGTCCATGAGTGTATTCACATTGTTTCCTTTAAGGGCGGAAATGGGAACCACTTCCGCGACGTTCACCTTCTTCCGGTACTCATCGATAAGCGGAAGAAGCTTGTCCGGATGAACGAGATCAATCTTGTTCACCACGAGAAAAATGGGACTCGTCACATTTTCGAGACGGTCGATAATGAACTGGTCCCCTCGGCCATATCCTTCATCAGCGTTAATGACAAAAAGGATCAGATCAACTTCGTTCAGAGTCTGCTGAGCGATTTTCGTCATAAAATCACCAAGCTTATGCTTAGGCTTATGGATGCCTGGTGTATCAATGAAAATCACTTGCGCATCATTTCTCGTATAGACAGCTTGAATTTTATTTCTAGTCGTCTGTGGCTTATCGCTCATGATCGCAATCTTTTGGCCGATCACTTTGTTCAACAGCGTTGATTTGCCCACATTCGGCCTGCCGATAATCGTGACAAAGCCAGATTTGTAGTTCTCTTTAATCATTTAAATCCTCCGCTGAAAAAGCTCCAGGAAGCAATTCTTTCACTAAGATTTCCTGTACATCGCCCTTTAAGTTTGTTAAGTATACCGTCATGTCCGGAGGGCAAAGCTCGGATATAACTTGCCGGCATGCACCGCATGGTGGGACAGGCCTTTTCGTATCGGCTACAACGGCCATCGCTTTGAATGATTTGTCGCCCTCTGAATACGCTTTAAAAAGTGCTGTTCGTTCTGCACAGTTACAAAGGCTGTATGAAGCATTTTCGATGTTAGAACCGATATACACTTTATCGTCTTCCGTTAAAAGGGCAGCGCCCACCTTAAATTTTGAATACGGGACGTAAGCAAGCTCACGCGCGCGTTTAGCTTCTTCCATTAATTGATTTTTATCCATATTATCACCTTCCAGCGTTCCATTGCTTTATCATTTCTACTGCTGGTTGAAAAAATAGCAGTATACCGATTATAACAGCAAACAGCGAAAAAACCAAAACGGCACCTGCAGCAGCATCTTTCGCTTTTTTTGCCAAAGGATGAATGTCGTCCGTTGTGAGGTCGACGGCATTTTCAATGGCTGTATTCATCAGTTCAAGTGATAGGACCGAAGCAATGACAAGGAAAAGCACACAATACCTCCACACAGAAAAATCAAGCACCGCGGCTGCTGCAATCGCCACGATGCTGATACTGCAATGAATTCTTAGGTTTTGTTCAGAACGGAAAGCATTACTGATGCCTGACCATGCATATCCGAAGCTCGCTTTAAGTTTGTTAGCTGAAAACTTCATCTCATCGTCCTAATTGAAGAGAGGCAAGAATCTCTTCTTGTCTTGCGAACATGATGCTCTCTTCCACATCCGTCATATGATCATATCCGAGCAGATGAAGAAATCCATGAACCGCTAAGAATCCAAGCTCTCGTTCCATCGTATGGCCATAATCCTCTGCTTGTTCTTTGGCGACATCATGACAGATGATAATATCGCCAAGCATTCTTGGAAGGTCAGCCCCTTTGATCGAAAGCTCATCATCGCCTTCTTCCATCGCGAAAGAGATCACATCAGTAGGCTTATTCTTTCCTCTGTATTCGCTGTTTATTTCTTGAATTCTTACCCGTGAAACGAACGTGACAGAGACCTCTGCAGGTCCAGTGTCTTCCATTTCTGCTGCTTTTTCAAGTACAGCTCCTACAAATTGTTGATCTTGAACTGTCAGAAGTTCTGTTTCATCCATAAAGTCAATTTGAAGGGTCATTTTATTTCCACCTTTTTCATTTCTTCTGGATACTCAATTCTAGAATGAAATATCCCTTTGAGTGTATTGCTTAATGTCTTGGCCACCGTGTCAAGTTCTTTCAAGGTGATGTCACATTCATCGAACTGCCCATCATCGAGCCGTTCTGCGATAATCTTTTTTATGATTTGTTCGATCTTTACCGGTGTTGGTCTGCTAAGCGATCGGACCGCTGCTTCTACCGCATCAGACACCCCGATGATGGCTGTCTCTTTTGTTTGTGCTTTAGGACCAGGATACCTGAACTCCATCTCGCTGATTTCCTTATCAGACTGCTGGCTTGCTTTGTGATAGAAATACTTCAGCAGCGTTGTACCGTGATGCTGTTCTGCAATATCCACGATTTCCTTCGGCAGCTTGTACTCCCTGATCATATCCGCCCCATCATAAGGATGGGCTGTAATGATCGTCTTGCTTAAATGCGGTGCAATTTTATCATGAGGGTTGTCCATATTCATCTGATTTTCAATAAAGAAATGAGGTCTTTTCGCCTTGCCAACGTCATGGTAATACGATCCTACTCTTGCCAGCAGGCCGTTTGCACCAACCGATTCGCACGCAGCTTCTGACAAGTTCGCCACCATAATGCTGTGGTGGTACGTACCTGGAGCCTCCATCAACACTTTCTTCAGAAGCGGGTGATTCGGGTTGGATAATTCAATCAGCTTAGCTGTCGATAAGATGCCAAACCATGACTCGATCACCGGCAATAACCCGAGCGTCAAAACCGATGATAAAAAACCAGATAGAAATGCCGCTCCAAGTTCAGCACCTGTCTCAGCTGCCGAATAACTGCCATCCTGTATGAGGAGGATCAGAAGGACGGTACCGATATTCACGAAAGAAACAAAGAGTCCTGCTTTAATAATCTTATTCTTAATATGCTTCTTCCCTAAATAAATAACACCGGCAACGCCGCTTAAAAGAATGTATAGCGCCATCACGAAATGAAAGCTGCTTGCTGTGTTTTCATTAAATATAACAGCCCCACACAAAGATAAAGCGACGTTCGTAACGAGTGCAAGCTGTTCACTGAACAACATCTTCAGCATCATCGTCCCCGCAGCGATCGGAACGAGATAATATAAATACATCTGCCCAGATATACCGGCAAGACTGACGATTTTCATCATCAGGATCGAGAAGACAAGAAGAATCACATAAATGACGGCATGCTTTTTTGTGTTTTCCTTTTCAAAGCTGTCTTTTACGAAGTAATACAGCCCTGCCAACAATAGCACGATAAACAGCAATAACCCGACAAATGGTTTATAGCTGATTTTCTTACTGGTCAGCCCTGCTAATTCAAGACGCTTGTACACTTCGGCTGTTACAAGATCACCTTCTGAAACGATAACTTCCCCTTCCTTAATTTCCGCCTGCTGAACACTGTCACGCGCTTCTTTCCTTTTTTCTCTCGTTTTTTCGTAATCGAGCACCTTATTATGGATGATAAAGGATTGAGTCAGTTCCACAACTGCATCTTCAAGGGTGTCTGGATAAGATGCATTCTGGCTGATGATCTGCTCGGCGTTTTGACGGGCTTGCTGGACCTTATTCAATTCGATTTCTTCACTCATCAGCGAGCTGATCACCGATGTTGACAAAGTTTTGACAGACTCCAAACGGTCTGCTGATGATTCGAACAGGACGCCAAGCGAGGCGGGTGACACTTGGGCATCACCTTTGACATCGTTGATCTGTGCAATTTTTTCATCAACAGTCAGCTTTCTTTCCTCATCTTTTTTCTTGCTTTCTACTTCATTCAATTTCTTGATAGCATCAACAAGTTCATTCAATTTCTTTGCTTGTTCAAGCCCGGCACCTTTATCATAATAATATATATCTTCTACAGCTGTTTCAGCTTTTCGCTTTCTTTCTTCGGTTTCATTTACTAAAATAACAGCTTTCGGAGAGCGGATGTCAGCAGGAGAAGGCTCTAGCAAAACGACATCTACTTTTTCCGGCGTTACATTCGAGAACATGACGGCGAACATGACCGCACCTACAACGATAAACCACATAAACAGCATGTCGATTCTGATGGACTTTATGTATTGACGCCAATGCTTCAAAACGGTTCCCCCTAGAAAAACCTTCTTTTGACCATTTTAACAAATCGTGGACATTCTTGGTATGATATATATATACCGCTCATATTGAGCTTTCGTTATAAAATTTCCGGTGTTTCGATTTCTTTCATCACTAAAGCGAGCATCTGCCCTGGCGACTGAGCCCGGGCAGATGCTCGCTTTTTACTGTATTAGACAGGTGCTTCTTCTTGCTCGTAAGCGGAAATAATCCGCTGAACTAGAGGATGCCTCACAACATCAAGCTGCCTTAAGTGGATGAAGGCGATGCCAGGCACGAGTGAAAGTGTCTTTTCCGCTACTTTGAGTCCGGATTGCTTTCCTTTAGGCAGATCAATCTGTGTCGTGTCCCCCGTTACGACCATTTTGGAACCGAACCCTAAACGTGTGAGGAACATTTTCATTTGTTCGGGTGTCGTATTCTGGGCTTCATCAAGAATAACGAAGCATTCGTCCAGTGTACGTCCTCTCATGTACGCGAGCGGTGCGATCTCAATTATGCCACGTTCAATAAGGCGCTCCGTATGTTCCGCCCCTAAAAGATCGTGCAGCGCATCGTACAGCGGACGTAAATATGGATCGACCTTTTCCTTTAGATCACCAGGAAGAAACCCTAAGCTTTCACCTGCCTCAACGGCAGGTCGTGTGAGGACAATTTTTTTTATTTTGCCTTCTTTTAGTGCGGTTACAGCCATAACGACAGCGAGGTACGTTTTCCCCGTTCCAGCAGGGCCGATACCGAAGACCATATCTCTTTTTTTCAATGCTGACACATAATGTCTTTGTCCCAGTGTTTTGGCACGGATTGATTTCCCTTTTGCTGTCTGGGTAATTTCTTCTTCATAAAGCTCGGTGAGTTCTTCGAGCAAATCCTTCTCTGAAAGCTGAACGGCGTAAACAATATCGCGTTCCGAAATATGGATGCCTTTACGAATCAGGCTTAACAGGACAAGTAATACATCTTCCACCTGACCTGACTTTGCTTCATCAGCCGCAGAGACCGATACATCTTCACCGCGTGTGAATATGGCCACTCCAAGTTTTTCTTCCATCACTTTTAAATAGGCATCGTTCGGGCCGAATAACGCAAGTGCTTCACTTTGATTTTCCAGCTGCAAACGATTTAGCTTTTTCGTTTCTGACAAACTACTCATTCTCCTTGTTGGATAGGTATAGGTTGTACAGATGCAATGTTTTCAATTACCAGATACAGCATCGTTAGTTTAACTTTACCATCTGAACGAGATTTGCGCCAAACCTTTTCTTCTAATATCTTTGCACCGTGAGGGAGTTTCTTTTGCAATTCTTCTGCAGCCATCTGCTTGGCCACTTTCTCGGCTTCCTTGACAGAGTAGTCTCTCTTCACTCCATCCGTCTCTCTATATTCTTCTTTCACATAAGAAACAGGCAGGGTCCACTTAAGGAACCGGATATTTTTTTCATCTTTTCTTTTTGTAAAGTGTTTGAACTCTCCATTCGACAACCCCCAAACGGGAACCGGCAAGCTTCCTAAAGAGATAAAATGGCGGTCTTCTTGTTTTCCTGTATACGTGCTGAACGTCGTAGTGAGCGGGACTTCAACCTTTGACTCGTACCATACCTCACCCATGACTTCCCCTGTCGCACTGACTAGCTTGGCATGCTTGTCTTTTCCGATGTATCCAGACACGAGAACAGCTCCCTTTGCTACCGAATCATTGACTCGGACGAGAGGCTGGCCTTTTTCTACGAACAAATCATGGATGACGGCTTCTTTACGTGCGACAAGGTGCCTCGGCCCATTAACGGGAGGTTTATAAGGCAGTTCTTTTTCAACCACCTGAAAGTGATAAGCTGTCCCTCTTTGGGTAACACCAATCCACGTTACATTGCCCATCTGATCAGTCAGTTTCTTTTGCAGCTGGCGGGCATCGGGAAGAAAGAAAATCAGTTTTCCTTTTTTCACTCCAATGGCAGCTGCAGCCTTTCGTAGTTCGTATTCTGTTTTAGCATTTGCTCCTGTCACATTAATATTCCATACCATGTTCGATAGAAAGAGCAGGATCGCGAAGAATGCCCCCAATCCAACTAGAATTCCATTTCTTCTCCACAGCTTTCTAAGGGTAAACGGCGTCCCTTTTTTCTCTAAAAATCGTATCTTTGTTTTTGAGCCTTTCAGAATAGCACGCGCCTCTTTCACGTGCGCTAATGAAATACAGCAAGTAAACGAAGCCTCAGAGATCCGCTTTATGTTCCATACGTTCAGGCGATGTTCCATACAGTCATTTAAAAACTTGTCGCCGCCTGGCCCGATTACAGCGATTTTCACATAACCCGCTAGTGTGTCGTTCCAGCCTCTCTTCATCCTTTCCCCCCTTTTCCTGATTGGTGACCCGGGCTTTCATCCATGAACGTTACTCCTGATATCCTGCCTTCTAACAAGATTTCTTCAGGCATCACAGTCTTAATTAAAAAACCATCACCTTCTATAACGAGAGCACCTGATTTCAGCTTTAATTTCAGCTCTTCGTTTGAAAACGATAATACCCCCCTGTGGTTTTCAATATATATATGCAATTGTCCGATCATGGTAATTCGAGGCAAGTCCATGACTACATCAGCCGGGAGGTCCATTTTCTGCATCATCCACTTGCTGACCTGCTGCCGCCATTTTGACATAAAAAAACCCCCTTCTCATTTATTTTTATGAGAGGAGGGTGAAAACTATCACCTGTTAAAGGAGAATCACAAAATCTTAAAACACAAAACGCCCTGCAGCTTAGCTGCAGGGCGTGTTTCGTTGTTATTAAGATAAATGCTGCTGGACGACACGGTTGACAAGTCCACCGTCTGCTTTCCCTTTTACCTTAGGCATAAGGGCGCCCATTACTTTTCCCATATCAGCTTTGGAGGATGCCCCAACTTCCGCAATGGTTGATGTTACAATCTCGTTTAGCTCATCTTCGGAAAGCTGTGCTGGCATATAATCAGTCAGAACAACTATTTCTTCTTTTAAGCTGGACGCTAAATCATCGCGGCCTGCTTTTTCAAATTCCTGGAGGGAGTCTTTTCTTTGTTTCATTTCGCGAGTGAGGACAGTAAGCTCTTCTTCCTCATTCAGGTCGCGGCCTGTTTTAATGGCCTCGTTCTGGATGGAAGCTTTCACCATTCGGATAACCGACAGCTTTTGCTTATTCTTGTCTTTCATCGCTTGCTTCATGTCTTGATTGAGTTGATCAAGAAGACTCATAGGTGGATTTCACCCTCTCTTAGAACTTGCGCTTTCGAGCTGCCTCAGCCTTCTTCTTACGCTTTACGCTAGGCTTTTCGTAATGTTTGCGCTTTTTAACTTCAGCCAAAGTTCCATCTTTGGAAACGGATCTTTTAAAACGACGAAGAGCATCTTCAATGGATTCGTTCTTGCGAACACGAGTTTCTGACATTGTATATCCCTCCCTCCAGACCACCCTTACAAATTAAGTAAGAATGCGTCACATATCTTAGGATATTATAATATATCCATGGCAGACGGTCAACTTCAAATTTTCAAATCTATTCGTCTGAATACTAAGATGCGATTGATCTCCGTTACAGGTGCACGCTTTCCGCGGGGTGAGCGGTGAGCCCTTCCGTCGCAAGCGCCATTGGAAGGTCTCACCTTCTCACTCATCCCGCTGGAGTCGGCACCTTTCACTGCGATCAATCCTATTCAACGAAGAAATCAAAGGAGTAAAAAAGAGATATACCAGTCATCCATCATGGAGAAATGGAAGTATAATCTGATTGCACTTCCGAAAGTTGACGCGATCGGTTTATTTTCCAAAAAAAAATCAAGAGGATTTGTCTCCCTCCTGATTTTCATACAATCCATAATGATTAATAATCTGTTTTTGCTGTTTCGCCTTTTACGATGGCGATGCCTGCGCTTGCTCCGATACGTGTTGCGCCTGCTTCGATCATAGCTTCAACGCCTGCGCGGTCGCGTACGCCGCCAGATGCTTTTACTCCGATGTCAGGGCCCACTGTTTTGCGCATTAAGCGGATGTCTTCTACTGTCGCTCCGCCTGTTGAGAAGCCTGTTGACGTTTTAACATAGTCGATTCCAGCTTTAACAGCAATTTCACATGCTGTCACTTTTTCTTCATCAGTAAGAAGGGACGTTTCAATAATCGCCTTCGTTAGAGCTTTTCCTTTAGCCGCTTCAACGACAGCACGAACATCCTTTTCAACGAGTTCAAGATTGCCGCTCTTTAGTGCGCCGATGTTGATCACCATATCTACTTCCGTTGCTCCATTTTCAATCGCGTTTTTCGTTTCGAACGCTTTAACTTCAGGAGTGTTGGCACCAAGCGGGAAGCCAATGACAGTACAAACGGCTACATCTGTTCCTTTTAATTCTTCAAAAGCTGTATATACCCAAGTAGGATTTACGCATACAGAGAAAAAGTTATACTCTTTTGCTTCTTGGCACAGAGTAAGAATTTGTTCTTTTGTTGTTTCAGCTTTTAAAGCTGTGTGGTCGATCATTTTAGCGATGTTTACATTTGTCATGCAAACCATCCTTTCTTCATTAAAAATTTTCACTATCGTATCATAACAAAGTTTTCGACAAAAATCGAGTGACAGTTAAACGCAAAAGACAGACAAAAAACCGGTGATTCAGTGACCGGGATTTAATGCCTTCGTATTAAGCGTGTGAAGCCTGTTTAAGTACAGCTTCGTCTTCCACTTTCACGAACTGGCCTTCATTATAAGGATAACCAGCTTTTGTGATTTTTACTTTGACTAGTTTGCCGATCATATCTTCCGTTCCAGGGAAAATAACTTTTAAATAATTTGGTGTGTATCCAATAAAATGTCCCGCCGCATCTTTGGACTCTTCTTCTGGAATAACTTCTACTACCTCGTTCTCGTAGCGGGATGCATATTCCTTTGCAAGCTGGTCGGATAAAGCGATCAAACGGTGAACACGTTCGTTTTTCACGTCTTCAGGCACTTGATTATCCATTTTAGCCGCAGGCGTCCCTGTACGCTTAGAGTAAGGGAACACGTGCAGCTCCATGAACTGATGGTTTCGGATGAACTCAAACGTCTCCATGAATTCTTCCTCTGTCTCGCCCGGAAAACCGACGATAACGTCAGAAGTAACAGCTAGACCTGGCAGCGCTTCTTTTAAACGGTCCAGGCGTTCACCAAACATCTCCATGCTGTATTTTCTTCTCATGCGCTGAAGAACGGTATTGGAACCTGATTGAAGCGGTATATGAAGGTGCGGCACGACCTTATCAGAGCGTCTGATGACATCAATCACTTCATCACTAATCTGGCTGGCCTCGATGGATGAAATACGAATTCTTTTTAAACCGTGAACTTTTTCGTCCAAGTCCGAAAGCAGCATCGCGAAGTTGTAACCTTTCATATCTTCGCCGTAGCCAGCTGTGTGGATTCCCGTCAGAACAATTTCTTTGTAGCCGGCATCCACAAGCTGCTGAGCCTGTGCGAGCACTTCTTCCGGCTTACGGGAGCGGAGAAGTCCACGTGCCCAAGGGATGATGCAAAACGTACAAAAGTTATTGCAGCCTTCCTGAATCTTTAGGGAAGCCCGGGTACGGTCTGTGAAAGCTGGTACATCCAATTCTTCGTACAGCCGTGCCTTCATGATGTTGCTCACACCATTGATCGGCATGCGTTCTTCTTTGTATTGTTCAATATATGAGAGCATTTTTGAACGATCTTGTGTTCCGACAACAACATCTACACCCGGAATCGCCATAATTTCTGCAGGCGACGTCTGGGCGTAGCAACCTGTAACACAAATGACCGCATCGGGATTAGAACGAATGGCCCGGCGGATGACCTGGCGGCTTTTCTTATCTCCCGTATTCGTTACCGTGCACGTATTGATTACGTACACATCTGCCGAGTGCTCGAACTCAGCTCTATCATAGCCTTCTGATTTAAATAGCTGCCAGATGGCTTCCGTTTCATAGTGATTAACCTTGCAGCCTAATGTATGAAATGCAACGGATGGCATAATCCTCACCCCAATAATTCAAAATGATAAGAAATAGCGGAAAGCATATATAAAGAAGCTGTTTCAGTCCGCAATATCCTTGGACCTAAACCGCATAATTGAAAACCGTGCGACACTAAGGCATCCGCCTCTTTTTCAGATAGCCCGCCCTCTGGACCGATCACGCAAAGTATGGAGTCACCAGGACGGGTTTGCTTAAGAGCAGCAGCAAACATGGAAGTTTCACTGCTTTTCGCACTTTCTTCATAAGCAGCAATTTTTATCGTATACGTTTCCGCCATTTTTAGCAAATCCTGAAACGAACCTGGAGATTGAACGACTGGGACGACCGAACGATGCGCTTGTTCCGCTGCTTCTTTTGCAATTTTTCCGAGCCGCTCTGTTTTCTTCGCACCCTTTTTTTCATCCCATTTGACTATGGCACGAGAAGAAGAAAAAGGGAAGAAGCTAGCGGCTCCAAGCTCTGTCCCCTTTTGCACGATCCACTCAAGCTTATCTCCTTTTGGGAGGCCTTGTGCGATACAGACACTCACCGGAAGGCTCGAACGATCCTCATACACTTCAAGCACCTTGCATTCGGCATGATCCGCCGCAACGGAGATGAGCTCGCACACCATGGACATGCCCGTATTATCACTGCAGACGATTTTGTCTCCAGGCACCATCCTCATCACTCTGGCCATATGCGACGCATCTTCACCCGTAATTGAAATATGATCACCGTTTTTCTGCAAAGGCTCAATAAAATAGCGCTGCATGAAGTAGCCCCAACTTTCTTACTTGTTTTTTTGTGCGATAATCGCAACCCAGTCTTCCATTTCCAAGACTTCTACGATTGAAAAGCCAGCTCGTGCAAGATCATTCTTCACGTCCTGTTTTTTCCCTTGAATGATGCCGGATGTGATAAAATAACCGCCCGGCTTGAGCACGTTGGATGCATCGTCTGTAAAGCGGAGAATAATCTCTGCCAAAATGTTAGCCACAACTGCATCGTATGGCCCTTCAACACCTTTTAACAGATCATTCTGCTTGGCATGAGCGGTGTCGTGGACTTTGTTCAGCTTAATGTTGAGGCGTGCGCTGTTAACGGCAACCTCATCCAGATCAAACGCATCTACAGAGCCCGCACCCAAGAGGGCAGCGGCGATGCTTAATACTCCAGAGCCCGTACCGACATCCGCTACCTTGTCACCTTCCTGCAAATACTTCTCTAGCGCTTGAAGGCTCATGACGGTCGTAGGATGCGTTCCTGTTCCAAACGCCATGCCCGGATCAAGCTCGATAATGAGCTCATCGGAACTAACTGGCGTATATTCTTCCCAAGTTGGTGTGATAGTAATTTTCTCAGAGACTTTCACTGGTTTATAATACTTCTTCCAAGCTGTCGCCCATTCTTCTTCGTTCACTTCAGAAATCGTAACCATATTGGCACCGAGGTCAATATCAAACGTGACCAAGTTGTTAACGGCCTGTTTAATTTCTTCAACTGTTTCGCCTAAAAAACTATTTACCGGCAAATACGCCTTTAATATGACACCTTCAGCCGGATAATCATTTGGATTGAGATGATAGATCTCCCCGAAAACAGAATTCCTTTCTTTCATTAAGTCTGCGACGTCTTCGATCACCACTCCGCTCGCTCCTGCTTCATGCAGGATATTGGATACTGGCTCCACCGCTTCTTGTGTTGTGTGAATACTGATTTCAGACCATTTCATCTTAAGTCAACTCCATCCTTGTCATTAAAGGCTATTCTACTTTAAACGCACGCTTTACTTTATCAAAGAAACTATCGCTGTGTTCATCAGGTACTGTTCCGCTAATTTCTGCAAAATCACGAAGCAGCTGCTTCTGCTTTTCCGTCAGCTTCGTCGGGGTAATCACTTTAATCTGAATATGCTGATCTCCCTGGCCGCGGCCATGGACATTTTTCACACCTTTGCCTCGAAGCCTGAAGTTCGTCCCGCTTTGCGTTCCGGCTGGCACCTTCAGCTTCACTTTTCCGTACAATGTCGGCACTTCGATCTCATCACCCAAGGCTGCCTGCGCGAACGTGATCGGCATCTCGCAATAGATATCGTCACCATCACGCTCGAAAAATTCATGAGGAGCAATCTGGAACACTACATATAGATCGCCTGCCGGGCCTCCGTTTGCACCTGGCTCACCGTGTCCTGACATGCGGATCTGCTGCCCGTTATCCACTCCTGCAGGCACTTTTACCGATATCTTTTTCGTCTTGCGCACCTTGCCTGCTCCATGGCACGTTCCGCATTTTTGCTTGATGATTTTTCCTTTTCCAGAACAATACTGGCAGACTCTGCGGTTTACGATACGGCCAAACGGTGTGTTCTGTTCGACGTTCAACTGGCCTGAGCCGCCGCAGTGTGAGCACGTGTCCGGTTTCGTTCCTGGCTTGGCACCCGATCCGTGGCACGTTTCACAATTTTCCTCTTTCGGAATCTGAATTTCCGTGTCTTTGCCGAAGACAGCCTCTTCAAACGAAAGGCGCATCGAATATTGAAGGTCGTTCCCTTGCCTAGGCGCGTTTGGGTTGCGGCTTCTGCCTCCCCCGCCACCAAAGAACATGTCAAAAATATCGCCAAAACCGCCGAAATCTCCGGCGCCTCCACCAAATCCCTGGTTCGGGTCAGTATGGCCGAATTGGTCGTAATGCGCTTTCTTTTGCGGTTCGCTCAGCGTCTCGTAAGCTTCCTTTACTTCTTTAAACTTTTCTTCCGCATCTGCTTCTTTGTTCACGTCCGGATGATATTGACGGGCCAGTTTACGGTACGCTTTTTTAATATCGTCACCTGACGCGTCTTTACCTAAACCAAGAACTTCATAGTAATCTCGTTTGCTCAAAAGAAATCAACTCCCGCTCATTTCACATAAAAGTTATCTTACCATCATCAACCATGAGACTCAAGGGCTTTCACAGTCTTCACTCTTCACTCCGTAAAAAAAGCCAAAGCCAAGATATGCCTGACTTTGACTTTTCATCACTTTTTATTACTTCTTCTCGCTGTCGTCTACTTCTTCAAACTCAGCATCGACTACGTTTTCGTCTTTTTTCCCTTGTCCTTCTTCACCTTGAGAAGCTTGCGCTTGCTTCGCCGCTTCTTCGTAAAGTTTGACAGAAAGCTGCTGGACAATTTCGCTTAGCGAATCTTTTGCTGTTTTGATGGCTTCGATATCGCCGCCTTCCAGCTCTTTCTTGAGTGCTTCTTTCGCTTCGTTAGCTTTTGCCACTTCCGCTTCGTCCACTTTTCCTTCAAGGTCTTTCAGTGTTTTTTCCGTTGAGAAGATCAACTGGTCTGCTTCGTTGCGTGTTTCTACTTCTTCACGCTTCTTCTTGTCAGCTTCAGCATTCTCTTCTGCATCTTTTACCATGCGTTCGATCTCATCGTCAGAAAGTCCTGAAGAAGACTTGATCGTGATGGATTGTTCTTTGTTCGTACCCATATCCTTCGCACGAACGTTTACGATACCGTTCGCATCGATGTCAAAGCTAACTTCGATTTGCGGGATGCCGCGCGGTGCCGGCGGGATATCCGAAAGCTGGAAACGTCCGAGTGTCTTGTTGTGAGCTGCCATTTCGCGCTCACCCTGCAAGACATGGATGTCAACAGACGTTTGGTTATCTGCTGCTGTTGAGAACACTTGTGACTTGGAAGTCGGAATTGTCGTGTTGCGGTCGATCAGACGTGTGAACACGCCTCCCATAGTTTCGATTCCAAGCGATAATGGCGTTACGTCAAGAAGAACGACGTCTTTCACATCACCAGCAAGAACGCCACCTTGAATAGCAGCTCCAAGCGCGACAACTTCATCAGGGTTAACACCTTTGTGAGGGTCTTTTCCTGTGAACTTTTTGATCGCTTCTTGTACAGCAGGGATACGTGTTGATCCACCGACAAGGATGACCTTATCGATATCAGAAGGTGTCATGCCTGCATCGTTCAATGCTTGGCGTGTCGGCCCCATCGTGCGCTCGACAAGCTCAGCTGAAAGGTCTTCAAACTTGGCGCGTGAAAGGGAAAGCTCCAAGTGCTTCGGACCTGACGCGTCTGCTGTGATGAATGGAAGGGAGATCTGTGTAGTCGCTACACCTGAAAGATCCTTCTTTGCTTTTTCAGCTGCATCTTTTAGGCGCTGAAGTGCCATTTTATCTTTAGCCAAGTCGATGCCGTTCTCTTTTTTGAATTCTGCAACAAGATAGTCGATGATGACTTGGTCAAAGTCGTCTCCGCCCAACTTGTTATCGCCATGTGTCGCTTTAACTTCGAAGAACCCGTCTCCAAGCTCAAGAATCGATACGTCAAACGTTCCCCCGCCAAGGTCAAATACAAGGATCGTCTGGTCTTCATCTTTCTCTAGTCCGTATGCAAGCGCAGCTGCAGTCGGCTCGTTGACGATACGCTCAACTGTAAGGCCTGCAATTTGACCAGCATCTTTTGTCGCCTGGCGCTGTGCATCGTTAAAGTATGCAGGAACTGTGATAACGGCACGTTCCACTTTTTCACCGAGATAGTCTTCAGCGTAGGATTTTAATTTTTGAAGGATGATCGCAGAGATTTCCTGCGGCGTGTATTCTTTTCCTTCAGCTTCTACTTTGTAGTCTGTACCCATATGGCGTTTAACAGAGATGATTGTGTTAGGGTTTGTAACCGCCTGGCGCTTAGCTACTTCCCCTACAGAACGCTCTCCGTCTTTAAACGCGACAACAGAAGGCGTTGTGCGGTTTCCTTCAGGGTTAGGGATGACGACGGCCTCTCCGCCTTCCATAACTGCGATACAGGAGTTCGTTGTTCCAAGGTCAATACCGATAATTTTGCTCATTTGATAGTTCCCTCCAATTCAATATGTAGCCACGCAATGTTATGCGTTGACTTTAACCATTGCCGGTCTTACAACACGGTCTTTCAAGCGGTACCCTTTTTGCAGTTCTTCGACAACCGTGTTCTTTTCAAACGACTCGTCTTCCACTTGCATTACTGCTTGGTGAAGGTGAGGATCAAAGAGTTGTCCGATTGTTTCAATCTGCTCAAGCCCCTCATTCTTGCACGCTTCTTGAATCTGGCGGTACACCATATTCATTCCTGCCAAAAGATTAGACGTCTGCTCATTGTCACTTTCAAACTGGAGCGCACGCTCAAAGTTATCCATCGCAGGAAGAAGCTGTTCAATCAAACTCATCGATTTATATTTTAAGCTGGCTGCTTGTTCTTCTCTTGTTCTGCGGCGGAAGTTATCGTAATCCGCTTGAACGCGCATCAGCCGCTGGTTGCTTTCTTCAAGCAGTTTTTCAAGTTCAGAAATACGCTGTTGCTCGGCCGTCAGCTCTGTTTCAGCCGAAGCTTCTTCACTATCCTGTCCATGATTCTCTGCTTCTTCTGAAGAAGGAATCTGTCCATTTTCTTCCTCAACTTCACGGTTAAATTGTTCTTCTTGATTCATGCGTATGTCACCTCCTAAAAAAGATAAGCACTACCACTGGCTGAATCGGTTTGTCAGCCGGGCAGATATTTCGCTCGAAAGCATATCAAGCATCGTAATGACACGCTTGTAATCCATGCGAGTCGGCCCTATCAGTGAGATGGAGCCGAGATGCTTGCCATGCACCGAGTAAGATGCGTTAATAATACTGCAGTTTTGCGCTGCTTCCAGCTCATTTTCCCGTCCGATTTTCACCGTAATGCCATCACTCTGTTCAGATACAAGATGGCGGATCAAATCTTTCGTTTCAAGCATCTCAAGTACGGCGCGAACCTTTTCGATATCCTTGAATTCAGGCTGAGAAAGAATATTTGTCTTCCCTCCAAAGAAAAGCTTATCCTTCTTTGACCATTGCAGCATCTTCGAGAGGGCATCCTGCATTTTTTCATAGCTGTTCACATGAGAACGCAGCACGCTCGAAATTTCGCTTTTCAGACGCTGGTCCAGCTCGACAAGCGGAACTCCGGCTAATCGTTCGTTCAAGATGTTGACGAGTTTCTCCAAATCACCTGGCTCGACCGCGTCAGGAAGCATAATATGCCTATTTTCCACATGACCCGTATTCGTAATGAATATAGCCACCGCCATGTTTCCTGTAATGGGTACAATTTGCAGGTGCCTCAGTGTCATATCGTAAGCCTGAGGGCCAAGGATGACAGCCGTATAATTAGTGAGCTCGGACAAAATTCTTGCCGACTCATCAAACAGCTTTTCCGTTTCTTCCACTTTGTCTGTAAACATACTTTGCAGGCGTTCTAAGTCTTCGCGACGCATTGGACTTTTCGGAAGCAAATGATCCACATAGAAACGGTATCCCTTTTCAGATGGAATACGCCCCGAAGAGGTATGCGTCTTTTCAATAAAGCCTAGTTCTTCAAGGTCTGCCAGCTCATTTCGTATAGTAGCGGGACTGAATGAAACATCGTCCCTTTTGGAGATGGTTCGGGAGCCGACCGGTTCGACGTGCAGAATATAATCATCAATCAATACTTGGAGAATAAACAATTGACGGTCTGTCAGCATTTCCCTCACCTCTCCCACTTTATTAGCACTCCTAGAAAGCGAGTGCTAAATTCTAAATATAAATTACCAAAAACGATGTGCGATTGTCAATCATTTATAACACGCCAATAAATTCGCTGAAGACTTCATTCCCTAGAAGGACTCCGCGTGAAGTGAGCTTGATCATATCACCCTCTTGTTCAAGCAGGCCATTTTGTTTCAGTTTGCTGATCTGCTCACCGAAAACATCCATTAATGATACACCGTAGCGTTTTTTAAACACGGCACATGAAACGCCTACTCGTTTGCGCAGACCCATAAACATTTCTTCTTCCATTTTTTCATGCATTGAAAGATGATTTTCTTCGGTGTATGGGAAGTCCGTGTTTTCAATGAGATTCATATATTTCTTCAGCGGCCCTGCATTCACTCGCCTCACGCCATTCACATAACTATGCGAACCAGCACCAATTCCGTAATATTCATTATTCTCCCAGTATTGGAGATTATGAAGGCTTTCATAACCCGGCTTCGCAAAATTGCTGATTTCATACTGCGCGATGCCGTGCTTTTTCAGCTCAGAAATTAAATACTCGAACATTTCCGCTTCCAATTCTTGCGCAGGAAGGTTTAATTGCCCTTTTTGAGACCGGATGTAGAAGACCGTTTTGGGTTCTACCTGCAATGAATAAGAAGAGATATGAGGGACATCGAGCTCCATTGCGGCCTCTACGCTCTCTTTAAACATTTCCATTGTCTGTCCAGGCAGACCGAACATCAAATCTATTGAAAGGTTAGTGATTCCTGCTGCTTTAGCCTCTTCCACTGTCTTCTTCACATGGCTGGCGTTATGTGTTCTGCCAAGTTCTTTCAAGAGTGACGGCTGGAAGGCCTGAGCCCCGATGCTTAACCGGTTCACGCCATGTTTTTTTAAAACCTCCAGCTTTTCTGCTGTTGTCTGTTCAGGATTAGCTTCAACGGTGTATTCTTTTGCTTGTGACACAGGAAAATGACGGCTGACAGAAGACAGGAAAACATCCAGCTGCTCGGCACTTAAAGCTGTCGGTGTGCCGCCGCCAATAAAAAGCGTGTCCATTGATTCGTACGGAAAGCGTTCGATCGTGTTAAACATTTCCCTTTCCATCGCAGTTAAATACTCGTCAACCGGCTGCCCTTTTAAGAACACTTTATTAAAATCGCAATAATGGCAGATGTTTACACAAAATGGAATATGAAAATATGCTGCTTTAGGCATGTAAGCCACCTCCAGTCATTGAAAGACAATGCAAAGACCGCTAGATGGTCCTCGAGCGGTCTTTGACAATAAACGTTTAATTATCATCCATACGCAAAACGGCCATAAAGGCTTCCTGCGGCACTTCCACCCGCCCGATCGTTTTCATGCGTTTTTTACCTTCTTTTTGCTTTTCAAGCAATTTGCGTTTACGAGAGATATCCCCGCCGTAGCATTTCGCCAAAACGTTTTTGCGAAGTGCTTTAATGTTGGAACGGGCAATGATTTTCTGTCCGATGGCAGCCTGAATCGGCACTTCGAACTGCTGACGCGGAATGAGCTCCTTCAGCTTTTCAACGACTACTTTTCCTCTTTCATACGCAAAATCTTTATGAACGATGACAGATAGAGCATCGATCTTCTCATTGTTAAGGAGAATTTCCATCTTCACAAGCTTGGAAGGCTTGTAGCCGATCAGTTCATAATCTAATGAGGCATACCCTTTTGTGCTTGATTTCAGCTGATCAAAGAAATCATAAACGATCTCAGAGAGGGGAATTTCGTATTGTACGTTAACACGATTGTTCTCCATATAGTCCATCGTCTGGAAGACACCGCGCTTCTTTTGGCAGATTTCCATGATCACCCCAACATAGTCGTTCGGTGTCATGATCGATGCTTTAACATATGGCTCTTCGACATTGCTGATCGACTGTGCATCCGGCATGTTGGCCGGGTTGTCGACAATCACGTTCTCACCGTTCGTCAACGTAACGTTATATATAACGCTCGGTGCTGTTGCGATCAGATCAATGTTAAACTCACGCTCGATACGCTCTTGAATGATTTCCATATGAAGCAATCCAAGGAAACCGCAGCGGAACCCGAATCCTAGCGCTTGAGAGGTTTCCGGCTCGTACTGGAGTGCTGAATCGTTCAGCACGAGACGTTCAAGAGCCTCACGCAGGTCATTGTACTTCGCAGTATCAACTGGATAAAGGCCGCAATATACCATCGGGTTCATCTTACGGTACCCTGGCAGCGGTTCTGCAGCAGGCTTTACTGCGCTTGTGATTGTATCCCCGACTTGCGTATCTCCCACGTTCTTGATTGAAGCGGCAAGGAAACCAACATCTCCGACCGTCAAGAAATCCTTTTTGACGGCTTTAGGAGTGAACACTCCTAGTTCAAGCACTTCAAACTCCGCTCCCGTTGCCATCATGCGAATCTTATCTCCGACTTTAACGGAACCTTCTGCGATTCGGATATACGTCACGACACCTCTGTACGGATCATAGAGGGAGTCAAAGATCAAAGCTTGCAGCGGGTTGTCCGGATCACCTTTTGGTGCTGGAACCTTCTCCACGACCTGCTCTAAGATTTCCTCGATCCCGATGCCAGCTTTTGCGGAAGCTAAGACAGCTTCAGAGGCATCAAGCCCGATCACATCTTCCACTTCTTGGCGAACACGCTCAGGCTCTGCACTCGGGAGGTCGATTTTATTAATCACAGGAAGAATCTCCAGGTTGTTCTCAAGCGCCAGATAAACGTTAGCCAACGTTTGCGCTTCAATACCTTGAGCAGCGTCGACGATAAGAAGAGCTCCTTCACAAGCAGCAAGGCTTCGGGAAACTTCGTATGTAAAGTCGACGTGTCCCGGAGTGTCGATTAAATGGAAAATGTACGTCTCTCCATCTCTTGCCTTGTATTGCAGCTGCACGGCATTTAATTTAATCGTAATTCCGCGCTCACGCTCTAGATCCATTGAATCAAGCAGCTGCTCTTTCATTTCACGCTGTGACAGCGCGCTCGTTTTTTCTAATATACGATCCGCAAGTGTTGATTTCCCATGGTCTATATGGGCGATGATGGAAAAGTTACGGATTCTCGATTGACGTTCTAATTTTTCTTCACGATTCATTGTTTAGTTCACTCCTGCACATTTAGGAAAAGTCACTAAGTTCCATTATATCAATACAGAAAATGTTATTCAATTAGAATCAGTAAGTTCTAGCTCGTGCCATAGAAAAAAGCCTTTCGCAAGGCTCTGATTTTATTTGAGCTCAGATAAGTGGTTGATTTCCGTTACAGGTGCACACTTTCCGCAAGGTGGGCGGTAAGCCCCTTCGCTAGCTAAGCGCCATTAAATGGTCTCACCTGGCCCACTTACCCTGCAGGATAAGGAAGGCTATGCAACAAGACATCGCACGGTGAAAATGTGGTGTTTATTTTCGAGAAGTCGGCACCTTTCACTTCAATCCACCTTTTCCTTTTCCCAATGAAGCATTCAAAGTTGAGTTGTATATCTGAAGAATTATCAGCTAAAAATGATTGTTTTACGGTTTTCCCCAAGAAGTATTTATTCCTATTTCAATCTTGAAGTGCAGATGGATGCATCTACATTGACAGCAGTTCAATTATTTCTCCAATCACAAATGAGACAACTGTGATGACCGTCTGGAAAATGGAGGTGATTAAGGCTGTTGCTTTTTGTCCGAGATAGGAGAAGAAATTGAAAGACTTTTCTTTTTGCAGCTGTTGTTTGTCGGTTTCAAATGTTCCTGCAGTGGCGGGAGAGGCGGCTTCTACGTTGTTTTTCTTTTCAAACAGCGGTGCTTCGATGGATGTTGGCTGCTCACCCTTCATTTCACTCATCTCATTATGGGCCTTCTGCATGCCAAAGAGGATGCCGAGAAAAAGAAGCACGCCAAGCAGCAAACTTTTCGCCATGAATTTTTTCATTACCATACGCCTCCTGCAAAGGCTGTTTTATAGAGACTTATGCTTGTCCCAGTCTCTTTATTCCTAATGTGTATAAGAAGATGTATTGTTCTGGTCAACTTGTTTATGCAAGGCCTCGTTCAAACCGTTGGCAAGCACGTTGGCCATATCTTCTATAAATACATCCACTTCCTTCGGTGTTACCATTAAGTTATGCCCGATCGGTGACAGCACTTCGCGAATCAATCGCAGCTTCTCATCCTCCTCAAGCGTGCCGATAATGCCTAAGAAATTTTTGCGGTGCTCGTCATTCGGCAAGTCCTCTTCTGTCAGTTTCTTCAAGGTTCCAAAGCTCATGCCCGCAGGAGTGAGTGCTTTGGAAGGTTTGTCACCTTCACTCATCTCACGGCCAAAATGTTTTAAAATGTAATCAATTGTGTCACTCGTGATCGTTGCTGCATCCACGACGGTAGGTATGCCTATTGAAATGACAGGAATGCCAAGCGTCTCTTTGCTTAATTCTTTCCGCTTGTTCCCTACTCCTGACCCCGGGTGGATTCCGGTATCTGACACTTGAATCGTCGTGTTCACTCGTTCTAATGAACGGGAAGCGAGCGCGTCGATCGCGATAATAAAGTCCGGTTTCACCCGCTTGACGATTCCATCGATAATATCGCTCGTCTCAATCCCGGTAATTCCCATGACCCCTGGCGAGATGGCGCAGACCGGGCGGAACCCCTCTTGAACATTTTCTGGGGCAAGCTCGAACAAATGCTTCGTGATAAGAAGGTTCTCTAGCACAAGCGGACCTAGGGAATCGGGTGTGACGTTCCAGTTGCCAAGTCCAACAACAAGGCACGTATCCGTCGCTTTAATTCCTTGTTCATTTAGGAATCGGTGGAAATCGCGGGCAAACACTTCCTGCACTCTTTCTTGCAGTTTGGAATCCTTCTCTCGTATCCCCTGCACTTCAAATGTTACATACACACCCGCTTTTTTCCCGGTTGCTTCTGCGCCTTTTTCATCTATCTCCACACGTACAAGTTTAATGCCATCGTCATCTTTTTCTTTGATCACAACACCTTCAATGCTGCTTTTATTAACCGTCTCTTGTTCTTTCAGCAGCATATCTGCTGCTTCCACAGCCAAATCCGTCCTAACAGAAAAACGGCTCAAGTCGATTTCTTTTTCCATAAAAAACCACCCTCTTTCTGCATATTATTTTTTCCTTTTGTACAGCTTTTCATTCTTGTATTGCAATATATAATTTACTTTGATAAAATACCTTGTGTCCTATTTTTTGCAACGAACGGTTGCGATATTACATAGGGAGGTGAACGGATTGGCTAACATTAAATCAGCGATTAAGCGCGTGAAAACAAACGAAAAGCGTCGTGCACACAACGCTTCACTAAAATCTGCTATGCGTACTGCAGTAAAGAACTTCGAAACTTTGGCAGCAAACAAGGATGCTGAAGCAGCAACAGCAGCATTTGCTGTCGCTTCTAAGAAACTTGACAAAGCAGCTACTAAAGGACTTATCCATAAGAATGCAGCATCACGTCAAAAGTCTCGTCTTGCAAAGACTCTTAACGGAATCAACGCGTAAATTATTGGATCAGCACGAAACGGCTCCATGTAAATGGGTCGTTTTTTCTTTTTATCTTTTTTATGGTTTGTTGAAGCAGGTTTTCCAATTAACGGAATTCCGCCCGCAGTTCACGGTTTTGCGCCCGAGATTAGTCGGTTGGCGACCGCAGTTGCATAGAACGCAGCCGCGTTACGCCGGTTGGCAGCCGCAATTGTATAGAACCCGCCCGCGCCGCGTGCTTATTTAAGATAAAACCAGTTTATTTGTTGAAATGACAGACAGAGCCCCATTTCGTGTAAACGGAATGGGGCTTCTGTCTGTCATTTCAGATGTTTCAACCATGCATTTTTAACGCATTCTTGCTATCTGTACAATAAGCAATTCCAGAATCAGCACTTTATCCATCTTTCCAGTCTTCATTTCATAATCACATTCTGCAAGACGGTCAAGCAGCATGCGCAATGATTTCTCATTGAACTTACCAGCCTGCCGCAAAGCGAGTTTAGCAGCATATGGATGGATTTTCAGCGCTGAAGCCATCTGCTTTTCGCCATATCCTTTTTTTGAGAGTTCCTTTACACCGAAAATGATGCGAAACTGCCTGGCCACAAGTGCCAGGATTTGAATAGGCTCGTAATTTTGCTTGAGCAGGTCATACATCGTTCTAAGCGCTTCTTCATTCTGACCCTTTACGATGTCATCCACGAGCCCGAAGATATCATCATCAAGTGTTTTAGGAACGAGTTGTTCTACAGTTTCTTTCGTAACAGTACCATGTTCACCGGCATATAGCGCCATTTTTTCTATTTCAGACCGCAGGGAAGCCAGATTTGCTCCAAGTCTGACGAGCAGCAGCTCTGTTGCATCATTCTCTATCGTAATCGACAGAGACGCTGCCTTTTGCCTCATCCACTTTCTGGCTTCATCGACGCTTAAAGGAGCGGCAGGCATCACTTGAGCTTCCTTTTTGAGCAGCTTCACGATTTTTTTCCGTTCATCCAGCTTTTCATATGGAGCAACAATCACGAACACGGTATACTCTACTGGCTCATTTATGTAAGCTTCAAATGCGGGGAAGTGGTGCTCCACTTTGCTTTTATCCTTGGCACCAGTTAAGAATATTGCGTTTTTCAGTATAACAATGCGCCGCTCACCGATGAACGGCATGGTTTCTGCGTCCTCTACTACTGTTTGTATGGGCGTATCGTAATAATCATACACGCTGTAATTAAAGTCTTTTTCTCCTTCTCCCAAGCTTGCAGAGAAAGCAGAAAGCGCTTCATTGATAATATGATCTTCTGTCCCTGATATAAGGTACAGTGGAGAAAGATTGCCATTTTTTATATGTTTTTTTAAGTCATCGACCGATAGCATACTTACACCTCTTTCACATCCACTTTCAATCGTATGTTCTTTGCCGTGATAATGCAATATGTTAAGCGAGAAAACTTGGGCTTTCGTTATATAAAAAAAGAGAACAGCACATCGTGCTCTTCTCTCATTTATAATGAACGCCAGCCGCCAATACCCCGGGTTTTAAAGGCAGTCAGCGAGTCGGCATTAATTATCCTATCTTATTCCTACTGCTGAATAACGGTGACAATGTTTTCAACATCCTCTGTAAATGAACATCAACTAATCAGCCAGAGCCGTTAACGAGCACCATCGACTTTGCAGTTGCGGGAGCGCAAAGGAAAAAGAAAGCATTTTCAGTATGGATTTTTGCAAGTATTTGTCTTATACTATTAATGGATTAGGAGGGTTGCCGAATGAATCGTTTTGAAAAAGATGTTCAAAGCAAACGCAACGATTTAATTGACTCCGGAGTAGGTTTTATCTGGTCCTTTGCGTTCTTTTCACTGATTTTTGCGATCGGCGTCATCATGAAACTTTTTGTTTAATAATTGAGATAGGGGGAGGCGCCTAGCCTCCACATCCTCTCGTACCACCGTACGTACGGTTCCGTATACGGCGGTTCCTGTTAAGTCTTACGCAGAGCATCATAT
>NZ_JBHTCP010000042.1:0-37988 GCF_042665465.1 Fictibacillus iocasae | reverse complement strand
GGAAGCGTGGCGACACGTGGAGCTGACAGATACTAATCGGTCGAGGGCTTATCCTTATAACGTTTGGAAACGTCGATATCTAGTTTTGAAAGAGCAATCTTTCAACAAAATAAGGTCTAGTGATGATGGCGAAGAGGCCACACCCGTTCCCATACCGAACACGGAAGTTAAGCTCTTCAGCGCCGATGGTAGTTGGGGGTTTCCCCCTGTAAGAGTAGGACGTCGCTAGGCAAAAAAGGTAGGCCGATTGCATAATCGGCCTATCTTTTTTTGTTTTCAGAGCATTTTTGAAAAGAAAAGAGCATGGTAGAAGATAACCAAACACCAGTTATCTTCTTTTTGTATTAGAACAAAGAAGCTTGTGGGTTAAGCATCGTCCTGTTCCTGCGTCTTCTAGCCTAGCCACAGAAGTGGATTCCTCGTCACAAGCCAGCAAAGAAGCAATCACAGGCTGTCGGCTCCATACCGAACACGGAAGTTAAGCTCTTCAGCGCCGATGGTAGCTTTAGGGTTTCCCCCTGTAAGAGTAGGACGTCGCTAGGCAAAAAAGGTAGGCCGATTGCATAATCGGCCTATCTTTTTTTTATTTTAGGGGCATTGTTGAATCGTTAAGAACAAGGTAGAAGATAACCAAACACCGGTTATCTTCTTTTTAGTATTAAAAAAAAAGGAAGCTTGAGCGATTCCAAGAAGCTATGCGAGTCAAACTTGATGGAAATTAGGTCAATTCGCGCCATTTACGAGTCAAAATCCACATAAACAGGTCGCACGAACAAAACCACAAGAAGCCTCAACCCCAAAACAAGCCAGAAGATAACAAAAACCAGTTATCATCTGGTCACTTTTCTACCTTCAAAAAAATTAGCGGGCATAAACGGCTGATTTTCGGCCGAAAATACAAAATTCTCGGACGGAAACACGACATTTTCGGACGAGAATCAAATTTAACCGGCGAGCCCTCATTTAAACTGGTTTAACACATGAAAATAACAACCTAATTTTCTTCCAGATATGTTTGATAGCTTAATGCTTAGGGGTATGTTGCTATGAAAGACATTGTAAACATTTTTTAAATCTTCCCGAATCCTTCATTGAAAAAGTTGATTGGAGTGTAAGGCGCCGACTCCTGCAGGATAAGTGGGACAGGTGAGACCCTTCAATGGCGCTTGCGACGAAGGGGCTCACCGCCCACCCTGCGGAAAGCGTGCGCCTGTAACGGAAATCAACAACTCCCTTGATTTCTATCAGCAACAGAAGTTGCTATAATTTCTTTTAATCATAAACAACTAATCTTAAATAAATATTTCCTCTGGAAAAATCTCCATTTTCCATGTGTTTCAAAAAATGTTATCCTAGACAGAAGTGTTTAGACAAAAATTTTAAAAAGCAACAAAAGAAGGCAAGCAGCAGGAGGTCATCATGTTAAACAACGGGTTAATGATGGTTGCCATCATCCTTTTAATTAATATTGTGTATGTATCCTTTTTTACAATACGAATGATCCTGACGCTAAAAAACCAGCGTTATTTAGCGGCGTTTATCTCTGTTTTTGAAGTCATCATCTATGTCGTCGGGCTAGGGCTCGTGCTCGAGAACCTGGACAAGATCCAGAACCTGATCGCATATGCGGTCGGCTACGGCTTAGGCGTACTGGTCGGCATGAAGATTGAGGAGAAGCTCGCACTCGGCTATATTACTGTCAATGTGATCACGACTGAGCTGGCATCTGATTTGCCAAACCAGATCCGCTCCAAAGGGTTTGGTGTGACAGACTGGATGGCACATGGGCGTGAGGGGCAGAGACTCATGATGGAGATCCTCACATCGAGGAAATCGGAGAAAAGTCTGTATGAGACGGTCAAGCACCTGGATCCAAAGGCGTTTATCATCTCGCATGAGCCAAAAGCGTTTCATGGCGGATTCTGGGTGAAGAGCATCAGGAGGTAGCAAGCTGTAATGGAAAAGAAACCAACGAAAAAGAAGTTTCAGGTTGAACAAGGTGAAACCATCTCGCAGTGTCTAGACCGCATGGCGGCAGAAGGCTACATGCCAGTTAGGCGAATGGAAGAGCCCGTTTTTCACGAAGTCAAGCAGAACGGCAAGATTGAAGTAGAAGTTAAAGAACAGCGCATCGTGTTCGAAGGGAAATTAGTCTAAAAACCGAACAATTAAACCAATAACACATTCATCGTTCGATTTTCGTTGACGAATGCTACCACCATTGCTACAATGAAATCAGATGAATATCGCCCTCATATAATTTCGGGGATACGGCCCGTAAGTCTCTACCTGATGTCCAGTAATTCATCAGACTATGAGGGAAAGCTTTTATTCTGTCATCTTTATATGCATTCAGGCAAAGTATGTCCAGACAGGCGGCTTTCTCTCACAGTTTCGTAGAGATGAGTCCACCCTGCTGGATTTTTTTATTTTTCTGAAAATTTAAGGAGGACAGTATGCTATGCCTATAAAAGTCGGAGTGATCATGGGAAGCACGTCAGATTGGGAGACGATGCAGCATGCGTGCGACATACTTGATGAGCTTGGAGTCGAATATGAAAAGAAAGTGGTTTCGGCGCACCGGACCCCTGACCTGATGTATCAATACGCGGAATCAGCACATGAGCGAGGATTGCAGATAATTATTGCAGGAGCAGGCGGCGCAGCGCACCTTCCCGGCATGGTCGCGGCAAAGACGACGGTCCCGGTAATCGGCGTGCCGGTTCAGTCCAAAGCGCTGAACGGCCTCGATTCGCTGCTATCGATCGTCCAGATGCCAGGCGGCGTACCGGTTGCAACGGTCGCGATCGGCAAGGCGGGCGCGACGAATGCCGGACTTCTCGCATCGCAGATTCTCGCCAACCAAGACACTACATTGCGTGAAAAACTAATCCAAAGACGCGCGGCGACTGAAGCGGCGGTTCTAGAAAGCAGTGATCAGCTTGTTTAAGACAGTGTTGCCAGGGCAGACGATCGGAATATTAGGCGGCGGACAGCTTGGACGTATGATGGCGCTCAGCGCGCGTGAGATGGGATACCGTGTGACTGTGCTTGAACCTGCGACCGACTCGCCGTGCGGTCAAGTGAGCGATCTTGAAATTGTGACGGCTTATGATGATGAGAACGGGATTAAGGAGCTTGCTGAAAAATCAGACGTGATCACATACGAGTTTGAGAACGTCGATGTAAAGTCGGCAAAATGGCTGGAGAACAACGCGAACCTGCCGCAGGGAAGCCGTTTGTTAGAAGTCACACAGCACCGTTTGCGTGAAAAAGAAACGCTGTTTGCAGCAGGCGTGAAGATCGCTCCGTTCCGTCCGGTGCATGACGGTGAATCGCTGTTAGATGCAGTACAGTACACGGGATTGCCTGCGGTACTGAAAACATGCCGAGGTGGATATGACGGCAAAGGGCAGGTTGTCATTCGTTCACACAAAGATTTTTCCATTGCAGAAGAGCTGCTAAAGTACGGCAATGATTTCGTGCTCGAAGCGTGGGTTCCTTTTGAAAAAGAGATTTCGGTTATCATCACGCGCGGAGTGAATGGTGAAGTGACAACGTTCCCGGTCGCAGAAAACATACATGTGGACAACATCCTTCATCAGACGATCGTGCCGGCACGAATCACCTCAGAGGTCGAAATGAAGGCGAAGCGTATGGCACGTATGATCGCGGCTGAGCTCGACTTAGTCGGAACGCTCGCCGTCGAGATGTTCGCGGCCAAAGACGGTACATTATACGTGAACGAGCTCGCGCCGCGTCCGCACAACTCGGGCCACTATACGATCGAGGCATGCGCCGTATCGCAGTTCGACCAGCATATCCGCGCGATCACGGGAATGCCGCTCGGCAGTACAAAGCTACTAAAACCGGCTGTGATGATCAACGTTTTGGGAGAACATATAGAGAGCATACTGAACCACTTATCAGAATTGAAAGAAGCTAAACTTCATCTGTACGGAAAAGAAGAAGCGAAAACGAAACGTAAAATGGGACATATCACAGTGCTCGGCGAGACGATTGACGAGGCGATGGCCGAATCCAGCCGAATTCTCGATAAAGTGTTCCCGAAGAAACCGACGGAGGTACAATCATGATTGAACGCTATACACGCCCGGAAATGGGTGCGATTTGGACAGATGAGAACCGCTTTAACGCATGGCTCGAGGTCGAGATCCTTGCTTGTGAAGCGTGGGCAGAGCTCGGAGACATCCCGAAAGAAGACGTTGTAAAGCTGCGTGAAAACGCGTCGTTCGATATGAACCGCATTCATGAAATCGAGCAAGAAACGCGCCATGATGTCGTCGCGTTCACACGCGCCGTATCGGAGACACTTGGAGAAGAACGCAAATGGGTCCATTATGGCCTCACGTCCACAGATGTGGTCGACACAGCGCTTTCCTACATGCTGCTGCAGGCGAACAACATTTTAGCCGCTGACCTTGACCGTTTTGTCGCGATTTTAGGTGAAAAGGCGAAAGAACATAAGTACACAGTCATGATGGGTCGCACACACGGCGTTCATGCTGAGCCGACGACGTTCGGTTTGAAGCTTGCTCTTTGGTACGAAGAAATGAAGCGCAACGTGGAGCGCTTTAAGCAGGCGGCAGAAACGGTTCGTGTCGGCAAGCTGTCGGGTGCAGTCGGTACATACGCGAACATCGACCCGTTCGTTGAAAAATATGTGTGTGAGAATCTTGGGCTTGAAGCAGCGCCGATCTCCACGCAAACATTGCAGCGTGACCGCCACGCTCATTACGTGTCCACACTTGCTTTGATTGCGACGAGCATCGAAAAGTTCGCGACAGAAATTCGCGGATTGCAAAAGAGCGAAACGCGCGAGGTGGAAGAGTTTTTCGCAAAAGGCCAGAAAGGTTCGTCCGCTATGCCGCATAAGCGCAACCCGATCGGCTCTGAGAACATGACAGGGCTCGCGCGTGTCATCCGCGGCCACATGATGACGGCGTTTGAGAACGTATCGCTTTGGCACGAACGCGATATATCGCATTCATCTGCTGAGCGCATCATCCTGCCAGATGCGACGATCTTGTTGAACTATATGCTGAATCGCTTTGGCAACATCGTGAAAAATTTGACGGTGTTCCCAGAGAACATGAAGCGCAACATGGCCCGCACGTACGGCTTGATCTACTCGCAGCGCGTGTTGCTTAAGCTGATCGACAAAGGCATGGCACGCGAAGCCGCCTACGACATCGTCCAGCCAAAAGCGATGCAAGCATGGGAAGAAGGCGTCCAGTTCCGCACACTAATTGAGGCAGAGCCGCAGATCACAGAAAAATTAACACCAGCCGAGATTGAAGATTGCTTTGATTATTCGTACCACCTGTCACAGGTTGATACGATTTTTGAAAGATTGGGTCTTTAAAAAACATGATAAGAATTCACTGGAGTAGTTGATTTACGTTTCAGGTGCACGCTTTCCGCGGGGTGAGCGGTGAGCCCCTTCGTCGCACGCGCCATTGAAGGGTCTCACCTTCTCACTCATCCCGCAGGAGTCGGCACCTTACACTTCAATCAACTTTTAGCTTAGAAGAATTCAAGGTGTTTTTTTAGAAGTAACTTAATGATATGTCTTTCAAAGTTTAGTTAGGATATTTAGAAAATGGGAGAACGAACTGAAACTTCACGACAATCTCCCTTTCTCTTTTTTAATCATTAAAGATTGAAGATTCCTAATATTGCGGAAACGAAGGGGCTGTGTACCGTGGAGAAGCTGGAGATGCTGTACGAGGGAAAGGCGAAGAGAATTTATCGGACGAGTGACGAGAGCACGGTTTGGATCAGCTATAAAGACAGCGCGACGGCGTTTAATGGCGAGAAGAAGGCTGTGATTGAAGGCAAGGGGCGTTTGAACAATGAGATTTCCTCGTTATTGTTTGAGATGCTGGCGGCTGAAGGCATACCGTCTCACTTTGTCACCCGTCTGTCTGAGACTGATCAGCTTGTGAAAAAAGTGAGCATCGTGCCGATTGAAGTGGTCGTCCGTAACATCGCGGCTGGTACACTCGCGAAACGCCTTGGTCTGACAGAAGGCGAAATCCTGCCGCAGACGATCGTCGAATTTTATTATAAAAACGACGAGCTCGGTGATCCGCTCATCAACGACGATCATATCGCGATTTTAAACCTTGCCACGCCAGATCAGCTGACCGAAATGCGCGAGAAAGCGCTGCGTGTGAATGACGTGCTCACATCATACTTCGCGTCAAAAAATGTGAAGCTCGTCGACTTTAAGCTTGAGTACGGAACGGATGAAAAAGGGCAGCTCCTTTTAGCAGATGAGATCTCGCCTGACACGTGCCGTTTATGGGACAGCGAAACGAATGAAAAGCTTGATAAAGATGTATTCCGCCGAGATCTCGGCAATCTAGCAGCAGCGTACGAAAAAATTTTAGAACGCCTAGGAGGAGTACCATGTACAAAGTAAAAGTATTTGTCACCTTAAAAGAAAGTGTTCTAGATCCACAAGGTTCAGCTGTAAAAGGATCGCTTCACAAAATGTCTCACACAGAGGTGTCGGACGTGCGCATCGGCAAGTATCTAGAGCTGACGTTTGAAGAAGGCGATTATGATATCGATGAAAAAGTGAATGAAATGTGCCGCAAGCTGCTTTCCAACCCGGTCATTGAAGACTACACGTATGAGGTGGAGGAGGTCGTCGCACAGTGAGATTCGCGGTGATTGTGTTCCCGGGCTCGAACTGTGACACCGACATGTACCACGCGGTGGCCGATACGCTCGGGAGTGAAGCAGAATATGTTTGGCATACAGAACGTGACTTAAGCCGATTTGACGGTATTTTATTGCCTGGCGGGTTTTCGTACGGCGACTATCTTCGCACAGGTGCAATCGCGCGTTTCGCGAACGTGATGGAAGAAGTCGTAAAAGCGGCGAATGCCGGAAAGCCAGTCCTTGGCGTCTGTAACGGATTTCAAATTCTTCTCGAAGCGGGTCTATTGCCTGGCGCGATGAGACGAAACGAATCGCTGAAATTCATCTGCCGTCCGGAAAAGCTTGTGGTGGAAAACAACGCGACGATGTTCACGAACAGCTATGAAAAGGGCGAGGTTATCACGATTCCAGTCGCTCATGGCGAAGGAAACTATTTTTGTGACGATGATGCCCTTCAGGAGCTGGAGAAAAACAACCAGATCGTGTTCCGCTACGCCAGCAACCCGAACGGATCGGTCGCCGATATTGCAGGCATTACGAACCGCGCCGGAAACGTGCTCGGCATGATGCCGCACCCGGAACGCGCGGTTGAAAAGCTGCTTGGCAGCGAGGACGGATTAAAGCTATTCCAATCGATTGTAAAGAGCTGGAGGGAAAGCCATGTTATCTCATCAGGAACCAAGTGATCAACAAATCAAGGAACAGCGTTTATACCGTGAAATGGGCTTAAGTGACAACGAGTTTGAACTGATTCAAAGCATCATCGGACGTCTCCCGAACTGGACGGAAACCGGGTTGTTCTCGGTTATGTGGAGCGAGCATTGTTCGTATAAAAACTCGAAGCCGGTGCTGCGCAAGTTTCCGGTGGAAGGCAAGCACGTGCTGCAAGGACCTGGCGAAGGCGCTGGGATCGTGGACATTGGTGACGGCCAGGCGGTTGTTTTTAAAATTGAATCGCACAATCACCCGTCCGCGATTGAGCCGTACCAGGGCGCAGCGACAGGTGTCGGCGGTATCATCCGTGACGTGTTCTCGATGGGCGCGCGTCCGATCGCACTATTAAACTCCCTACGTTTCGGTGAGCTCGAGAGTGAGCGTGTAAAATATTTGTTCGAGCAAGTGGTAGCAGGCATCGCCGGCTACGGCAACTGCATCGGCATCCCGACAGTCGGCGGCGAGGTGCAGTTCGACGCGTCATACGAAGGCAACCCGCTCGTGAACGCGATGTGTGTTGGCCTTATCGATCATAAAGATATTAAAAAAGGGCAGGCGCACGGCATCGGCAACTCGGTCATGTACGTTGGCGCGAAAACAGGGCGCGACGGCATTCACGGTGCGACGTTCGCTTCCGAAGAACTGACGGATGCGTCTGAAGAAAAACGACCGGCCGTACAAGTCGGCGATCCGTTCATGGAAAAATTGCTGATGGAAGCGTGCCTAGAAGTGATTCAAGGCTGTGACGCTCTCGTTGGCATTCAGGATATGGGTGCAGCGGGACTAACGAGCTCTTCTGCTGAAATGGCGAGTAAAGCGGGCGTTGGGATTGAGATGAACCTTGACCTCGTGCCGCAGCGCGAAACGGGCATGACGGCATACGAGATGATGCTTTCTGAGTCACAGGAACGCATGCTTTTAGTTGTTGAAAAAGGACGCGAGCACGAAGCGGCGGCTTATTTCGAAAAATGGGATCTAGACGCCGTCACAATCGGGTCAGTTATTGACGAAAAAGTGCTGCGATTGCTACATCACGGCGAGGTCGTGGCAGAGCTGCCAGTCGACGCGCTTGCAGAAGACGCACCGGTGTACAACAAGCCATCGAGTGAACCGGCTTATTTTGCAGAATTCCAGACTGCCGATCCTTACGTGCCAGAGATTGATAGCTACAAAGAAACATTGCTTCAGCTGTTATCTCAGCCGACGATCGCGAGCAAAGAGTGGGTGTTCAATCAATATGATTATATGGTCCGCACGAACACGGCGGTCGCGCCAGGCTCGGATGCAGCGGTTGTGAGGATTCGCGGCAAGGAAAAAGCGCTCGCGATGACAACCGACTGCAACTCTCGCTATTTATATCTCGATCCAGAAGTGGGCGGTAAGATTGCCGTAGCCGAAGCGGCTCGCAATCTCGTATGTTCAGGTGCAAAGCCGCTCGCGGTAACAGATTGCTTGAACTTCGGAAACCCAGAAAAGCCGGAAATCTTCTGGCAGCTTGAAAAAGCAGCAGACGGCATGAGCGCGGCGTGCCGCAAGCTCGAGACACCGGTCATCGGCGGAAACGTGTCGCTTTACAATGAAACGAACGGAGTCGCGGTCTACCCAACGCCGGTCATCGGTATGGTTGGGCTGATCGAGAACATCGAGCATATCACAACACAGCATTTTAAAAACGCAGGAGACCTGATCTATCTTGTCGGTGAGAGCAAAGCGGAGTTTGGCGGAAGCGAGCTGCAGAAAATGCTGGCAGGCTCGATTTCCGGCAAAGCGCCTGAATTGGATCTTGAGGTAGAATGGATGCGCCAAGAGCAGCTTTTAAAGGCGATTCAAAAAGGCTACGTGCAGTCGGCGCATGATGTGGCAGAAGGCGGGGCGGCTGTTGCTTTGGCAGAGTGTGTGATGAACGGAAACATTGGAGCTTCTGTCGTTTTAGAAGGTGACGAGAGCGGTTCCCTTTTCGGCGAGTCACAGTCACGCTTCATACTGACTGTTAAACCGGAGCATGCAGCAGATTTTGAAAACGTGATGAGTGACGCGGTGCAGATCGGGTTCGTCAGGCAGGAGCCAGGGCTCTCGATCGATGGTGCAGAAGGCCGTGAGCTCGTGAAATGCAGTCATGAAGAATTGGAGAAAGCTTGGAGAGGAGCCATCCCATGCTTGCTGACATCAAAGGCTTAAACGAAGAATGCGGCGTGTTTGGCATATGGGGAAGCCGTGAAGCAGCACAGTTATCGTATTACGGACTTCACAGCATGCAGCACCGCGGCCAGGAAGGCGCCGGCATCGTCGTGACAGACGGCGAGCGGCTGAAAATGCATAAAGGGCACGGACTCGTGAACGAAGTGTTCGGAAAAGGCGAGCTCGAGGACCTGACAGGTATGGCGGCAATCGCTCACGTCCGTTATGCGACAGCAGGCGGAGCAGAATACGCGAACGTCCAGCCGCTGCTGTTCCGTTCACAGACAGGCTCACTCGCACTCGCGCATAACGGAAACTTGGTGAACGCCAATGCACTCAAGCATCAGCTCGAGTCACAGGGCAGCATTTTTCAGACGAGTTCTGATACTGAGGTACTCGCTCATTTGATCAAGAGAAGCGGCTATAGTAATTTGAAGGATCGTGTGAAAAACGCTCTAACCATGCTAAAAGGCGCTTACTCTTTTCTTATTATGACTGAAACAGAAATTATGGTAGCACGCGATCCGAACGGTTTGCGTCCGCTGTCGATCGGCATATTGGGCGATGCGTATGTGATAGCGAGCGAAACATGCGCGTTTGATGTGGTCGGTGCCCAGTATTTGCGCGATGTCCAGCCAGGCGAACTGCTTGTGATTAATAACGATGGACTCACTTCTGAGTTCTTCTCCACATCTGTACAACGGTCCATGTGTTCGATGGAATACATCTACTTTTCTCGGCCAGACAGCAACATCGAAGGCATCAACGTCCACGCCGCACGAAAGTCTCTTGGTAAAGTGATGGCCATGGAAGCGCCAGTCGAAGCCGATGTCGTAACAGGCGTACCCGATTCCAGCATCTCAGCGGCCATCGGCTATGCCGAAGCATCAGGCATTCCGTATGAAATCGGCTTGATCAAAAACCGATACGTTGGACGCACGTTCATACAGCCGTCACAGGAACTGCGCGAGCTTGGTGTGAAAATGAAGCTGTCGCCAGTCCGGGCAATTGTCGAAGGCAAGCGAGTCGTCATGGTCGACGACTCCATCGTGCGCGGCACAACAAGCCGCCGCATCGTCGGCATGCTGCGCGCGGCAGGTGCGACGGAGGTGCACGTACGCATCACCGCACCGCCCATTGCCCATCCATGCTACTACGGCATCGATACGTCCGAGCGCGAGGAGCTGATTGCCTCTAAGCACACACCAGACGAAATCTGTGAGATGATCGGCGCCGACTCGCTCGCCTTCATCACGCTCGACGGGCTGTTCCGGGGAATTGGCAGACCGCAAAACGAACCAAACTGCGGCCAATGCGTCGCCTGCTTCACCGGCAAGTACCCAACAGAAATCTACCCAGACACCGTCATGCCATACGAAAAAGAGATGGTTTAACTTTTTAGCATCCCAAAGGGAAGGCCAAAAACAGCGAAGCCTCCCACAGTGGGGTCCGGTACCAATAACGGGGTTGATAATATCGAAGATAATTATCTTGGTACCGGACCCCAGATGTTTGAAACATCGAAGACCATGTTAGCCAAACAGGGCACGGAAGCCAAATTCTTGGTACCGGACCCCAGATGTTTGAAGACATCAAAGAAAATGTTAGCGTAACTCGGCATATAAACAATGGGGTCCGGTACCATTTAACAACAGCACTGAACTAGCACGGGGTCCGGTAAAATGGTACCGGACCCCGAACTTAGGAGGATTCACGATGGCTGAAGCATATAAGCAGGCGGGGGTTAATATAGAGGCTGGCTATGAGGCAGTCGAACGGATGAAGAAGCATGCACTGAGAACAGCGCGTCCTGAGGTGATGGCAGGTCTTGGCGGGTTTGGCGCCATGTTTGATCTGTCCAACATCAAGCATAAAGAGCCGGTATTAGTATCCGGAACAGATGGCGTTGGGACGAAGCTGAAGCTCGCGTTCATGCTAGATACGCACGATACGATTGGCATCGATGCTGTCGCCATGTGCGTAAACGACATCGCTGCGCAAGGAGCAGAGCCGCTTTACTTTTTAGATTACCTGGCATGCGGCAAGCTTGTTCCTGAAAAAGCAGAGCAAATTGTAAAAGGCATCGCTGACGGCTGTGAGAGTGCAGGCTGCGCCCTTATCGGCGGCGAAACGGCGGAGATGCCAGGATTTTATCCGGACGGCGAATACGACATCGCCGGTTTTTCAGTCGGAATCGCCGAAAAGTCGAAGCTGCTAAAGCCCGAGAACGTGAAGGAAGGCGACGTGTTGATCGGCCTTTCGTCCAGCGGCCTGCACAGCAACGGATTTTCTCTTGTGCGCAAGGTGCTGCTCGATCAGGCAGGATACAGCTTGTCTGACACATTCGCTGAACTGAGCGGTCGTACACTCGGCGCTGAGCTTTTAACACCGACCAAAATTTATGTGAAGCCGCTGCTGGAGGTGTTTGAGTCGTTCAACATCCACGGTGCAGCTCACATTACGGGCGGCGGTTTTATCGAAAACATTCCGCGCATGCTGCCTGACGGGCTTTGTGCAGAAGTGGATTACGGATCGTGGCCGATACCTCCTGTTTTTGAGATGGTGGAGAAAGCTGGTAACATCGGCCGCGGTGAGATGTTCACCACCTTTAACATGGGCATCGGCATGGTGCTAGCGGTCGATAGTGATGATATGACATCGGTAATTAGAACACTCGAACGCACAGGAGAGACACCATACTTGATCGGCCGTGTAAAAAAAGGCGACGGCGTGATATTTGGCGGCGGTGAACTTTCATGAACGTAGCCGTATTTGCATCAGGCAGCGGCTCGAATTTTCAGGCGCTGCTCGACGCGGCAGCAGAAGGAACGCTGTCTGCTTCTATTAAACTGCTCGTTTGCGACAAACCAGGCGCGTACGCAGTAAAGCGTGCGGCAAAAGCGGGGATATCAGCGTTCATTTTTAACGCAAAAGAATATTCCTCAAAAGAAGAGTACGAGCAAGAGATTTTACAAGAATTGCAGAAGCATGATGTGCAGTTTATCGCACTGGCGGGGTATATGCGCCTCGTCGGTACGGTGCTGCTATCTGCGTTTGAAGGCAGGATGGTAAACATCCACCCGTCGCTTCTTCCGTATTTCCCGGGTAAAGACGCGGTTGGACAGGCGCTTGCCGCACGTGTGCAGGAGACAGGCGTCACCATTCATTATGTGGACAGCGGCATGGACACAGGCCCAGTCATCGAGAAGGCAGCGGTTCCGGTGCAAGAAGGCGACACGCGAGAAACGCTGCAGGCGCGCATCCAAAAAACAGAGCATGAGCTGTATCCAAGAGTATTGCAAACACTACTTCACAATCAACTGGCAGGAGGCATAACAAAATGAGCATCCAACGAGCACTAATATCCGTATCTGACAAAGAAGGTTTATTGCCGTTTGCAAAAGCGCTCGCAGAACGCGGCGTCGAAATCATTTCAACAGGCGGGACGAGCAAGGCGCTGCTCGAGGCGGGCATTCCCGTCACTGGCATTTCTGACGTGACAGGATTTCCTGAGATCATGGACGGCCGCGTGAAAACATTGCACCCGATGATTCACGGCGGACTTTTAGCGGTAAGAGACAATGAAAGCCACCGCACCCAGATGGAAGAGAACGGGATCAAGCCGATCGACCTTGTTGTCGTGAACCTCTATCCGTTCAAGCAGACGATTGCCAAAGAGAACGCAGCCTTTAGTGATGCGATTGAGAACATTGACATCGGCGGGCCGAGCATGCTTCGTTCGGCAGCCAAGAACCACGCGTACGTTACCGTGGTGGTCGATCCTAAAGACTACGGTCTTGTGCTGGATGAGCTGCAGCAGCATCAAGCGGTAAGCGTGGAAACGCGCCGCCGTCTCGCGGCTAAAACGTTCCGCCACACCGCTGCATACGACGCCCTGATCGCCGAGTATTTAACGCAGCAGGTGGAAGAAGAGCATCCTGAGTCATACACCGTTACATTTGAGAAAAAGCAGGATTTGCGTTACGGCGAGAACCCGCATCAAAAGGCCGCGTTTTACTCGAAGCCGCTCGGACCCGTGCTGTCTGTCGCCAACGCACAGCAACTGCACGGAAAAGAGTTGTCGTACAACAACATTAACGATGCTGATGCGGCGCTAGCGATCGTCAGAGAATTCATCGACCCGGCTGTTGTTGCGGTTAAGCATATGAACCCTTGCGGAGTCGGCACAGGGCGCGATGTGGCGGAAGCGTTCAAACGTGCGTATGAAGCCGATCCGGTCTCGATTTTCGGCGGCATTATCGCGTCAAACGTGGAGATCGACAAGCCGACCGCTGAAAAAATGAGCGAAATTTTCCTGGAAATCGTCATCGCGCCCTCTTTTTCAGAGGAAGCACTAGCGGTTTTGACGCAAAAGAAAAATATCCGCCTGATGATCGTACCGTTTGAGAAGCACGGCGTAATCGGCAAAAAGATCACAACCATTGCTGGCGGCATGCTCGTCCAGGACGAAGACGCATTCGGATTAGATGAGGCGAATGTGAGTGTTCCGACGAAACGCCAGCCGACAGAAAAAGAGTGGGCCGATCTGAAGCTAGCTTGGAAGGTCGTCAAGCATGTGAAATCCAACGCCATCGTCCTGGCGCGCGATGAGATGACCGTCGGAGTTGGTGCTGGCCAGATGAACCGCGTCGGCGCAGCGAAAATCGCCATCGAGCAGGCTGGCGAACTCGCAAAAGGCTCGGCGCTCGGATCAGATGCGTTCTTTCCGATGGATGATACCGTCGAAGCTGCAGCAAAAGCCGGCATAACAGCCATTATTCAGCCAGGAGGCTCCGTTCGCGACGAAGATTCGATAAAAAAAGCCGACGAATACGGCATCGCGATGGTATTCACAGGGGTCCGGCACTTCAAACATTAAGGTTTTCCGCGTTTATTTGCGGATTTGAGAAGTTTATTTGCAAATTCCAATATTTTATTTGCAAGTTTGAAAATTTATTTGCGAATCTGACAACTTTATTTGCAGATACACCGAAATTAACTCGCGGGGAGGTTTCATCATGAAGGTTTTAGTGATCGGAAGGGGAGGCAGGGAGCACGCGCTTGTCTGGAAGTTTGCCAGCAGTCCATCGGTGACGAAAGTGTTCGCGGCGCCCGGAAACCCGGGAATCGACAACATTGCCGAATGCGTGGACATTCAGGAAAATGATATCCAGTCGCTCATCAAATTTGTGAGAAGCCGCGAAATTGATCTCACATTTGTCGGTCCAGAGGTGCCGCTGCTCGAAGGACTCGCCGACGCATTCCAAGTAGAAGGGCTGAAAATCTTCGCGCCGACAAAAGCCGCCGCCGAAATTGAAGGCAGCAAATCATTCGCGAAGCAGCTCATGAAAACATACAGCATCCCGACCGCTGATTATGAAACGTTCACCGATTTTGACGAGGCATGGTCGTATGTGCAGCAAAAAGGCGCGCCGATCGTCCTTAAGGCGGACGGGCTTGCGGCAGGAAAAGGTGTGATCGTGGCGATGACACTTGAGGAAGCCAAGGCAGGGCTTGAGGATATCTTGCTCAACCATAAATTTCAATCAGCCGGCAGCAAAGTGGTCATTGAGGAATTTCTTCAGGGCGAAGAGTTCTCGCTCATGGCTTTCGTGCATGGCGAGACCGTGTACCCGATGGAAATCGCGCAGGACCACAAGCGCGCGTTCACCGGAGACAAAGGACCGAACACAGGCGGGATGGGCGCATACTCACCCGTGCCGCAAATACCTGGCAGTGCGGTGGCCGCATCCGTCGAAACGGTGCTCAACCAAGCCGCCAAAGCGATGGCAGCAGAAGGCCGCCCTTTTACCGGTATCTTATACGCTGGCCTCATGCTCACAGCGGACGGACCGAAAGTCATCGAGTTCAACGCCCGTTTCGGCGATCCGGAAACACAAGTGATTTTGCCTCGCCTGGAAAACGACCTGGCGCAGCTAATCTTAGACATCCTGGACAACAAGCCCGTGCAGCTGAAATGGCGCAGTGAAGCGGCAGTAGGGGTTGTTCTCGCCTCGGGCGGTTATCCGGAAGACTATGACAAAGGCGTTCCCATCACCGGTCTGCCTGAAAACGAATTCATTTTCCACGCCGGCACGAAAAAAACCGCCGGTGAACTCGTCACAGACGGAGGACGCATCCTGCTCACGGCAGCACTCGGCGCTACCCTCTCAGACGCACAAAAACAAGCCTATCAAACACTATCCAAAATCAACTGCGCCGGCTCCTTCTACCGAACCGATATCGGAGACAAAGCTACCGCGCGCGCCGCTTTTTGATATACACAAACAGCACCGCCACAACACAGCCAATAACCAAAGCATACAAGAACAAAGAATCCATCACAAACTCCCACGACATAGCCATACCTCCCAAAAGCGGCCCAGCGCCGCTTTTTTCAATTACCCTAAAGTTTCTTAAAAATAAATGACTTACATGAAGTTGCGATTATGAACTTCTCTTTTACTACATCCGTGTACTCCTTGAATCAGGTTGATTGCAGTGAAAGGTGCGGCTAGCCCCTCGAGGTCAAATGAGCCAGTGTCCAATAAGTCACAAACCGATCCTTTAGGTCCCTTTCTCATTTGCTTGCCCTAGGCTAAACGAGCCCACCCGCGTTTTCCGCCTCACCCTCTGGATAAGCGTGCGGCTGTAACGGAAATCAACCATTTCTCCGAATTCTTCATATAAACGAAGTTAGGCTTATATTTTTAAGACGGATTCACGATATCACTATCCGCAATATCATCAATCTTCATCTCATTGATTTCCTTCGTCACGTGGAACAGCTCGGTGACAGGACAGAAGCGGACGACGCCTTCTGCCACCTTCATCGCGCCGAGCATCATCATCAGGATATACGACTCTTTCTGCGGCTTACGGGAAAATTTGGCACTATACACCGCGAGCACCGTCAGACCTCCAGCAATTCGAATCATCGCGTTAACCAGCCCAATATTTTGTCTCATTTATGAAACCCCTTTCATTCTTTGTAACTTTTCGCTTATTCTGTGCTATTCTTAGTAAAAGAATTCTAGAAAAAGACAGGTGAACAGGCGTGGGAAGCACTTTAACACTTTGGAATAAAACGCAGATGAGAAAGCATACGGCGGTTGTGCGCAATGAGCTGGCGCCGACAAAGGTCCTAAAAAATGCGGCATACTTGAACTCTGCACTTCGGACGTGGAGCAACGCGAATATCTGGCTGTATGAAGACCGCATCGTGTATGGGGGAAGCCGGTTGCCAGAGAACGCGGACAGCACGGAAATCATCGATTTGGACGGAAAATATGTGGTGCCGAGCTATATCGAGCCGCACTGCCATCCGTTTCAGCTATATAATCCCCAGACGCTCAGTCAATATGCATTGCAGCGCGGGACGGCGACGTTTCTTTGTGATAACTTTGCGTTGCTTTTTGAATTGAACGTTACGAAAGCGCTTACTTTAATGGAGGATATGAACGAGCTGCCTGCGACCTTTTTCTGGTGGTGCCGTTATGATGCGCAAACAGAGCTGCTTGAAGAAGAAAAGTATTTTTCCACAAAAAGCATCAAAAAACTGCTCGACAGCCCTTGGGTGCTGCAGGGCGGAGAGCTGACTAGCTGGCCGCGCGTGCTGCAGGGTGACGACACGATATTACAATGGATGAGTGATACGAAGAAAGCCGGAAAGAGGATAGAAGGGCACTTGCCTGGTGCGTCCGAAAAAACGCTGCAGCAGATGGTGCTGCTCGGCGTGGACTGTGATCACGAGGCGATGACTGGAGCAGAAGCGATCGACCGTTTGAACGCCGGCTTGACGCTGTCACTGCGCTATTCTTCTATCCGTCCGGACCTTCCGAAGCTGCTGCGCGAGCTGAAAGAAGAGGGTGTCAGCCAGTTTGACCGTGTTTTCATGACAACAGATGGATCCACGCCGGCTTTTTACCAAAACGGTGTGACAGATGAGATGATCAGAATCGCGCTTGATGCCGAAATCGATCCGATTGATGCGTATCAGATGGCATCGTACAATGTGGCGCGCTATTATCAGCTTGATCACTTGTTTGGCATGATCGCACCGGGGCGCATCGCCCATCTGAACATTTTATCGGACATCCGCAATCCTGTACCAGAATCGGTGCTGGCAAAGGGTGAATGGGTGAAAAAGGACGGAGCGGCTGTGGAAGCGGAGCGAGACAAAGAGTTTGACTGGAGCGGACACGGCATCCAAAAGCGCACGTTTGACTGGGACATTAGGATGGACGATTTCCGGTTCTCCGGACTCGTCGGGATTGAGATGTACAATTCGGTCATCACACGGCCTTATAATGTATCGATTGATACGACCGTAGATGTGATCCATGATGAAAGTGACGAATGCTTCCTCATGCTTGTCGACCGGAACGGCAAGTGGCGGATCAATACTGTCGTGAAGGGGTTTGCTAAGAACCTGGCCGGGTTTGCGAGCACGTACTCGAACACGGGCGATGTTTTGCTGATCGGGAAAAATAAAGCTGAGATGAAGCGGGCGTTCGACCGTGCGAAGGAGATCGGAGGCGGAATCGTGCTGACCGAAGATGGGGGAGTAGCTGCTGAAATTAAACTTCCGCTCGCAGGAGGGATGTCGAATTCTGCTGTCGAAGAATTAATAGGGGAAGAAAAAGCGCTGACCGAAGCGCTTCGTGCACGCGGTTATCAGTACGAGGATCCGATCTACAGTCTTTTGTTTTTCTCTTCCACCCATTTGCCGTATATCCGGATTACACAGCGCGGAATTTATGATGTGAAGAATAAAGGGTTACTTTTTCCTTCTATTATGCGTTAATATATAAAAGGATCAGGCAATAGAATGAATGTAAAAAGGTTGTGACTTCATGAGAAAGTGGCTGCTGATTTTATTATGCCTGGTCATAAGCGTGTCGCTGACAGCATGCAAAGATTCAAAGGAAATTCTAAAAGACGGCAAAGTGGATCAAGCGGAGGCGTCTGAATCAGTCAAAAAGCAAAAAACATACAAATATGTGTTTCCTCTTACCGGAAAGCAGACGAACAGTGACGTCACGCGCCGGCCGGTCGCTGTTATGGTGAATAACCATGAGAAAGCGCGTCCGCAGTCTGGTCTTCATCAAGCGGACATCGTCTATGAAGTCCTGGCAGAAGGCGACATCACGCGGTTTCTCGCTATATTCCAAAGCGAGGTGCCGAAAGTGATCGGCCCGGTGCGCAGTGCGCGTGATTATTTTATAAGCTTGAGCGAGGGCTATGATGCGCTTTTCGTCGCGCATGGCTATAGCCCTGAGGCGCAGCATATACTCGAGAGCGGTTCGGTCGATAACCTGAACGGCATGAAATATGACGGCACCCTTTTTGAGCGGGCGGATTTCCGCAAACCGCCGCATAACTCGTACATCACATCAGAAAGCATCGAAAAAGGCGCTGAGATGCTAAGCTATCCTTTGCAAGCGAAAAGCGAACCTCTTCCTTTTTTAAAGAAAGAAGAAGTCAAGCGTCTGCAGGGCGATCAGGCTAACGAGATTACGGTCCGCTACAACAGCCGTGAATCTATCGTTTACAGCTATGACGATAAGAAGAATCGGTATGTCCGGTCGATGGATGGCGTTCCTTCTATGGATCGTGAAACCGAAACGCCGATCGCGGTGGAAAATGTGTTCGTGGTGGAAGCACAGCATATTACAGCGGACAGCAGCGGGCGCCGTGACATCGATTTACATTCCGGCGGAAAAGCGTTATTGTTCCAAAGAGGAATGGTTCAACAGATCTCATGGAAAAATGAGAATGGAAGAATCGTACCAGATGGCGGAAAATGGATCCCAGGCAAGACATGGGTGAACATCGTGCCATCTGGGATGGATAAGAGTGTAAGTATGGAATAAAGGAGTGCTATATCAATGCAAATCGATAAACTAAGAGGCAAGGCGCTGGATCAGCTGTTTGAATCCGTGCTTACGCTAAAAGATAAAGAAGAATGCTATCGATTCTTCGATGACCTTTGTACGATGAACGAGATCCAGTCGCTTGCTCAGCGCTTGGAAGTGGCACGCATGCTGCGTGAAGGCAAGACGTATCATAAGATTGAAACCGAAACGGGTGCGAGCACGGCGACGATTTCCCGTGTGAAACGCTGCCTCAATTTCGGCAACGACGCGTATCAGATGGTGCTTGAGCGCGTGCACGAAAATGATCCGCCAAAAGAAAACCTGTAGCGCGTAAAGCGTTTGCAGGTCTTTTCTTTTTTTTGTCGAATAAAAGAGAAAGAGCTAGTAATCACGCATATCGAGGTGATACATAAATGGGAGAAAAATACCTCGAGGACTGCCTTTATTTTAATGTGAACCGGATGTCCAGAGCAATCACACGCTTGGCGGAGAAGTGCTTCAAAGATACCGGGCTTTCTCCGACCCTTGCCTTCATGCTGATGGTCGCGAACAATAAGCCAGGTATATCTCAGACTGAATTGGGGGCGGAGCTTCATATCGCTCCATCTACCATAACAAGGTTTGTGGATAAGCTGGTGTCACAGCAACTGATTGAGCGCAAAGCAAACCGGACGAAAGCGTTGATCTATCCGACAGATAAAGGACTGGCCCTCCAGCAGGCACTGCAGCATGCATGGAACGACCTGCAGGGTGCATGTTCGGAATACCTAGGCGAGAAAAACAGCCAAGAACTGACCGCTCTGCTCTCACATGCAGGTGATGTGCTAGAAGAAAAGAACTAGATTAGGCGAAAACCACCCCAGCACGTTGGCTGTCGGGTGGTTTTTGTTTGGGCGAGTGGGGGCTCGCCCGTAAATTTGATTTCTCGCCCGCAAAATCCAAATCTTGCCCGAAAGCACTCCACTCTCGCCCGTAAATCTCAAATTTCGCCCGAGAATCAAAATAACAGCAAGCAGGGGGGTCCGGTACACCGCGTACCGGACCCCCCTGCTTGCTCACACCATCCACTTTTCCGCGTCTTCACGCAATAAGCTGTATTGCACAAGATCGCGGCAGCTGCCGTTGATCCATTCGGCTTGCCGGAGACGGCCTTCTGGTGTGAACCCGAGGCGTTCGGCGAGCATGATGCTGCGGGTGTTTTCACCGGCTGCGCGCAGCTCGATCCGGTTCAAGCCAAGCTGGTAGAAGGCGTACAGAAGCATGCCGTGCGCCCCGCGCTTGGCGATGCCGCGTCCTTCAAAGCCGCTGCCGACCCAATAGCCGATAGAAGCAGACTTATTGTGCCATTTGATATCGTACAGAGCGACCGAACCGGCCATGGTATTGCGGTACCAGATAAAGCCGACAAGATCGGTATGTTCTTTTTGCTTTTTACTCACCATTTTCAAGAATTCCTTCGCGTCCTTCACTGAATGCGTCTGGTTCACCCACATCAGCCAGGGAGAGAGCTTGGCGCGGGAACGATCGGTCAGCTGAAAAAAAATCTCCGCTTCTTTCACATTTCCTTCTTTTAACACCACTTCATGATCGATTTGCAGAAAAAACATAGGCTCTTTTCTCCTTTTTCGATTCCTATCTGCCAGCACTTTCCCTGATGTCAAAGATAGAGCAGCATTTTTAATTCTGTTATAATGGCTAAGAATAGAAACAGGTTGATCGTGCGGCGAAATCAGCCGCAAATAGCAGGAGGAAAACCATTCATGTACGATTATCAGGAGTGGAAGCACGTCTTTAAGCTCGACCCGGAAAAAGAAATCAGCGACGCCGACTTGGAAGCGGTGTGCGAATCAGGAACCGACGCAGTCATGGTCGGCGGCAGTGATGGGGTGACCCTTGATAACACACTGCACTTGATGTCACGCATCCGCCGCTATATGGTGCCGTGCGTGCTCGAGGTGTCCAACACCGAATCGATCACACCGGGGTTCGACTTTTATTATATTCCGACCGTGCTCAATAGCTCAGAACCTAAATTTATTGTCGGGCTGCAGCATGACGCGGTGAAAGAGTATGGCCCGATCATGAACTGGGACGAGATTGTGACAGAAGGCTATGTGATATTGAACCCGGACTGCAAGGCGGCGAAACTGTCGCACGCCAAGCCAGCCCTCACAGCAGATGATGTAGTAGCTTATGCCCGACTGGCAGAAAAAATGTTCAAGCTGCCTATTTTTTATGTTGAATACAGCGGCATGTACGGTGATCCTGAACTGGTAAAAGACGTATCAGGTGTGCTCAGCGAGACGAAGCTGTATTATGGGGGCGGCATCAAGACAGCCGAACAGGCGCGTGATATGGCACAATATGCGGACACAGTCGTGGTCGGCAACGTGATCTATGAAAATGTGAAGCAAGCGCTCGAGACCGTAAAGGCGGTAAAAGGGGCATAATATTACAAGTTAGGTAGGGTGGTGTTTGTTTATGAGTATGAACCAGCTAGTTGAGAAGCTGCTTTCCGGCCTGAACCCGGAGCAGCGTGCGGCCGTCAAGCATACGGACGGACCGCTTTTGATCATGGCCGGAGCGGGAAGCGGAAAGACGCGCGTGCTGACACATCGCATCGCGTATTTGATGATGGAAAAGCAGGTGGCGCCATGGAGCATATTGGCGATCACGTTTACGAATAAAGCGGCACGCGAGATGAAAGAGCGTGTGGCGAAAATTACAGGCCCAGTGGCCGAAGACATCTGGATCTCCACGTTCCACTCGATGTGCGTCCGTATTTTGCGCCGCGACATCGACCGCATAGGATTTAACCGCAACTTTACGATTCTCGATTCTACCGACCAATTATCGGTTATCAAAAATATTTTAAAAGACAAGAACCTCGACCCAAAGAAATTCGAGCCGCGCAGCATTCTTGGCGCGATCTCGTCACTGAAGAACGAGCTGAAAACGTCCAAAGACTTCGAAAAGATCAAGAGCGGACCGTTTGATGACATCGTTCATGACGTGTACATGGAGTACGAAAAGCGCCTGAAAAAGAACCATGCGCTTGATTTTGACGACCTGATCATGACGACGATCCACCTGTTCTCGCGTGTGCCTGAGGTGCTGGAATTTTATCAGCGCAAGTTTCAATACATTCACGTCGACGAGTATCAGGATACGAACCGTGCGCAGTATATGCTCGTGAAGATGCTCGCCGACCGTTTCCGCAACCTGTGCGTCGTTGGGGACAGTGATCAGTCGATCTATGGCTGGCGCGGAGCAGATATCGCGAACATCCTGTCGTTTGAGGAAGACTATGGCGACGCGAAGGTGATTCTGCTCGAGCAAAACTACCGATCCACGAAAAAAATTCTCGACGCAGCGAACAAGGTGATTCAGAACAACGCGACACGCAAGCCGAAAAATCTCTGGACCGATAATGACGACGGCACGAATATCATCCATTATCAAGCCGACAGCGAGCATGATGAAGGTCACTTTGTCGCGGGCAAAATTCGCGAAATGACGACGAGCGGCAAGCGCAAAAATAATGAAATCGCGATCCTCTACCGCACGAACGCTCAGTCTCGTGTGATCGAGGAAGTATTGATCAAGTCGAACATTCAGTACAACATCGTCGGCGGCATCAAGTTCTATGACAGAAAAGAGATCAAAGATATCCTCGCGTACCTTCGCCTCATCTCGAATCCGGACGATGACATCAGCTTGACGCGCATCATTAACGTTCCGAAACGCGGCATTGGTGCGTCAACGGTTGATAAAATCGCCCAATACGGCGCGGACAATGACCTGTCCATGTATCAGGCGCTGCAGGAAGTGGAGCAGATCGGCCTGACAGCTCGCTTTACGGCGGTATTGCGAGAGTTTGCCAGCCAGATTGAGAACTGGAACCGAATGCAGGAATTTTTATCGGTGACGGAGCTCGTGGAAGAAGTGCTCGACAAGACGGGTTACCGCGACATGCTGAAGAATGAAAAAACGCTCGAAGCGCAGGCGCGCCTTGAGAACTTGGAAGAATTTTTATCTGTTACGAAGGACTTTGAAAAGCGCCAGGACGACAAATCGCTGCTCGCATTCCTTACTGACCTTGCCCTCGTGGCGGACATCGACAAGCTGGACGAAGACGGCACCGTGAACGACAAGCCGAAAGAAAGCGTCGTGCTCATGACGCTGCACTCGGCAAAAGGCCTTGAATTCCCGGTCGTGTTCCTGATGGGGATGGAAGAAGGGGTGTTCCCGCATAGCCGGGCGCTTTTTGAAGAAAATGAAATGGAAGAGGAACGCCGCTTAGCGTATGTCGGCATCACGCGTGCCGAGCAGGAGCTGTACCTCACGAACGCGCGCAGCCGCACATTGTATGGCCGCACGAACTCAAACCCGGTGTCGCGTTTCATTTCGGAAATTCCAGAAGAGCTGCTCGAAGTGATGGAAAAAGAAATGCCGTCATGGGCGCGCGGCGCACGTACGGCTCAGCAGCAGAACGTGCCGTCGTTCATGCGGAACAAGATCACAGCACCAAAAACCACTTCATCAGGCGGAGAAAAATCCGACTGGCGCGTCGGCGACAAAGTAAAGCATCGCAAGTGGGAAACCGGTACGGTCGTGAGCATGCGCGGCACAGGCGACTCGCTTGAGCTCGACATCGCCTTCCCGCAGCCGGTCGGACTGAAGCGGTTGCTCGCGAAATTTGCCCCGATTGAAAAAATGTAAGGAGTGAAGAAGTTGAACGAAACCAATGCGAAAGAACGCATTACCGAACTGCGCGAGCTCCTTGAAAAATACAATTATGAATATTATGTGCTCGATAAGCCGACCGTTCCGGATTCAGAGTGGGATAGCTTAATGCGCGAGCTGATCGAGCTCGAGAACAATCACCCTGAGCTGCATGATGAGCATTCGCCGACTGTCCGTGTCGGCGGAAAGGTGCTCGACTTTTTCGAAAAAGTGCAGCATAACGTTCCGATGCTCAGCCTCGGCAATGCGTTCAACGAGCAGGATCTGCGCGACTTTGACCGCCGCGCATCCGAAGGAGCCGGCGGAAAAGTGTCATATGTCGCCGAGCTCAAAATTGACGGACTCGCGGTATCGCTGCTGTACGAGAACGGCAAGTTCGTCCGCGGCGCGACGCGCGGCGACGGCACGACAGGCGAGGACATCACTAACAATTTGAAAACGATCCGTTCCATCCCATTCCGGTTAAAAGACAGCGTAAAGCTGGAGGTGCGCGGTGAGGCGTTCATGCCGAAGAAATCGTTTGCCAAACTGAACGAAGCGCGCCAGGAGCAAGGTCTTGAGCTGTTCGCGAACCCGCGTAACGCCGCAGCCGGCTCATTGCGCCAGCTGGATCCGAAAATCGCCGCGAGCCGCAGCCTCGATATTTTTGTGTACGGTGCCGGCCAGATGGAAGGCCATCGTGTCGATTCGCACAGCGAAAGCCTGGATTACCTGAAGCACCTCGGATTCAAAACGAACCCCGAATGGAAAAAGTGCGCAGACATTGATGAAGTGATTGAATTTGTTCAAGGCTGGGGAGAAAAGCGCCCTGACCTGCCATATGAAATCGATGGAATCGTCATTAAAGTGGATTCACTGCATCAGCAGGAGGAGCTAGGCTTTACCGCGAAAAGCCCGCGCTGGGCGATTGCATACAAGTTTCCGGCAGAAGAAGTGGTTACAAAGCTCGAAGGCATCGAGCTGAACGTCGGCCGCACCGGTGTTGTCACACCGACCGCGCTGCTGCAGCCGGTCGTCGTCGCCGGCACGACGGTTAAAAGAGCGTCTCTTCATAACGAAGATTTAATACGAGAGAAGGATATTAAGATCGGCGACTATGTGGTCGTCAAAAAAGCGGGAGACATCATCCCGGAAGTCGTGAACGTGATCGTCGACCGCCGCACTGGCGATGAGCAGGATTTCGCGATGCCAACGCATTGTCCTGAGTGTGAAAGCGCGCTTGAACGCCTTGACGGCGAGGTTGCGCTGCGCTGTTTGAATCCGCAATGTCCGGCACAGATTCGCGAAGGACTGATTCATTTTGTGTCGCGCAACGCGATGAACATTGACGGCCTCGGTGAAAAAGTGGTCGCCCAGCTTTTTAAAGAAAAACTGATTGAAGATGTCGCCGATCTGTATGTGCTCGAACGGGAGCGTCTGCTGCAGCTCGAGCGCATGGGCGAGAAGTCGGTCGATAACTTGCTTGACGCAATCGAGAAATCAAAGGACAATTCGCTTGAGAAGCTGTTGTTCGGACTTGGTATCCGCCACGTTGGGGCGAAAGCGGCAAAAACGATCGCCCAAAAGTTTGAAAACATGGACTCGCTCATGAACGCGAGCCGTGACGAGCTGCTCGCGATCGACGAGATCGGCGAGAAAATGGCCGAATCGATCGAACTCTATTTTAGCAAGCCAGAAGTGACCGAGCTTGTAGAAGAACTGCGGTCTCGCGGTGTGAACATGGAATACAAAGGTCCAAAGCTCGTGAAAGCAGAGGACATCGACTCCATTTTTGCCGGCAAAACGGTCGTGCTAACTGGAAAGCTGTCCATTTTGTCTCGTAACGAAGCAAAAGAAAAGCTTGAGCGCCTCGGGGCAAAGGTTACCGGAAGCGTGAGCAAGAACACGGATATGCTGATCGCTGGCGAGGACGCTGGATCGAAGCTTGAAAAAGCGCAGTCACTCGGCGTGCCGGTCATGAACGAGCAAGAACTGATCGATCAATTGAACTAAACGAAAAATCAGCTGCGCCAGTGGTAGCAGCAAATCGCAGGCACAAGTTCGCGCCTGCTGGGGAGTGTACCTTACATGATGAAGAAAATCAGCCTTCTATTCCTAACGCTGCTGATCGTGCTCACAGGCTGTCTAAACGACAACAGCCTTGAAAAGGAAGAAGAAGTGGTTAAGAAAAAAGGGAAGAAAGAGGAAAAGGCGATCATCACAGGCGAGATCAAGACGGGCGAGAACTATTACCGCAGCATCTTTCCGTTTGAACCGGGCGGCGCACGCGGCTTGATCCGGTATGGAGTCGATAACCGCCTTGACATCAATGAGTTTGAGATGGGCCTTATGCGCGTGGCGCAGGAAAAGTTCAGCACCGACAAATACTTTTTCCAGGAAGGCCAGTATTTGACCGAATCGACCGTCAACAACTGGCTGAAGCGTGACGACGGCAAGAAAGAAAAGCTCGAAAGCGGGGAGATGAGCCAGCGCGGCATGAACCCGCCCCTCGGGATGGACGAAAACTCCACCGATGTGAAGGCTGTCTTAAAAGCCAATGAAGACAACCCGAAATATTTGTCTTATGTGCTCGAGCATAACTACCTTGTCCAGTCGGGCGAAGGAAAGGTCAAGCTCGGTGGTCTCGTGATCGGCTTGTCGTTTAACTCGACGTATTATTTTAAAGCAGAAGATAAAGAACGGAAAATTCATCCTGGCGAAAAGAAGCTGGATAAAGATAAAGTCAAGCAGGAGGCGGCCAAGATTGCAGAAAAGGTCGCTGAGCGCCTGCGCACGCAAAAAGGGCTTGAAGACGTACCCATGCTGATCGCACTGTATCAGGAAGAAGAGCGTGATGCGGTGGTACCTGGCCATTTCTTCGCGGTCGGCACTGTTTCAAAGGGAAGCGGCTCAATCAACGACTGGGATCAGATCGACGAGAAATATTATCTTTTCCCGTCAGGCGCCGCATCGAAAAACAAACGCAACGACTTTGAAAGCTTTACCAATTTCAAAACCGAGATCCAAAAATATTTCCCGAACTATATCGGAGTGATTGGAAATGGGCTTTACGTTGACGGTGAACTGAAGCGATTGACGATTCAGATTCCTGTGCAGTTCCGCGGCAAGGCGGAAATCATCTCGTTCACTCAGTTCGTGACGACACGAGCGCTCGAAAAGCTGCCAGATGTGCCGATCGAGATCTATATTCAATCCGCCGTCGAACAGCCAGAAGCCCTCATCGTGAAAAACGAGGGTCAAGAAGAGCCATTCGTTCACATTTACAGAAAATAAGGATGCAAGGTGCCCCTTTTAATGGCGGGCACCTTATTTTTGTGTGCTGGAGGAGGTGATATGGTGGCGCGCGGGCGTATTCTACACCATTGCGGCTGTTTCCGCCATGGCGCGGGCGCGAGCTACACATTTGCGGCCGCATTACGGCTAACCGTGGCCGCAAACACCGAATTCACGGGCATTATTCCGTTATTTACCAAAAAACAACCAACGTAACGAGCTCAAAGACTCCCTCATCAATTTGCAAAAAAAGACCGGCGCACCAACAGCGGCGGACCGGTCTTCACCTTATTTTGTTACATTATTAAGAGATACGGCTTGTTCCAGGTTCGACACGATCGACAGCGAGCTGAAGTCGATCCCAAGCTGGACAGCGGTCTGTGCAATTTCCGGGCGAATTCCAGAAAGTGTTGTTCTGACACCGATCAGGTTGAGAGCGTCAATCAGAAGGAAAATTTGCTGCGCGACCAGTGTATCGAACATGACGACGCCGGAGAGATCGAGAAGCAGGTGCGAAATTTGCTTTTCCATGCACTGTTCCATCGTGTTCTCCATAATGATTTTCGCGCGCCGCGTATCTATATCCCCAACGAGCGGAAGGAGAGCAACATGCTTCGTGAGCACGATGATAGGGGAGCTCAATTCTGTGATAAGCTCCTGCTGTGCCTCTAGTCGCGATTGGGAGTAGTTATAGTTCTCCTCTGTAAACCATGTCATGATCTTATTGAAGGTTCGAATGATCTTTCGGTTCCATTCGTTCACACGTTCATGTGAGAAGTCATCGTTATTTTCATAAACAAATTGCTGAATTAAATCCAAGTATTGCTCTTGCGTGTTAAAGAACTCTCTCATCATAAAATGAATGGGTGTGCGCAAATGCTGCTCGTCCTGCGCAATTTCCATTATCCAAGCGTTAAAGCTGTTATAAACAGAAGAATCAGGCTCACTCAAAAAGTGAACAAAATGCAAGTGAAAATCGTGATTTTGTTTTTTTAATGTTTCAATCACCTGAGGGTCGGTAGACGCGTACACGCCTGTAGGATCGCTTTTATCAAGGTTGTTGTACCAATCCTCTGTCAGCTGGCGTGTTTTCTCCCTTAAATATTGATATAACCGTTGATTTTTTTCCATAATTCTCCCCTATTTCTCTGCAATTTCCGAAATAACCCAATGTAAATGTTAATACCCATATTACCTTAGTACTAAACCTTGCGCACTAAATAAGTGAAGTAGTCTGACTATTTCTCATTGTTTGAACTAATGCATTGATTAAGGTAGAATATACGTGGTTCTACCAATTTTGAAAACGCTTTAATTATTAGGAGGGACACATACATGACTCGTGAGTACAAGCATGAACCTTTTACAGATTTTTCAGTTGCAGCGAATAAAGAAGCGTACGAAAAAGCGCTTAATCTTGTTAACAGCAGCCTTGGGCAGGAATTCCCGCTCGTAATTGGTGCTGAAAAAGTAACAACAGACGCGAAAATCGTCTCCATCAACCCGGCAAACAAAGAAGAAGTGATCGGGTCTGTTTCAAAAGCTACACAAGACCACGCTGAAAAAGCGATGCAAGAAGCGCTAACAGCGTTCGAAAGCTGGAAAAAGTGGGATCCTGAGCACCGCGCGAACATCCTGTTCCGTGCCGCAGCGATCATCCGCCGCCGCAAGCATGAGTTCTCTGCATACCTGACAAAAGAAGCAGGCAAGCCGTGGAAAGAAGCAGACGCTGATACAGCAGAAGCAATCGATTTCCTAGAGTACTATGCACGCCAGGCCATCAAGCTAAAAGCTGGCCAGCCAGTTGTCAGCCGCGAAGGCGAATTCAACAAGTTTAGCTACATTCCGCTTGGAGTAGGGATTATCATCTCGCCATTCAACTTCCCGTTCGCAATCATGGCAGGTACAGCGGTTGCAGCGATCGTTTCTGGTAACACGGTGCTATTGAAGCCAGCAAACACAACGCCAGTTATCGCAGCGAAATTCGTTGAAGTAATGGAAGAAGCAGGCCTTCCTGCAGGTGTCCTTAACTTCGTACCAGGAAGCGGCGCAGAAATCGGCGACTATTTGGTTGACCACCCGAAAACGCGCTTCGTATCCTTCACAGGTTCACGTGAAGTCGGCTGCCGCATTTACGAGCGTGCAGCAAAAGTTCACCCTGGCCAAATCTGGCTGAAGCGCGTTATCGCGGAAATGGGCGGAAAAGACACGGTTGTTGTTGACCGTGACGCTGACCTAGATCTTGCAGCTAGCTCAATCGTATATTCTGCTTTCGGATTCTCCGGCCAGAAATGTTCAGCTGGATCACGTGCTGTTATCCACCAGGACGTGTACGATGTAGTTCTTGAAAAAGCTGTTGCATTGACGAAAGAATTGACAGTGGGAAGCCCTGAAGAAGTTGGCACATACATGGGGCCAGTGATCGACCAGGCGTCTTATGACAAAATCATGAAGTACATCGAGATTGGTAAAGGCGAAGGCCGTCTAGTAGCAGGTGGAGAAGGCGACGACTCCAAAGGCTACTTCATCCAGCCGACAATCTTTGCTGATGTGGATGAAAAAGCTCGCTTGATGCAGGAAGAAATCTTCGGACCCGTAGTAGCGGTTTGCAAAGCACGCGACTTTGATCACATGCTTGAGATCGCAAACAACACAGAGTACGGCTTAACAGGTGCTCTTTTATCAAACAACCGCGAGCACATCGAGCGCGCGCGTGAAGAGTTCCACGTAGGTAACTTCTACATCAATCGAGGCTGCACAGGCGCGATCGTAGGATACCAGCCATTCGGCGGATTCAACATGTCCGGTACAGATTCAAAAGCTGGTGGACCAGATTACCTGATTCTTCACATGCAAGCGAAAACAACTTCAGAAACGCTTTAAACTTTAAAAGCCTCTCCTGGTCGTTAGCCGGAGAGGCTTTTTTGTGTGCTGTCGCAGCAAGTTTCCTCAATTGTTGTAACATTTAGCGAAAATGCTTTAAGAAGTGCTGTAATTGATGTAAAGAATTGATAACTTGTTTTAACAAATCTCATTTATGTTGTAAGAATCTTAAAAAGTGTTGCGATGGTACAAAATTAGTTCAATCATTCGGCCATATTTGGATCTGGAAACCCCAACAAGTCACAATACTATTCATTTTTTACACATCACAAGGGCAAATTAGAGAAAAGCCTTAATGAATGTGGAGGAAATCAGCATGAAAGAGGAAAAAGACAAAAAGTCATTAGACGAAACATTGCCGCACCAGATCAGCTCACCCGATTTCAAAGGAACGAGTATGAAGATGCAGCCGCCGTTCACGAACGAGCACGGTGTTGTCATCGGCGACAGCTTTTACGACTCGCCAAACTCGCCGCTCAACAACTGGAGCACCGATACCGATCCGGAAATCATGGCAGGCGACGAATGGGTGCACCCGACAAACGACATCGGCTGGAATACCGCTGAGAACCGCGACCTGGTCGAAAAAAAAGCCAAGCCAAAAGGCGAGCATTTCACGCATCCCACAAAAGACGCGAGCTACAGAAAAGACTAAAATAGTCGGAAATAGTCGGGGTCCGGTACGTTTTGGCTTAAACGCTGCTATATCAAGCATGCTTTGAAAACGTACCGGACCCCCAACCAAAAAGAAACCGCTATTATTGGCGGTTTTTAACTAGCTAATTTTGATTTTGTAAGAGCTTTCGGGCGAAAATGAGGATTTTGCAGGCAAGAACGGCTTTTAATCAGGCGAAATAAGGGGGCTTTCGGGCGAGATTTTTAATTTGCGGACATCGCATACCAACCGCACCTCGTGTGCCAACCATCAACTAACCAACAAGCAAACCTTAATAAACCCTAAACCCACTCTTTCTGCCGCCGTTTCTCTTTATACCATTTCACAAGGCTCGCAACCGTCATGATCGCGCCGACGAGCAAACCGCTGAACGTCACGAACAGTGCGATATATTGAAACAGTGAGTACGACGACATTTTGCCCCAGTCGATGTTTCCTTTCAAATCCTCGATCACCTGGTTCATGCCGTAAATGCCGCCGATTACCGTATACAACGTCAACACGGTCAGCAGGTGGCCGTTTCGGTTCGAGGCGAACTTGTCTTGATATTGAAACAAACTCGCCAAATTATCCTTCACATCTTCATACAGCGCGCGTGTGCCGAACACATGCCGCAGCTGCGTGAACACCTCGCGTCCCTGCGTTTGAGGAGCAAGCTCAATAAAATAATACTTCGAAATAAAATGATTGATCGCCCGCACCAGGTCTTCAATTTTCTCATCCTCACGCTCGAGCTTCACGCGCGAGTACTCATTCGAAAACTTCAATAACACGATTTTATAGAACAGATTGATCAGCAACCCATAATAATACTCGCCGTACATCTGGCTCGCGAGCTGCCGGCTCCGCCCGCCATTTTCAGTCGTTATCAAACAAAAGCTGTGCTGATCGCACACATAATACGTGTCCGGCGCCCACCGGTCATAGCACTGTTCCGACACATAGCGCGCCAAATAGTCCAGGCTGCTGCACTCGACTCGAGGGTTCCCATCACCATTCAGTCCGTCGAGCTGCCCTGCGCGGAACAAATCCGCGTTCTCAATCAACTCATCGGCCGACAACACAAACGTACCTTGCACATACACACGCTCGTCCACAAAATAAGGAAGCGTCTCAAAATGAGAGTCGCTAACCACGCTAAAATCAAAAAATGGCGGCACCTCAGGAACGACACTCTCAAAAAGAAAATCGTCCACTTGATCAAACGTTGAGCCGTCACACAATACCTCAGCTTTTTTATCCTGTGGCGTCCGGTCCTCCAGCACGCGGAACCGGCTCGCGAACTCCAGTGCCTCCGAATAAGGCAGATCTTCCACCTTCGTCCGCACACTCAGCAACCCGAGCTGAAACGGACATACAATCACATCCACAGAAATGAGAGAGAACGGAACCGATACATTATCTGTCTTCAATAAAGCGGACACGTTCAAAACCTTCGAATACCGCTGAAATCCAGCACCTTCACGACTTTTCGGAAAAATAAACTTTGTGATAAACGGCAGAAAATAGTGCTCCATATCGCGGTGCGATACGCGTTCGCCGCCATAAAACGCATCTTCTAGATCTGTCTGGCCAAGATCAAACCTCGTATATCCCGAATCAGCCAGCACACCTGCCAGCTTTCTCTCAGAACTTTTTTTCAGCGCAAACGGAAAAACGAACGTCAGCAGCCCGCTCTCCAATTTTTTCTCATTCACCGTGACTCGCTCCATAGCCATTCCTCTTTCGCTACACCTGTTTTTATTAGGATTCCCTCACAAAAGACCGATAAACCTAGAGGCAAGTTGCCGAGCGCGGTGCCGTTTGTTATCATCAGTATAATGTACAGAACTGCAAACACGGAGGGATGTAAGAAATGTCTCGGATTTCAAAGGAAGAAGTAAAGCACGTGGCTAATCTAGCGCGTTTGGCGATAACGGAAGAAGAAGCGGCGAGAATGCTCGGTGAGCTGGATGCGATGATTGAGTTCGCGGAGCTGCTGAACGAGCTCGACACAGAAAATGTGGAGGCGACAACTCACGTGCTCGATTTGAAAAATGTGCTGCGCGAGGACAAGACTAAAGAGTCGCTTTCAAGAGAAGAAGCGCTTAAAAACGCGCCGCAGCAGCAAGACGGGCAATTTAAAGTACCGAACGCATTTTAACAGCAGGAGGAGAAAATATGTCACTGTTCGAACATAAAGTTTCAGAGCTGCATCAGCTTTTACATAAAAAAGAAATCTCGGTCACCGATCTTGTGGACACGTCGTTCAAACGAATTGCCGAGGTGGACGATAAAGTAAAATCCTTTCTCACACTGAACGAAGAAGGAGCGCGCGCACATGCCCGTGAGCTTGATGAAAAGCTTGCGAGCAATGCTGCAGACCGTGGCCTTTTATTCGGCATGCCAGTCGGAATTAAAGACAACATGGTCACAAAAGGACTGCGCACAACATGTGCGAGCAAGATCCTCGCCAACTTTGACCCGGTTTACGACGCGACAGTCGTGCAAAAGCTGCACGCTGCAGACACGGTCAATATCGGAAAGCTGAACATGGACGAGTTCGCGATGGGTTCATCAAACGAAAACTCCGGATTTTTTGCGACGAAAAACCCGTGGGACTTAGCTTGCGTGCCAGGCGGTTCATCCGGCGCGTCAGCTGCAGCCGTTGCGGCAGGCGAAGTATTGTTCTCGCTCGGCTCTGACACAGGAGGATCCATCCGCCAGCCCGCGGCATTCTGCGGCGTTGTCGGAATGAAGCCGACGTACGGCCTCGTGTCACGTTTCGGCCTTGTCGCGTTCGCGTCATCACTCGACCAGATCGGTCCGATCACGCGCAGTGTAGAAGACAACGCCTACCTGCTGCAGTCGATCGCCGGCCACGACAGCATGGACTCGACGTCTGCAAACGTGGAAATCCCGGATTACGTGGCGGCGCTCGGAAATGATGTAAAAGGTCTCAAGATCGCTGTGCCAAAAGAATACCTCGCAGAAGGCGTAGAAGCTGGCGTAAAAGAAAAAGTCCTCGCGGCGCTTAAAGTGCTCGAAGGACTCGGAGCGACGTGGGAAGAAGTGTCGCTGCCTCATTCGAAATACGCACTCGCAACGTACTATCTGCTGTCATCATCTGAAGCGTCGGCTAACCTGTCACGCTTTGACGGGGTCCGGTACGGCCTTCGTTCAGACAACAGCGAAAGCCTGATCGAGCTGTACAAACAGACGCGCAGCGAAGGGTTCGGCGAGGAAGTGAAGCGCCGCATCATGCTAGGCACGTTCGCGCTCAGCTCTGGCTATTATGACGCGTATTATAAAAAAGCGCAGAAAGTCCGCACGCTCATCAAGCAAGATTTTGAAGACGTGTTCACTAAATACGATGTGATCATCGGACCGACTACACCGTCGCCTTCATTTAAATGCGGCGAGAAGACGAAGGATCCGCTTACGATGTATGCGAACGATATTCTGACGATTCCGGTGAACTTGGCGGGCGTTCCGGCGATTTCCGTTCCGTGCGGATTGAGCGACAACTTGCCGATCGGACTCCAAATCATCGGAAAGCATTTTGACGAAAGCACGATTTACCGCGTCGCCCATGCGTTTGAGCAGGCGACAGACCATCATAAAGCAAGACCGCAGCTGTAGGAGGTGCCGGACATGACGACAAAATTTGAAACGGTAATCGGACTAGAAGTTCACGTTGAGCTGAAAACAAACTCGAAAATTTTCTGCGGCTGCTCCACTGCGTTCGGTGCACCTGCCAACACCCACACGTGCCCGATCTGCCTCGGCCACCCGGGCGTGCTGCCGGTCGTGAACAAGCAGGCCGTCGAGTTCGCCATGCGCGCAGCGATGGCGCTTAACTGCCACATTAACACCGATACAAAATTTGACCGCAAAAACTATTTTTACCCGGACAATCCGAAAGCGTACCAAATCTCGCAGTTCGACAAGCCGATCGGCGAGCACGGCTGGATCGAGATTGAAGTGAACGGTGAGAAAAAGAAAATCGGCATCACCCGCATTCATATGGAAGAGGATGCTGGGAAATCGACGCACGTTGATGACGGATCGCTGATCGACTTGAACCGCCAAGGAACACCGCTCGTCGAGATCGTTTCTGAGCCAGACATCCGGACGCCGGAAGAGGCGTACGCGTATTTGGAGAAGCTGAAGGCGATCATCCAGTATACAGGCGTTTCTGACTGCAAGATGGAAGAAGGCTCATTGCGCTGTGACGCGAACATCTCGCTCCGCCCATATGGCCAAGAAGAATTCGGCACGAAAACAGAGCTTAAGAACTTGAACTCGTTTGCTCACGTGTTAAAAGGGCTCGAGCATGAAGAAGTGCGCCAGGCAGAAGTGCTGAACAGCGGCGGCGTGATCGACCAAGAGACGCGCCGATTTGACGAGAGTACGAAGAAAACCATTTTGATGCGTGTAAAAGAAGGATCTGATGATTACCGCTACTTCCCGGAACCGGATCTTGTCGGGATTGAGATCGATGATGCGTGGATGGAGCGTGTGCGCGGCGACATTCCTGAGCTGCCGGACGCGCGCCGAACGCGTTACGTCGCGGAACTCGGACTTCCCGAATACGACGCGAAGGTACTCACCATTTCAAAAGAGATGGCCGATTTCTTTGAAGCGGCTGTTGCAGTAGGTGCCGACGCAAAGCAAGCGTCCAACTGGATCATGGGCGAATTGAGCGCGTACTTGAACAACGAGGGCAAAGAGTTAAGCGAGATTGCGTTAACGGCAGAAGGCCTGGCTGGCATGATTAAGCTCATCTCAGACGGCACGATTTCCACGAAAATCGCGAAGACAGTGTTCAAGGAATTGATTGAGAACGGCGGCGACGCAGGAGAAATCGTGAAGGCGAAAGGCCTCGTCCAGATTTCGGATGAAGGTGCGATTCGTGAGATGATCGTGAAGATCGTCGATGCGAACGAGCAATCCGTCGCCGATTTTAAAGCCGGAAAAGACAAAGCGATCGGATTCCTAGTCGGACAAGTGATGAAAGAGTCCCGAGGCAAAGCAAATCCGCAAATCGTGAACAAATTATTAGTTGAAGAGCTGAATAAGAGATAAACAAACACCGGACGCGGGAGCGTTCCGGTGTTTTTCATGTGTTTGTGGGTAAGGAATGTGGATTTTGGACAAGTTTGGAAGTGCTTTGTAGTAGGCGCGGGTCCAATCTTCACAAATGCGGGTCCAAAATAGATAAGCGCGGGTCACAACTGACGATGCGCGGGTCACTGAAGACATTCCGCGGGTCCAAACCCCGGATCCGCGGGCGTAATTCCGTTATTTTCCAATAAAATAAAACCCGCGCGAAGAATATAAACAAGAAAAAACACCCGACGCACATGGCGTTCCAGTGTTTACTCAACCTTTTACTCTTAAATTCCCAATAATAAAGGAATAGAAGACAGATTAACAGAATTATCCATAGTGAAAAAAGCATACGCAATCCAGGAGGCCAGGATGCTAAAAAACAAACGGCTCGTTATTCTCATAGTCTTCTTGCTGTTATCTGGTTTGATCGGCTACAGCCTCATCAACCGCAATCCTCCCATGCCAACCGTGAAAACAGAAGGAAACGATCGTGTGCCTGTTCGTCAAGCCAGTTTTTGCTGGAAAGGCTTCTTTAGCGCTATGTGCGTAGATATGGCCGAACCTTTTATGGTGGAAGGCAGAGAAGGGGTGCCTGTGCAGCCAGGAGAAACCATCTCCATCACGTTCAACCAAACCCCTCTCAACAAAATGGAAACCGTCTCAACATGGAAAGAGGGAGATAACTTGCCGAAAGAGACACCAATGGACAGTGCTAATCATTTCGAGGCACCTCGTGAAGAAGGCACGTATGGTATTAGCTTGAACACCGAGTGGAACAGAGGCAGTGTGTCGCATTATTTTTTTATTGACGTACGATAACCAAAAAGGAGCGATTGATATGCTGGGAGCATTCATTAACTTTATCTTCGTTATTCTTTTTTTTACGTTCGCTCTTATTCTATCAAAAGGAAAAGGAGCATTCCTTCTCTCAGGCTATAACACCATGTCTAACGAGGAGAAGACTCAATACGATGAGGCAGCGCTTTGTCAATTTATGAGCAAGATCATGTATGGAATCAGTTTGAGTATTCTATTATTTGCAGTAAGCGAGCTGCTGGAGAACCAAACGATTTTTATCATCGGTCTCATCTTCATGCTCTCCCTTATCCTCTTTGCGCTACTTTACGTCAACACAAATAACCGTTTTAAAAAAGTAAAATAAGCAGGAGCCACATCGCATATCTATAGATTGAAGAACGGAGTCCGCATGAAAGCTGGTGTTCACATGAAAAGAAGTCTTATTTTAATAGGGCTTGTCTTACTCATCAGTGGTCTATGGTTTTTCAATTTTATACGTGATGAAGGCGAATTTACTAAATGGAGCCACGCCTCAGTTGGCAAAGGCGTTTTAATAGAAAGCAAAGCTGTTTATATAGGGTATCACTTTAGGTGGGATGGAATAGGGAAGCCGACTATTGAAAAGGTAGAGTTGCTGAAACGCGATGGGTCAGAGGATGCGAAAGTTGAGTTATATATGAGTAACAAAGAGATCGGCACATATGATGAGGAAGACGCGATAAAAGAGGGGATCATTCAAACATTGTTTCCTGTGAAGGGTTTCACACCCGATACCAATTTTTTTATCGTATTGCGAGTGGGGCAAGGTGATATTCAATCCGATCAAGATATCCGTAAAATAAGCATCACCTATACAAAATTCGGCCAATCTCACGTTCAAACCCTCTCGTTTGAAGACGGCGTGATATCAGATTAAAAGCACTGCGGATGATTCGCAGTGCTTTCTTTTAGTGTGCCCGGCATGGGTACAGGCTATAGGGTGTGAGTCCCGAACTGTGAAGGCAGTAGTAACAGTAGCTTAAGACAAGGTGGTGCGGGGCGACCCGCATAGCTGA
>NZ_JBHTCP010000041.1:0-30793 GCF_042665465.1 Fictibacillus iocasae | reverse complement strand
TTAAAAAACCTTCAAAACCAAGCAGCCTAATTAAAAAAAGCCGAAATTTCCCTTGTGAGGATTCTTTCGGCATTTTTAAACAAAGCAATTATGAAATTGATTCATATATTAATTTATTTCAATAACATCCACATATCCGCTCACTTTGTTGGCCACTAATAGCAGAGGTTTCCTGGTCGGGCTGTCCTTTGCTTCGATCGTTTAGCCCTTCTGAAGCGTTCAGTTTTTCGGGGTCCGGTACTACTCAACACTCTCCGCTGAAATACCCAGCGTTTTGGCCGAGTAGTACCGGACCCCATTACACATTAAACCATTGAAAATCGAAAACCGTCCCATAGTTCCATATACATCCAGCAGAACAGTTGTGTAAAATAAAGGAAAATGTGTTTTTTTCAGGAGGACTATCGTGGATTTTATCTTGACGTACAAATGGCAGTTCTTAATTGCGGCAGAGATTCTATTCTGGCTGTTCTTAGTATCCTTTCTTGTGCTGCGTTATTGGTTCAAGCTTCATAAAATAAGCGCGCTTTTCTTTATTCTTTTTATTGTTAACGACTTATGGATTGCGACGATGGCCTTTTTCGATTACCAGAAAACAGGTCAATTCTCGGCTTATCAATTCGTGATAATCATCTTCATCCTTTATGCCTTCACATATGGCAAGAGCGATTTTAAAAAGCTGGATCGCTTCATACAAGTAAAAGTAGCGCAATTAAAAGGAGAACCAGTTCCCGAGTTTCAAACAGCTCCTAAATTATACGGACGTGAATTGGCTAAACAAGAACGAAAGCATTTCGCCATCCATCTGGCCATTTTTTGTATCGCCCATCTTGCTTTCTTCTTCTTATTTGGACTACATGACCAGCTTTCGGAGCACCTGTCACTGCAGGAGATTTATAACAGCAAAGAAGGACTTTATCCGTTTAACAACACCGCGATTAATAATCTAAGCCGCATCTGGGGAATAATCCTCCTTGTCGACGCCATCATCTCCCTCTCTTACACGGTGTTTCCTAAGGAAGAGAAGAAATCGGTTTTTCTAGAGAAATAAGGATTCAGTTCTTGCCGTTCTTTTGGATTTCCAAACTGAACGGCTTTTTTTACATTGTATGGTTCGTTCACTTATGTAATAAACTGCTAAATGGGGGTGGTCATCATACAAACACCTAAATGGACAATGATTTTCATTACTTTCATGGTTGGCATGATGGTTGTAGTCAGCATTTCGCTAATTCTTCAATCAATAAAGGCAGAAAAGGCTGAAGCAAAATACTCTATACTTAACAATCACAAGGACATCCAGCGAGTTTTGACTTATTGGGAAAATCGCGGGAATGGTCGTACACATCTTATTAAACTGATTGAAGTAGTCCAATTAGGAACATCGAATACTTATATCGCCTTTTTTGAAATGGATTCAGACATGTTAGGAACAGCTATTCTAAAAGAAGGATCCAATCAAAAGCTAGATATACTAAACAGTCAATCTGGCGGCGGACCAGTGAGATACGACGGAGTGAAAACGAACCATGGGGATTATGGCATTTTAACGGGGAGAAAAGCAAACAAACAAATTCAATCTATTCGAGTGGAAGTACTAAACGACCCGTTAAAATTCACGGTTCAAGTTCCTGAGAAAGATTATTTCATTATCGTAAATCAGCTTCCTGACGGAAAAGGCAGTAAGCCATTTGCTGACCTTTACCTGTTGGATAAAAACAATGAAGAAATCACTCCATAAAAATAAGGGGTCCGGTACGCATTAAATAAATGGCCGCGATTACAGCCGATTTCGCAAATGGGTACCGGACCCCGGATCTTCTGCATACGATAGACTACTGCCTAGGAAACAAGGAGGATCTTTTTTATGGATAATCAACGTCCTCGAAATCAAAACGGTCATGAATCCATTCCACAGCCGATACGAAGTGACGGGATGGGCTGGTGGGATTACGGTCCGCGTAACGTGATGCGCGACATCCAGAATCCTGATTTGCTCGTGCCCCCTAAGACGGATGCTGGGACATTGCCTAACTTACGGTTTTCTTTTTCAGATGCGAACATGCAGCTGAACTATGGGGGCTGGTCGAGGGAGGTGACGGTCCGTCAGCTTCCAATCGCTACAACACTTGCAGGAGTGAACATGGCCCTGACGCCAGGCGGCATACGCGAACTGCACTGGCATCAGCAAGCCGAGTGGGCAATTATGCTAGTAGGAAGTGCGCGCATTACGGTCGTTGATCAGAACGGACGCAATTTTGTGATGGATATTGGCGTAGGTGACCTATGGTATTTTCCGCCGGGCATTCCCCACTCTATACAAGGGCTTGATAAGGGCTGTGAGTTTTTGCTCGTTTTTGATGATGGCACCTTCTCAGACTTAAACACGCTATCGATTTCCGACTGGTTCGCGCACACGCCAAAAGAAGTGCTGTCTGCGAACTTCGGTGTGCCGGAAAGTGCCTTTGATAACATCCCGAAAGAACAGCTGTACATTTTTCAAGGCCAGGTGCCAGGTCCGATTGAGACACAGCAAGTACCGGACCCCTATGGGACAGTCCCGCTCAGCATGTCTCACCGGCTGCTCGCCCAAAAGCCGCTTGAGTTTCCAGGCGGAAACGTGCGTATTGCGGATTCTAGAAACTTTCCGATTTCAGAGCGCATAGCGGTCGCTTTTGTAGAAGTGAAGCCAGGCGGCATGAGAGAGATGCACTGGCATCCGAACGCCGACGAATGGCAATATTATATCTCTGGAAAAGGGCGGATGACCGTGTTTACCGGTGACGGAACGGCGCGGACGTTTGATTACATGGCAGGCGATGTTGGCTATGTACCGAAGGCGACGGGCCACTACATCCAAAATACCGGCAAAGAAAGCTTGTGGTTTCTGGAAATGTTCAAAAGCGACCGATTTGAAGATGTATCGCTGAACCAATGGATGGCGCTCACTCCACCACAGCTCGTCCAGCAAAATCTGAACGCCACGCCAGAGCTGATGAACGCATTGCGTAAGGAAAAATGGCCGGTCGTGAAGTATCCGGGGTATGGGATTTACTAGCTTGGTAGTCGGGGTCCTTTACACATAAAGAAAGTGCACCCACAAAGGGATGCACTTTCTTACTTTTTACTTAATATTTTTCAAGAAATTATAGATGTTGGCTTCTCCTGCGCCGTAAAGAGGATCCGCTCCAACTTTTCCGAAATCAAGCGCCGTTTGTCTTAGAGCAGCGGCTACTTGCGCTGGTGTGTATTCTGGATGAACAGACTTGATCACTCCTGCTACACCAGCCACTTTAGGAGCGGCCATTGATGTTCCGTGCAAGTACGAATAGCCGTGCCACTTGCCGTCAGAGAATTGAGTTGTTGCATTTGGACCAACAGGGTAAGAAGGATATGTGGAAAGCGTGCGATACGTGAAGTCGCGTTTGTTTAAATAGTTCCCTGCTGGATCTTGGCGGAAAAGGCTATCGTACAACGGACCGTTATCTCCACCAGGTCCTGCCACATCAATAACGCTTCCATAGTTGGAGTAGAAGGCAATGTTTTCCTTTGACCACTGGTTAGAAGAAGAAACCGTTACAACGCCTGGAAGCTGTGCAGGTACCACACGAGAAGGTCCTTTAATATCAAGACCATATCTTGTTTTCCAATATTCCTGCATATCGTGAATATTGTTAAGGTCCATAGAGTCATTACCAGAAGAAACGACTACCGTAGCGCCCTTCTTAATTGCATACTGAACTGCGCGGTGATAAGCGACCATCGAGGCAGACTGACCTTTTTCATCTAGGTTCTGTGCCATCCAGCGCCAGCCGCCGATCGACATGTTGATGACTTCTACTCCATCGTTCGCTGCAGCAACTATCGCATCCGTGATCCACGATTGCTGAGCACCGCCTGTTGCTCCAAAAACGCGATACGCTCGAACCGTTAAGTCAGGCCCGACACCTTTCACCTTACCGTTTGCGGCAATAGAACCCGCCACATGCGTACCATGTCCATTTTTATCCCAAGCATCTGTTGTTCCAGGAACGAATGTCTTAGAACCAGCCAGGTCTGCGTTCGCCGCTAAATCCGGGTGGCTGAAATCAATCCCGGTATCGATTACGGCAACGACCGTTTTTTCATCTCCGTCGTTGATCTTGTAAGACTCACCGTTGTTCGTTAGGCGGTGCATATCCCATTGCTTGTCCCAATAGCTAGGTGCTGCCGCATCAAGTGTTACTTTGTTTCCGTCTGCCGTACCAGGAGTGAACGCAGTTGTATCCTGCATCTCCAAATAAGCCTCAAGCTCTCTGTCAGCTGCCTCGATATTGCTGTCACTTTTAATCTTTGTCAGAAATTCAGGGTCTTGTGACTGAACTTCTACAATTCCTACTTCTTCTATTACTCTCTCAACTTTTCCACCTGCTTTGGCGATTGCACTAGAAAAGTTAGAAGGCAGATTTCCTTTATAGGCGATTACATATTGATCCGATCCGGGTGCAGCACTTGTTTTTTCAGGCTGAACTCCAGCCAGTAAAGAAAAGGATAATGCCGTACAAACCGATAAAACGCCTAGCTTTTTCATCAACATCGCTCCTACCATTCATTTACGTTCGACACGTATACTATTATTTTAAAACTAATTCCAGTAAAACCATGTCGAATAGTGGAGTTAAATGGATAGAATTTTTCGACAATTACTATTTAGGTATAATTACTCAACGTTACAAACCAAACTTTACACCTGCAATACTTACCACTTGAATAAAATAGTGACTATAGAACTAATATTGATATAGTTTTCAAGAGACACAAAAAGACCCGCCGAAATCGACAGGCCTTCACATTACTTTTTAATTTACGTCCCGCAAAACGTTCGATAAGGCTCGCCGCCAGGCGCATCACCCGGCGAGGCATACTCCGCTTGCTCAGCCGAGTGCGCATACGGATTGCGCAGCACCGCAACGAGCCGCTCCATCACGCTGTAATCGCCACGCACACCTGCGGCAAGCGCCTCTTCCACTCGGTGGTTGCGCGCAATGACCGCAGGATTGCTGCGGCGCATCAACGCCTCACACTCTTCAGTGGACTGATTCTGCCTCGCGCGCCTCGCTTCCCATTTCTCCTGCCACAACCCAAACGCTTCGGAACAAGAATTCACTCTTCCAAACGTCAGCTCCACAAACGTATTCGTATAATCCGCTTTTTCACTCTTCATCACTTCCAGCAGCTCAGCAACAAGCGCAGCATCTTCTTTTTCCTCATTAAAAAGTCCTAGCTTCGCCCGCATACCAGCAAGCCACTCCGCTTCATACAAATCGCTGAACTGATACACCGCGTCCTGCGCCATCTTCACCCCTGCCTCTTGATCATCCGAAAACAGCGGCAGCAGTGCTTCGGCAAACCGAGCCAGGTTCCAGCCGCCAATACGAGGCTGGTTAGCATACGCATAGCGCCCTTGCACATCGATCGAACTGAATACCGTCGCCGGGTCATACGAATCCATGAACGCGCACGGACCGTAATCAATCGTCTCGCCGCTGATCGTCATGTTATCGGTGTTCATCACGCCGTGAATAAAGCCGGCAAGCTGCCATTTCGCGATGAGCGACGCTTGGCGTTTCACCACTTCCAAGAGAAAACCAACATAATCCCCCGCCACGTCCGGATAATGACGCTCTATCGCATAATCCGCAAGCGCCTTGAGCTCGTCCAAATTCCCTCTCACATGCGAGGCATATTCGAACGTTCCAACACGCAGATGGGTCGCCGCCACGCGTGTTAACACAGCACCAGGCAGCGCACTTTCACGGTACACCGGCTCTCCCGTCGCCGCGACAGCGAGACTGCGCGTCGTCGGGATGCCGAGTCCGTGCATCGCCTCGCTAATAATAAATTCCCGAAGCATCGGACCGACCGCCGCGCGTCCGTCACCACCGCGCGAATACGGCGTCCGCCCGGAACCTTTCAGCTGAATATCAAAACGTTCTCCACTCGGCGTCACTTGTTCGCCAAGCAAAATCGCACGGCCGTCACCGAGCATCGTAAAGTTACCGAACTGATGTCCCGCATAAGCCTGCGATAAAGGCTCCCCGCCAGGAGGCGCCACGTTCCCTGCGAAAACATCCGTTAGCTCCTCATGACTCACACTCAATCCAAGTTCCTCTGAGAGTGCCTCGTTCACCACAATCGTCTTTGGTGCCGCGACAGGATTGAGACGTACTTTTGTAAAAAAAGCTTCTGGCAACGAGGTATAGCTGTTCTGCAGATTCCATCCTGCTGTATGATTGTTTTGCTTCATGTTATGTTGTGCTCCTTATCGTCTATGTCGTCACTTTACCGTGATTATACCGTGAACGGACAATAACGACTAATTCCGCGTATTCTTTTTCCCGATCATTCCGTAATCCTTAATCGACAGATCGGCCTGATACGTGATGGAAACCTCACTGAACGTTTTGTCCCAGTTTCCTTTCACCTCATTCCACAACCGCGGATAATGAATGCGCAGCTGATTGCCGAAGCCGGCCACGTCCACTTTATATTCTTTTTGCATTTTTTGAATGACGTTTCCAACGAGCCGCTCGACTTCTTTTTCTGCTGCTTTTTCAATGCGTTTCAAGTTTTTATTTTCAAATGCAGGCCTTTCGTTCGGATTCCAGTATTCGGCGACTCTTCCGTCTGATGTGATGAGCACATTAAACGAAATTCGTCCATCCATTACGGTAGGGGTAATCTTGCTTTTCAACGACTTGATTTCATAAAAGATTGGATGCTCATTCTCAGATTGATACGCTTTAACAGCGCCGCCCCTGCTGTCACCAGTAAGCCAGTTATAGCCTTCAATTTCTTTTTTGCTAAACGTACCGATCATTTTGCCTGATTTGCCTTTTATAACGGCGGCACTGTCGAACTTGATGTGGCCCTTTGGCGTCTTCACAATTTGCTGCATAAGAAAGCTTGTCCCGCTCGCGAGTTTGGCGAAGGTATCAGTAAGCGTAACTGGCTTCAACAGTCGGGTAGTGAGCTGCTGGGTCGCAATATCATGAAGACGCAGCGCCGGAATGCCTCTGTCTGAGAGCTCGAGCGTTTCTTTTGCCTTATCCTTGGCAATGAACACAATCGCACTGCCGCGAATATCCATATCGCGGTAATGCAGATCCATGAGCTCTTCTAGATTCAGCTCTCTCGCTACATCACTTGCAACTACAATGGATTTTTGGTGCGCGCCAAAAATAAATCCTTCCTTTTTCAGCGTTGTCTCCCATCCGATTGGCTCAAGCGATACCCCTTTTTCCGTAATGTTCAAATAAGGCTTTGTACCCATTGCGCCGGCACCTTTATTGGTTTGAATCGCACCTGGAACAACATATTGCAGCGTTGAACTAAACTTCCCGTTCTCCGCCTTATCAATCGCTGATCCGACAATAATATTGAGCTCCTCGATAGACCTGCTGCTCCAGCATCCGGACAGCAGCGGAACAATCAGCAACACACTCAAACACCGCTTCATGCCCGCTCCCTCCTCACAAACGATATTAAGAGGAGCAGTCCCGGAATTGTTGCGAAAATTAAAAGACCAAATTTTGATACCCAGTCACCTAAGGCGAACAGAGAGTTGATGTTTTCTGGTGTCATCGCGATTAAATAGACGACCGGCAGGATAGCCCAATAAAAGGTTTTCGTATCTTTTTTGAACACTTCAGCAAGCCCCATTGCCACAGCAAAGTACGACACGATAAATGTGGAGAAAATCTCCATGATCCAAATTACAAGCAGCAGAGAGTCGAACCGTTCAAAGAATAACCCTTTAATTTCGTAGCCTCTTATAAAGGTTAACACCGGCCACGTCTGGCTCAGCACCCCCTCTACCGACAATGCGCCGATAATGACCACCACCGTGATGGCGTAAAAAATGAGCGGAACGCCAATGCCGATCAAGACCACCTTTTTCGCTTTTGCTTTATTTTTCATAAACATATAAATAATTAAAATGATTTCATAACCGCTGTACGAGAGCGCGGTCGCCGGAACACCGTCAACAATTGGCTTCACGCCCATGCCGAGCACCGGGCGAAGGTTATCAAGTTCGAAAATCTTCAGTCCGAGAAAAACAACCAATATGAAGAAAAGAACCGTGATGGGGAAGATGATTTCGAGAAGGCGCGCGACGGCATTAATGCCGCCAAGCGTTAAATAAAGACCGATCCATATAAATGGCATAATCATCGCCCATGTCGGTGTGCCGGGCAACAAAAACAGCCCGGTCGTTTCAACCATGATACGAATTTCAAGAGCAGCGAGCAGCAGAAAGTAAACGACGACCGCCAAGTTGATAAGTGATCCGATCGTCTTACCGACAATTTCCTGGTTGTATTGATAAAACGTCTGATCCGGATAGCGCTCACACAGCTTAACCATAACGAGCGCGATCACCATCGAGATGAGGCCGCCGATGATCACCGTTATCCAGGCGTCCGGCGTCATCATTTTTTCCGTCGCTACTCGGGGCAGTGTCAGGATACCTGCGGCAAGCATCATGTTGATTAAGATAATCGCGGTTTGCGAAGAGCTGATTTTATCAACCGGCGTCTGGTTCATTTTCTGCATCTCCTTTCCTTATTTTCTCGTCTGATCCTTTGTCTGCAGCTGATCAGGCCGTTTTTTCATTATAAAAAGCGGCGCGCGAATCATCATATCGAGCCAGTCTTTGACGCGATACGGCGATACAGGGCTCAAATAGGGCACACCAAAACTTTTCAGCTTCACCAAATGAGCGCCGAGCAGAAGGAAGAACAAGATCACACCGTACAAGCCAAGCATCGCCGCAAAAAACATGGCGATAAAACGCAGCATCCGAAGCGCGATGCCTGCATTATATTGCGGGACAGAAAACGATGTGATCGCCGTGACAGCGACCACGATAACCATGATTGGACTCACGATTCCTGCCTGAACCGCCGCTTCGCCAATGATCAAACCGCCCACGATTCCAATCGACTGACCGATCGCCTTTGGAAGCCGAAGCCCCGCCTCGCGCAGTATTTCGAGCGATATTTCCATAATCAGCACCTCGATTAACGGCGGAAAAGGAACACCCTCTCGGCTGGCGGCAATGGAAAAAACAAGATTGGTCGGAATCAAGCCTTGATGAAACGAGACGAACGAAATGTAAATGGCCGGTGTGAACAGCGAGATAAACGCGGTTAAATAGCGCAGCATCCGGATAAGCGATCCGATCAGCCATCTTTCATAATAGTCCTCAGGCGTTTGCAGCAGCATGTTAAACGTGACCGGTGCGATGAGCGCGAATGGCGTGCCATCAAGGAAAATGGCGACGCGCCCTTCAAGCAAAGCGGCTAGCACACGGTCCGGCCGCTCGGTGTTTTGCACTTGCGGAAATGGGCTGAGAAAATCGTCCTCAATCAGCTGCTCGATATACCCCGACTCTTGCAGCGCATCGATTTTAATGCGCGTGACACGTTTTGTTACTTCCTCCAGCAGCCTCGGGTCCACGATGTCACTGATGTACGCGATCGCAACCTCTTTTTTCGACCGTTCACCGATTTCGTACGAGATAATGGCTAAGCTGTCGGTTTTGGCGATACGCCTTAGTATTGCGGTGTTTTGACTGATACTTTCAATAAAACCGATACGCGGACCGCGAACCATCGATTCTGACGGCGGCTCCTCCAAGCTTCGCGTCAGAATTGGCGATTCGCCGAACGTATAGCCATCCGCAAGCCCTTCGACAAGCAATCCGACCGAACCTGTCATGATACATGATGTGAGGGCGCTGACCGAATTCTGTTCTTTCAGCTCGCATATCGGCAATGCGCGTTCAAACAGATACTCTTTTACATTGTTAGTGTTGTGATTCTCGCTGTCCATCAGCAGTCCGTTCACGATAAAGTGATTGATAACCTCTTTATCAGACAAGCCTTCCACGTAAATGACGATAATTTTTAGCTGATCCGGTCCAAAACGATATTCTCGAAAGCGCACGTCCGAGTTGTGGCCGATCCGCTGTTTGACTGCGGTTAGATCGGCCGCTATGTTTCCAGAAATGTGCTTGTTGTTTTCGGTCTCAGCACGTTCCGGTTGTTGTGTCGTCGTACTTTGTGCCTCGGACTTTGGACTTTTCCTGCCTCTCCATCTCATCATCCTCACTCTTTCTCTAAAGAATGCATCCAGCTGTAGAACTTCGCGATGCTATAGGGTACGACAAACACAATGACTGCCTGCAAAAACACGAACATATCCGGTATAAAAGGGGCAATGACCTCCAACATATCCATCACCTCTCTGCAAACTTATTATTCTTACACAGCATCACCAGAAAAAGTGGGTTTTATACTAGTTTAAGAGGGTTTTAAGGAGTTAAGTTGCCGTTTATTCCGGCTCGATTCTGCATTTGCTGGATATGCGGGACTTTTACCTAATCACAGCCTTGTTTCGTCGGGTTGTGGCATGAATGTTTAGTCCGCGCGGGCGCGTTCTACACAATTGCGGGTCCGTTTCGGTGATTCGCGGGCATGATATAGGCCTCCGCGGGTCAAGTTCCGTACACCTCAGGCCCAAAAGCAGAATCCGCGGGCATAATTCCGTTTCCTTCCAAATCCACCAACATGAACACCATCAAAAAAGCCATCCCCACGAGTGGAGACAGCTTTCAATAAACCTATTCTACTCTCCTGCCAAAAAGGGCAATGCTCCTGGCGGAAAAATACGGTTGGCAAAGCTAAATTTATGCACGGTTTTAGAGGTTTGGACAATTTGTCCTTCCATCACCATGCCAGGGTGAACGATATTTTCGCGAAGAATAGGAGCGGGCAAGGACACATTGTAGGGTGAGCCTGTTGAAAGCTCTACTAGTTTCACCGATTTTGACAGTACTTTTTCAAACGCGAAGACGCCTTCTATTCCTTTTAAATTTTGAATATACGCCTGAGTGATATAGTCATGCGGAGCTGGATTGATGATACTTCTTAACTTCACCGCATCGAGTACATCATGTTTGTGCTCTTTCACCAACTTTTTTAGTAAAGGGGAAAAGTGATAATCGAGTTTTTCATCTTGATACGTTACGAACTGCATGAGCGCACTTAGAAAATGGGTGACTTGATGAACACTTGGTTCGTTATTCTCAATGACAAAATACTGAAACAGCATGATTTTGCCCCACTCATACAGACCCACGTCATCCCATGACTTGGCACCGATTTCGAGCAGACACATGCCTATAAGCTCTAGTGAATGTTGATACTTATTGGCGGTTGCCTTTGTCTTTCCTCTTGTCTTCAAATCAAAGAACTCTGAAAAATGCTCCAGGAAAAACGGAGCGTCACCATTCGCCTTTTTCTTCTTAACCGTACCCTTATGAAGAAGTGACGTCTTTCGTTTCGCACCGCCCGTTACAAACGGGGACAGCGGCAGGTTAAGCTCTTTCCTAACCGTATTGAAATCCTCGGTCACATCCTCTTCTGGATGCAGTCTTTTCATATCTTTTGAGCTTAAATGTTCAATCTGTTTTAAATAAAGAACTGCTTTTGCTGGCGGAAGATCCTTCAGCGCAGCGCCTAATGCAAATATCTCATTTTCCGTCTCTTGCAGCAGTTTTTTCTGGGCAAACAGCATAGCATAGTCCGGCACGATTTCATTAAAATAAAATACAAAATCAAGTCCGGTGTATTTTATCGTTACATTATGCTTTTGCTTTATAACCTTCTCATTCACAAGCTTTAGACCAAGCTTCTCCATTTTCTTCTTGAACGTGTCCGCTTCCTTCAAAATCGGCGAGTGAAACACGAGCTGATTACCTTTTATAACCGCTTTAGCCAGAATTTCATTCATCTCGACAGAAGACTTTAACAAGCTGTCACGATAAATGATTTCATCCGAGAGAAGGACGTATTCTCCATCCACAAGCGACCATTTGGAGGATTGTCTAAAACGGCTTTTTACAGCATCCCAGTTTGTTACCGTATACGTGAGTTCATAAATGTCTTCTTGATGAGGAACAACAGGAATGGGCGGTTTGTCTGCCTCTTTTAAAAATAACGATAACAGCCTTGGATAGTGTTCATAAAGGCAATCTGTATGAATGTTAGACAACTCGTCATACATGACCACTGCCGCTCCAGGCGCTGTCCAGAGCATGATGCCGTTTAAATAATAGGCGCCTTCAAATTCTTCAATCATGCCGAACGTCACGCTCCACGGGTGGATGTAATGCATATTCGGATCTCTGCCCATAAGGAACATTTCGCCCGTAAGCTTGTCCTGCACCATGACCCCTTTATCCACATGCTCAACACACTCGAGCAGACGAGGAACGAGCTCGCACCACTGCTTCAGCAGGCTGTGCTCATTTACATCAAGCTTAGTGCCCTCTTCATCCAGCAGCCACTCGACAGCACGCTTGTGATTGTCAAAGCGGTGATAGAAATGCAGATAGTATTGAAAGACCGTATCTTTCATGTCTGCCGGAAGTGGCGCCTTCATCTCCTTAAAGAACGCCTTTCTTATGCTGTTAAAAGGAATTCGCGGGTGTACTCGGTCCAAAAACAGATCAAGCTTCATACGCAGCTGCATTTTCAGCGAAATAAAACGGCCGAATCCTGTTTCCTTAACTGCCGTGGCGGTGGCGATGGCCGGGTCCTTTCCTGCACAGCATTTTTTATATTTTTTCCCGCTGCCGCAATGGCACGGCTCATTTCTGCCAATCATCATTTCAACAACCTTTCAATACGATCTTCTATTACGTCATATTAAATTTATGATAACATAACCGAAAAAAATACAGCCTAGCGCGTTGGCTAGACTGTAACACTATTTGTTCACATGTACACCTTGGAAGAACTTTAAAACCGCTTGACTCGCCTCGTCCGGCATTTGCATCCACACATAGGCGTGCAGGGATCCTTCTAGCTCCTTTATGTCGCAGCGATCCACTAATGCTGCAAAGGCGTTCATGCAGTGGACGATCTTTTCATCCGCCAGCTCGGCCTCGCTTGGCATGAACAGAACTGGGCATCGTACCTTTTTATAATAAGCTTCAAATGCATAGTCAAAATGCTTGGTTATAAAATCAATAAATACATCGTTGCTATAGTGGCTTGTATAGCGGCCGTCCGCTGTTTTGGCCAGCGTGCTTTTTATATACGCTGCAAAATGCTCGTTCCACAAATTTTCTTCTATAAACGGAGCACTATTTTCTTCAAGGTACTGCTCTGCAGTGTCGTATACCGGAACCTCGCGCTGTAAAAACTGTTGAACGCGCTTCTGCTTTTCTTCCTCTATTTCAGCCTTACTTCCGTTAAAGAGGCCGTATTCCCCAAGTTCGTTATACAGCGCACCTTCACACACAAGGGACATCACGATTTCCGGATGAGCCGCGGCGAGACTGACGCCAACCTCTGCGCCAAGCGAGCTGCCGACCACATGACATTCACTAATGCCAAGCCGCTTCAACAGTTCATACATATCATTCGCCTTGTCGTCGATATGATAGCCGATGCTATGTTTGTCCGACTTGCCGTGTCCGCGCAGGTCAGGAGCAATAACACGGAATTGCTCCGTAAAATAAGGCAGGACACCGTTCCAAATCGCTGACGTTCCTCCGCTAAAATGCAAAAACAGCACAGCCGGCTTGTTCTCGGCTTCGTTATCCCGTACATGCAGCTTTATGCCATTCGGCAATATGACCTCTTTTTCAATCATTGCGATAAACCTCCAAACAAAAAGACTTTCCCTGTAGTTTCTCCAACAACAGGAAAAATCCTTTAATAACTAGGAAGATGAATGTAGCATCACATCTAGAAACATCGGTTGTTCCGTGAAGAAAAAGAAGTAAAAAGCATCGGCATGACAGCCAGATGCTTCGGTTGGTTACTTTGCGTTCTCATCCGGCTGATGGATGCCGAAAATGTTACCCTCTGGATCCGTGTAGTAGCCTTGCCATGCCATACCTGGCAGGGCGTGTTTCGGAAGAGCGACTTTACCGCCGTATTGCAGAATCTTCGCGTCCGTCGCATCGTAATCCTCTACCACCATCGTACATGCAAAACCGCTTAACGGCTGACCTGGCTCGGGCGGCGGACCTTGGCGCTGCATGAGCGCACCGTTGATCCCTGGCTGACCTTCCTCACCCGTTACCGCCCCAAAGTAAGGCATTCCCGCAAACTCGCTCCAATCCTGAAATGACCAGCCAAACACCTCGCCATAAAACCCCTTCGCACGCTCCATGTCACTCACATGAATCTCAAAATGAATTAGTCTACCCATGAGAACCTCCCTGATTTTGAATTCTTCAAGAAGGTATTCTACACAAGAACATACGTTTCCTTCTATTAAGTTTGAATTCTTTACCCAAGCCCGGGGTCCGGTACCTTTTTTCTAAAACCTTGTCCTCATTAACTTTTAATAGAAGAGTACCGGACCCCGTCTATTGAATTTGGATTACAACCTTCCCCTGGGCATGCCCTTCAGCAAAATACGTGAACGCTTCTGGAACTTCAGCAAGCGTGTAGCTTCGGTCAATGACGGGTTTTACTTTACCTGCTTCTATTAACTCCCTCACATACACAAGATCTTCTGTTTTGGGCCGGTGGAGAAAGGTTTTGATTTGTTTGCTGTTCGTTACACCTCGCACCATACTTTGAAAAAGCTGCGAGCCTGAACCGCCGACGCATATGAACATTCCCCCTGGCCGCAGTTTGCTTTTATACACAGAAATTGGCTGATTTCCGTTTGTGCCGAGTATCACATCGTACTGATCACTTTTTTTCGTGAAATCCTCCACCTTGTAATCAATCACCGTATCTGCACCAATGGATCGCACAATCTCTACGTTACGCGTACTGCATACCGCCGTCACCTTTGCACCGAGCGCTTTGGTGATCTGCACAGCGAACGTTCCGACACCGCCTGATGCTCCGTACACCAGTACTTTCTGGTCAGGCTGCACGCGTGCTTTATCGCGCAGTGCCTGCAGCGCGGTGACTGCGGCCATCGGAACGGCTGCAGCCTCCTCAAATGATAGATTCACAGGCTTCCGAACGAGCACGCTCTCCGGAACAGACACATATTCCGCGAAACTGCCCCAGCCCGCACCGGACAGATCCGCGAACACCTCGTCACCCTCCTGAAACTTTGCCACATTACTTCCCACCGCTTCCACAACACCCGACATATCGCCACCCGGTATGGCGAATTTCGGTTTGGTTAACCCAAAAACGAAACGTGCTAAGAAGGGCTTTCCTGTTAAAAGCGCTAAATTGCCATAGTTTATTGAAGCGGCCTTCACCCTAACAAGCACATGGTCATCTGCCAAAACGGGCTGATTCACCTCTTTTATCTGAATCACATCAGAGTTGCCGTATTTTTCGGTAACGATAGCTTTCATATTATCCTCCTACACTCGTAATCTCAGACTGTTACAGCTTATTTCAGCTCAAATATAATTAGACCTTTCTCAGACTGACACGAGGATATAGGTAAAATATGTTAAAATACTCGTAAACCCAGAAAAGGGGGCAACTCCCATCATTCCACCATTACTAGCATTCCTGTTTCTAGCAGGCATTATTCTCTTTTCTCTTAACCTATTCGCTTGGGGACTGCTCCCTCTTTCACTGTTAATACTCTTGTTCTTAACTAAGCGAGCATACCGTTCTACAGCTTCATTGTTTGTCTTCTTTTTACTAGGATTATGCCTCTTTCAAATAGGCAGCAGCATAATACAGAAACAAAATTTAGATCTGCAGACCACCGTCCTTCTTAATAGAAGTTTGCTGCTTCTCATCCTTCTTAGCACGTTGTTAACCCTTACGCTAACAAAACAAAGAATTTCATTTTTCTTGAACATGCCGGACTGGAATCGAACACTATCCATGCCTTTTCATACGATTAAACTACCGAAATTTCTTTTCGCAGGTCTTTTTGGTTCATGTACAATCTTTATCCCGTTAAGTTTCAAACAAGACATTGGCGCTATCGAAAATCTAATTTTATTTGCGTTAGTGTTCGCTTTAATAAACGCAATACTGGAAGAAGTCATTTGGCGAGGCGTTATGCTGTCCAGTTTGCGCGACAATGTCTCTCCACTATATGCCGTGTGCGTAACGAGCATAGGATTCGGGCTGCTGCATCTTTCAATCGGTATGCCACTGCTAACGAGTTTACTTTTTTCGTTTGGAGGACTATTTTATGCGATCGTCGTTCTCAAGACTAACAGCCTTTACCCTGCCATCACATTCCACATCATCATTAACCTCGGCATGGTTCTAAATGGGTGGATACTGTAACTAGCCGGGGTCCGGTACTTTTTCTGAAAACTGTGGTACACTATTAAACTGACAATTTTATTGATTAGGAGGACATATGGAGAGACTCATACAAGAAATTGCAGAATACATACGCTCTGAAAATAGGAGACTGGTAATTGGCATCTCGGGACATGGGGCATCCGGCAAATCTACATTTGCACAAAAGCTTATTAACAACCTCGAACAGAACACCATCAATTTTATAAATACCGATATTTATATCGTGGACTCATATGTGAGGAAACACGCATTTATTGACTATGAATATGAGAACAGCCAGCACCGGGAAAAAATGACGGCCTGCTATCCTGCTGCTCATCACACTTTTGCATTGGAAAGAGACGTTCAAATGATGAGAGACGGTTTGGATCTGTACTCCATCGGCTCACCTTACGCAAGAAGTGTGCTGCTTTCATCTGAAAAGAAAATCAATATAGTAGAAGGCATGAGTGTGGCGTTTACAAATCCTGAGTTGTACGACCTGAGAATTTATCTGTATACAGACAGTGAAACCGAATATATGAGAAGGTCAGTCCGCGACATAACAGAAAGAGGAATGGATCCTTCATTTCTAAAAAGGACCCATAACGAACGGAGAATTCAGTATGAGCTGTTTATGCATCCTAAACACGAGAACTTTGATCTGGTGATAAAAAACTCAAATGAAGAGTTTTCTGTAGAAAAAGGGTTAAAACTCGTTTAACCCTGCTCCGCTTCCCACTTTGCCACGTCTTCCCTCACACGCGGCGCAACCTCTTTCCCGAATAGCTCAATCGCATTCATCACTTGATCGTGTGGCATCGTGCCGACCGGAACGTGCAGCATGAACCGTGTAACACCGACATTTTTACGGAGGTGAAGTATTTTCTCGGCAACAGTTTGCGGATCACCGACATACAGCGCACCGTTCAAACTGCGTGCCGCATCAAACGTCTCACGTGTGTAAGGACTCCACCCACGCTCACGGCCCAGCTTGTTCATCACAACAGCCGTTGATGGGAAAAACAGGTCAGCTGCCGTCTCCGTATCCTGCGCCACAAAGCCATGTGAATGCGACGCGACCTTCAGCTTGTTCTCATCATGTCCGGCGTGTTTGGCCGCTTGCTTGTAAAGCTGCACGAGCGGAGCAAAGTGCAGCGGGCTTCCGCCGATAATGGCGAGTACGAGCGGCAAGCCGAGCAACCCGGCGCGAACGACCGACTCCTGATTTCCGCCGCTTCCAATCCAAATCGGCAGCGGATCCTGTACAGGGCGCGGATACACGCTCACATTTTCAATCGCAGGGCGGTGCTTGCCGCTCCACGTCACGTTCTCCGACTTTTGCAGCGTTAGCAGTAAATCCAGCTTCTCTTCAAACAGCTCCTCGTAATCTCGCAAATCGTAACCGAACAACGGGAACGATTCAATGAACGAGCCCCGCCCTGCCATAATTTCAGCGCGTCCGTTCGATAAGCCGTCAAGCGTAGCAAAATCTTGATACACGCGAACCGGGTCAGCCGAGGACAGCACAGTCACGGCACTCGTCAGGCGGATGTTCTTCGTCTGAGTGGCCGCAGCCGCCAGGACAACGGCTGGCGATGACGCAGCAAAATCCTCACGATGATGCTCACCGACACCAAACACATCCAGTCCCACCTGATCCGCTAGAACAATCTCCTCCACCACTTCCCGCAGCCGCTCTGCATGGCTGATCACGTGCCCCGATTTCACATCCGGCGTCGTTTCTACGAATGTGCTTATGCCTAGTTCCATAACCATTCCTCCTGCAATTTCCATTGTAATTCGGATTATATCACGATTTACTTTATTATCCTTTTAACATGCTTTCGCAGGAGTTCTGCCATAAGATGAAGTATATGTAGTTGAAGAAATAACGATGGATACAGGAGGAACTATGAAACTAGGCGCATTCTCTGTAAGTTTAACGGTAAAAGACATTAACAAATCAAAAGCGTTTTACGAAAAATTAGGATTTGAAACACTCGGCGGAGAGCTTGCTAACAATTGGCTCATCATGAAGAATGAAGATACGGTTATTGGCCTTTTTCAAGGAATGTTTGAAAAAAACATTCTAACCTTTAATCCAGGATGGAATCAGAACGCAGAGAACGTAGAATCATTTACTGATGTTCGTGATATTCAAAAACAGCTTTTAGAGCAAGGTGTTGTGTTGCAGACGAAAGCAGAGGAAACCGGCGAAGGACCTGCGCACTTTACGATTGAGGATCCGGATGGCAATATTATTTTGGTCGATCAGCATCGATAACGAATTTACAAAACCGGGGTCCGGTACGTTTACAAATGACAGCTGCTAATGGCTATAGCTGTAATGTAAACGTACCGGACCCCATCATTTAAACAATTGAACAGCTGACGTTCACATTCCCTGGTTTAGGACGCGGCACGAGTTCACCGTTACAATTGGGACATATATGGTGGCTCTTTACTGTACAATCCTCGCAAAACGTACATTCATGAACACAGATAAACGATAGTGACGTTTTGTGTAATTTCACAGCACATTTTTCACAGCTCTCTCTCATTTCTAACATATTGGAAAACAACCCCTTTATTGTTTTTTGTTGTCATACCCTTCTGATATCCATTATAATTTGACCTATCTTATTTTCACATGCGAATTTCACGCTAATTTCGACTGTTTGCTTATGTAATGACGGAAAAACAAAAGGTTTTCTTTAAAATTTAAAGTGGGGTGTATTATATATGGATGAGATCGATTACGAGATATTACAGCACCTGCAGGATGATGCGCGGATATCCATGACAGCATTGGGAAAGAAAATTGGACTGTCAACTCCTGCTGTGAACGAAAGAGTGAAGAAACTCGAGGACAAGGGAATTATTGAGAGCTACAGGGCCGTCGTTAATCCGGAAAAAATACAGAAGCCAATCATGGCGTTCATTTTATATGATGATACAAAATGCAGCTCGTTCGTGGAGTTTTGCAAAAACCACCCTGATGTCATTGAATGCCACCGGTTAGCTGGTCAATACAATTACCTGATCAAGGTTGTTACCGATACCGTTCACTCGCTGGAAACATTCATAGATTCTACCATGCCGCTCGGAAAGCCATCTACCTTAATAAGGCTGTCCTCGCCCGTCGTTCATAAAGCGATGAAGTAACTTAAAAAGCTCTCCAATCGTCTTTAGATTGAAGAGCTTTTTATTAATCATACATTTAGAATCTCCCGAATATCCTCCTCGGTCAAACTCCCGCTTCCGGCTTCCCCATCCATCATATCCGATATCAGATCTCTCTTCTTCTCCTGCAGCTCGTACATTTTTTCTTCTATAGTACCTCTAGAAATAAGCTTGATAACCTGGACGGTGTTTTTCTGCCCCATTCGGTGGGCTCGGTCGGCGGCTTGCTGTTCGACCGCTGGGTTCCACCATAGGTCGTATAGAATGACCGTGTCTGCCCCGGTCAGATTCAGGCCGGTTCCTCCTGCTTTTAAAGAAATCAGGAACAAATCACGTTCGCCGCTGTTAAATCGGTTGCAGATGTCCAGCCGGTCTTCGGATGGCGTTGCGCCGTCCAGGTAAAAGTACGTCTGGCCGCGTGCTGTCATCTCCCGCCCGATCAGCTGCAGCATTTTCGTAAACTGCGAGAAAATGAGGACTCGCCGACCTGACATTCGCGCTTCTTCCAACAGCTGCAGCAGCTGTTCAAATTTGGCTGAACTGCCGTTATATCCGTCGACGAAAAGGGACGGATGGCAGCAGATTTGCCGCAGACGCGTGAGTCCGGCTAATATGCGGATGCGGTTTTTCCGGATCGTCTCTTTATCGAGGTGTTTTAACGTATCGTGCCGCAGCTTCGCTAAATAAGCGGCGTACAGCTTTTTCTGCTCTGGCAGCAACTCGGTTGATTCTCGGCTTTCAATCTTATCCGGTAGTTCACTCAATACGTCTTCCTTTTTCCGGCGCAGCAAGAATGGCCGGACTCTGCGCGATATATCACTCCGCTGCAAAAAGCTGAACTCCTTCAACCCTTTGAAAAGCTGTGGAAAGACAACATGATAGATCGACCACAGTTCTTCAATAGAATTTTCAACTGGCGTTCCGGTCAATCCGAAACGGTGTTCGGCCTGAATTCGTTTCACCGCCATCGCCGTCTGGGTGAGCGGGTTCTTGAAATATTGTGCTTCATCAAAGAAAACGGTGTGAAACGTCTGCCCCGCATACCAGGAAATATCGCGGCGCAATAACGAATACGACGTGATGATCACATCCACATCGTCGAGGTCACGCTGCAGATTTTCGCGTTCGCGCCTGCTGCCGTCCATCACGACCGCCTGCAGCATCGGTGCAAACTTCATCATTTCATTACGCCAATTATATGTGAGCGATGACGGACAGACGATTAAGATCGGCATGCTTCGCTCTCGGATCGTGGTCAGCTCGGAAACGATGAACGCGATCGCTTGCACCGTTTTGCCGAGTCCCATGTCATCGGCCAGCACACCGCCAAAGCCGAAGCTGGCCAGCGTTTTCATCCATCGAAACCCATGCTTTTGATAATCTCGCAAAACAGAATTCAAGCTCTCCGGCACCTGAAAATCTAAGCTATTCGGATTGCGCAGCTGCTCAAGAAACTGCTGAAACGACTCTTCTGCAGTGAAAACGGAACTGTCGTCCATAGCATCTAAAAACGACAAACTCTGAATGAACGGCATGTTCAACCGTGCTTCATGGTCCATTTCCTGAACCGGGGCGGCGGCGAGAAATCGCTGGATCTCCTGCATTTCCCTCGTTTCGAGCGACATCAGTGCACCGTTTCTTAATCGGTAATATTTTCGCTTCTCCTCTAACGCCGTTAACATATCACGAATCTCTTGATCGTTGATTCCGGTCATTTCAAACTTAAATTCGAGCCAGTTCGTCCGCTCTTTTTTCACCTTCACTTTAATTCTTGGAAACACATCTTTTTTTACGATGCGCGTCCGCACAGCAGTTGTCGCGTACAGCTGAACTAGCTGCTGCAGCTTTGGTACGGTATGAAACAGAAATTCATACTCCAGCTCTTCATTTTGCATAAAATAGCCGCCGTCGGATCGGAAAAAGCCGCTTTCCTCCATCAGCTGCAAAATGGTCTCTTCCTTCTCCGTATCCCGGACGATTAGCGGTCCAGCTACTGGCGAATCCTGTGATTCCAGCGGCTGAATCACAACATTTTCATACACTAACTCGAGTCCTGCGAGCAGCCGATTTTTCACCCGGTCCAGGTATAGCTTTGCGACGAGCGGCGTTTTATGGAACCGTTGCGACAGCACAGAATCAAGCTTTACACTGCCGATTCGTTTTAGACTCGGCACAATATGGGTAAGAAACTCGTCAATCTGCTCGTGCGGAATGTGAATGTGGTTTGTCCCTGGGAAAGACAGCATCTGCTTTAATTCCGCTAACCGGTCGCCATCCTGCTGCTGCAGCTGATAAAGAACACCGTCAAACAGCACTGAGCTGTAACGTTTCATGACGGCCATCCGGTCAAATCCGTTGATCGAGAGCACGTACTGCGCACCTTTTTCTTCTAATAAGAACGATAACGGCGGTGTTTCATCTACGATACGAAGCTTGTGATACGAAAAGCCGCGGTGGTGCAGTGTGACGGATGGCGCTGCAGCCAGCATGCTAGCGAGGCGTTTCCATGCGGCAGGCGGAATGATGATTTGCGGTGACACTTCCCGTTCATCATCTTTAACATCAGCCAATTCTTGCATCACCACATCGTTTTCTTTTACAAAACAGTTCAAGTTCGGATCAAAGATACCGTTCGGTCTGCCACGCTTCAAGTCAGCAAGAAAACGCACAACATCGTTTACTTTTGTACCTCCAACTTCTAGTTTCAACCCGAACAACACATCGCCGTTTTCACAATCAACTGGCTCTAAAATAAACGTCACATCCTGCACGTCTCTTTTTTCGAAATGAAGCTGATGGGCACTGGATCTTGCCGCACTTGTGTTAAACAGAGTTAGAAACTCTCGCGTCAGCTCGTTTTCAGATGACGATTCCACCCCAAAATTTCTTTTCTGTTGAATTTCCTGGATCGCTAAAAGAACTGCCGCAACGTGCTGGCAGGACTTTTGATAGTTTGCGAGTGAAGGACAGCTGCAGGATGTCTGCATTTTTTGATCAATCGTGACATGGAAATCTTCCACACCGCTCACAATTGCTTCACAACGATCCTCGTTAAATTCCTTGATATTCACTTTATTGGCAGCATGAAAGGCACTGCCCTTTTTAAAGGAGACGATACCGCACATTTCCTTGATTAAATTCGTCTTCACCTTCCTGTTCATGCGCTTCGTCTCCTTCTGTCCGTTCTTGATCTCTTCCTTCAACTTACCTTGTTATGAGATTAGAATCAAGCGAGTGCAGGACATTCACCAAACGTAGCGAAAACAATAACTATCCTCTGTTTGAAAGGTGGTCATAACATGCAAACGAGTGGAAAGACGACGATTACGGTAGAAACGGTGGTTCAAGCTCCTGCTGAGAAGGTGTGGAAGTATTGGACAGAGCCGCAGCATATCACGCAATGGTCATTTGCTTCAGATGACTGGCATGCGCCGCACGCGGAAAATGATTTGAAAGCAGGCGGAAGATTTCTAACACGAATGGAAGCAAAGGACGGCAGCTTTGGATTTGATATGACGGGATCATATGATGAGATCAAGGAAAACGAGTACATTGCCTACACCATCGATGATGGACGCAAAGTTACGATTCAATTTATCGAACAAGGCGGCGAAACGAAGGTAGTGGAGGAATTTGAAGCAGAAGGTACGTTTTCCATCGAGCAGCAAAAAGAAGGCTGGCAGGGCTTTTTGAACAATTTTAAGAAATACAGCGAACAGCAGAGATAACTGTTGAGTGAAAAAGCACGGCTAATCGCGGTGCTTTTTCACTGTTAAATGGAGGCTGAAGAATATGGCTAAGAAAAGAAAGAATGAACTGTTCGAATGGGTGAAGGCCCTTCTTGGTGCTTTAGCTATCGTTTTCATTGTGCGCACGTTTATCTTTAGTCCGATTGTGGTGGACGGGGAGTCTATGAATCCTACCCTTGTGGACGCGGAGCGTATGCTTGTTACGAAGATTGGCGAACCTGAACGATTCGACATTGTGGTGTTTCACGCTCCGGACGGCAGAGATTACATCAAGCGGGTTATCGGGCTGCCGGGAGACAAGATTCACTATAAAGACGATGTGCTGTACATAAATGGCAAAGCGTATGAAGAGCCATACCTTACGCCTTTTAAGGAAAAATTGAACGGAGATGTTTTAACCTATCCCTTCACGTTAGAGGATACGGCGGTAGGAAGCAAAACGGTTCCGAAAGATCACCTGTTTGTAATGGGTGATAATCGAAGAGACAGCCGTGACAGCCGGGAGATCGGCGCGGTTCATTACGATAAAATCATCGGAACAACGAACATCGTGTTTTATCCGTTTGAAGAGATTAAGATTATTAAGACTCCCTAGATCGTTATCCATCAGGGAGTTTTTTCGTTTTTTTCTTGAGGGGGACAATCAATGAAAAGATACGTTTTGTCTATTGTCTGCGTTTTATTTGTGGTCGCGGTACTTGCCGCGGGTACGAATCCGACGGAGCAAGATTATCATGCTTATACAGAAAAAGAAACTGGAAAGATTACACCAGAAAGTGTCATCGTTGAAAGAATTGATTTCCAGGTATTCTCTACCTTTGCCCCTCATATGCCCAATGATGAATATAGCATTGTTCACTTAGGCTTCATGGGTATGTTTTTTCAAATTTCTAAGAAAATGAATAATTATCCGGAGTGGTTGGAGATGTTCAGAGAGTGCGCTTGTGCGGAATAATGGTCAGGTTCAAATCATTCCCTACGATCCTTCATACGCTGAACAAACGGTGACGATGTGGCGGGATAGCAAGGAACACGCCATTGGCCAGAAGGACATTCACAGCGTCGAGAGCCATATCCATTTTTAAAATCAAATTTTACCAAAACAATATCTTATTGAATTGGCTTTTATTCATGAGCAACTTGTCGGCATGATTGCTTATAACGAGCGGGAAATTAGCCAACTTTATGTTCATATTAACTATCAAGGTCTCGGCGTAGGAAACGTGCTGCTGCATCGAGCGAAAGCTCACTCAACTGGTGTGCTAACGCTTTACACGTTTGAAGTGAATAAAAACGCTCAGCAATTTTATGAAAAGCATGGATTTACGATAATCGGCAGAGGCAACGAAAACGAAGAGAATCTGCCGGATATTTTGTATGAATGGCGATCTCATTAACACATCAAATTGGAGGTATTCAAGATGAAAATCCAGAAAGCCAATCATATGGGTGTGATTGTGAACGACCTGTCTGCAGCTACAGCATTTTTTCTAGATATTGGACTTGAGCTGAAAGGACAATGGGATGTAAATGAGGAATGGATCTTGGCGTTCACCGGGGTGCCCAACACGACCGCAACCTGCACAGGGTTTGGTGCGTCTGATGACCACATATGGATTGAGCTCATCCAATTTCATTCTGCTGAAAACGTCATACCTGAGCGTAATGCTCATCCCCTGAATATCCAGCATATCGCCTTTAAGGTGGAGGATATGGAAAGCATTGTTGCGAAATTAAACGAAAAAGGAACAGCTGCAATTAGTGAGATCAAGCGTTATGAAAAAACATGTAAGTTATGTTACGTTCGCGGGCCAGAAGGGATTATTGTTGAGCTATCTGAAACCATTCAGTAAATCATCACGAACGCTGGGTCTTCGCATAACATGCTACATAACGCAGAATCTTTATGAGGTGAAGACATGGATAACCGCTCTCACTCTGTTCAATATACGTTTGATGTGAATACAAGCCCTTTGTTTGTAAAAGATAACGAGAATTATATAAACATAGCCGGTGTGAAACAGCTGAACTCTCTGGAGAATCTCTCTCTTCTTGATATTTTCATGAGCAAAAATAATGTTGTAGAACCTCATTATCATCAAAACGCCGCCGAGCTCGTGTATGTCATTTCCGGTTCTGTGCTCGTGGCGATACTGAATCCTCACACGAAGCAACTGCTGCAGTTTCAGGTCACGCCTGGACAAATAGCTAACATTCCGCAAGGCTGGTGGCACTATGAAATCGCTTTGCAGGATCACACGCACCTGCTGGCTATTTTCAATGCTTCTACACCAGAAGTCGTACTAGGCTCCGACATTTTAGCATTCACTCCGGCCAATGTTATGGCGCATACGTATTGCCTGGACCAGAATCAATGGCAACAGGCCATTGCCCCAATTAAACCTTCCACTTATATCGGGCCGTATACCAATTGCAGCAGATACCATCAGTATGTTCCGCAAACTCATTATACTCAGCAATATTGGCAGTATTAAAAAAGTACTTTTTCATGGGTAGGTAAACAAACATTTTCCGGCACTCCTTCATTTAATAAAAAGAGTTGATTTATATAAAAGGAGAATGAAACGTTTGGAGCTGCGAAAGTTTGTGGATGCTCTTCCGATTCCGTCTGTGATCAAGCCAGATGGAACGTATCGGGGGAAGCCGTATTATGAGGTTAAGATGCTTGAAACGCTGCACCGGTTTCACAAAGATTTGCCAAAAGCGAAGGTATGGGGCTACAACGGACTCGTGCCTGGGCCGACGTTTGAGGTAAAGAAAGATGAAGATATTTATGTGAAGTGGCAGAACAAGCTTCCACTCAAGCATTTTCTGCCGGTCGACACGACCATTCACGGTGCGATGGACACACCAGAAGTGCGGACGGTCGTTCATCTTCACGGAAGTCCTTCTGAACCTGCGAGTGACGGTCATCCTGAAGCCTGGTTCACGCGCAATTATAAAGTGACAGGCTCCCATTTCGAGAAGAAAATCTATCATTATACGAACGCCATGCGCGCGACCAACCTTTGGTATCATGACCATGCGCTCGGCATCACCCGTCTTAACGTGTATGCCGGTCTTGCCGGAATGTATTTCATCCGTGATGAAAAGGAAAAATCCTTGCGCCTGCCAAAAGGAAAATACGAGGTTCCGCTCGTCGTTGTGGACCGTTCGTTCAATCCGGACGGCTCGCTCTTTTACCCATCGCAGCCGCGAAATCCATCTCCCGACCTGCCGAATCCTTCCATCGTGCCCGCCTTTTTCGGCGATACGGTAACCGTAAACGGCAAAGTGTGGCCATTTTTAAAAGTAGAGCCGCGCAAGTACCGGTTCCGCCTGCTGAACGCCTCCAACACCCGCACGTACAAATTTCAGTTCAGCAACAATATGCCATTCTTTTTAATCGGAACAGACGGCGGTTTACTCGCACGTCCCATTCAAGTAAGTAGTCTGGACGTTTCCCCAGCTGAACGGATTGATATTGTGGTTGATTTTTCACAATTAAAAGGGCAAAACGTTGTGCTGCAGGACGGGTTTGAACTAGACAGTGAAATCGGCAACATTATGCAATTTAAGGTAGCGAAGGAACTATGTGCTCCTGACCGCAGTCAAGTGCCTGAACACTTGAGCACCCTCCCTCCGATTCCGCTCGATCAAGTGAGGAAAATTAGACGTATCACGTTAAACGACTCGGAAGACGAATACGGCCGGCTCATGCTGTTGTTTGACGATAAGACATGGAGCGATCACCCGACCGAAACACCGCTAATTGGCTCGGTGGAAATTTGGGAGCTCGTTAACCAGACACCGGGCATTCATCCGATTCATATCCACCTCGTCGATTTCCGCATCATCGGCCGATTCGACGCACAAGGCAACAAACTTCCGCCATTGCCAGCGGACTTCGGGATAAAGGATACCGTACTTGTAGACGCCAACCAAACCGTTCGGCTCATTATGAAATTCCAGCCGTATTGCGGCGATTATGTGTGGCACTGCCACAGGTTAGAGCATGAAGATCATGATATGATGCGGCCGTTGATTGTTCGTCCGGATAAGAAAAAGAAAGATTAATATATTGTCAAAGGCAGCCGACCCGAGTGGTCGGCTGCCTTTCTCAATACCTTATGGATTACAAAACAAACAATTCACCGGATCGGCAAATGTCTTCCCTTTCGGATACAGTTTTTCCTCACAATGGCCACATTTTTTACAGCGATAAACATCGGCAATGATTAGTGGTGTCTTTAACCCGCATTCTCGGCACAACAATCCTTTTTTTCTTTCCACGACCTCAAAGCCTGGGTAGGAACATTTGGAACAGAGGCTATAAATCTTATCGATAAGGTTTTGTGTTGCTGCCTCAATATATTTCATTCTGGTCGGATTGAACATAGCGCGCATATCGGTTTCTATACTGAAGTCTTTATCAGCGCTTTTCATCAGACGCTCAAAGGCTTGCTCCAACTCTTTTTTACTTGTTATTCCTTTTATCCACTCATTATTGTTCCGCACGATCACTGCATGCTCGGGAAATCCAACTTTCTCACAAAATCGATGTGCGTCTTCTATATTCTTTATCTGCAAGCTTTTTAAGTTCGTATCGGTCGTCATCGATTCTCCTATTATTTCAAATTGATTCTCTACATCAATCAACAAAACGAGCTCGCGGTTATACCCCACCCACGGTACAAGCGGGTGCGGACCGAATAGTCCCTCACTCGCAATCGCAATCGTATGACCTGTTAACGATAGCGCATGCTGAGCTTTATGCCTGGCTGCTTCTAGTTGATTTCCCATCCTATCAACGTCTCGAGTAAACGTACCGAATGTGTCTGTATTCAACTGAGTCGGAACATGCACTCTCACTCTAAGGTGTTTTTCGAGCAATGGCGACATGACTTTTTCTTTTTGATGCATAGTAGCCAAAGTCGCCATCCTTTTGCCGAAAAAGTTAGCAATCACTTCTTTTATCTCCACTTCTCAAACTCTCCTGAGCGATTCACCATATATCCATGAACATCAATAGATTTTGGAATCAGAGGATGCTTCTTTATCCGTTCAATATTGTTCCTCATGATCTCATAGCTATCGTGCGGACCAGCAAGCCATTGCAGCACATCGTGATTCACAACATCGGTATAGTTAATCGTGTGGATGACTCGTTTCGTTACACCGGTTTGTTGAATTTTATCCCAAAGCATCTCTTTGCTCACGTTATTCTCCGTCCTATCCCGCTCGCCAATCATCACAATTTCATCTGCGTTTTCAGTGTATATGGCAAGAATGATATTTCTCATCAGACAGCCATACGGTTGCAATATAACCGATCCGCAACTTCTCAAAATCACGAGGTCCTCTTTCTTTTTCTTGGTAATGTCCGAAAATAACGAAGACCACTCTTCTCCTCCACCTGTCACAATCAATGTTTTGGCCATAACTGTTCCTCCTTAAGATATGAATTTCGCCAGTTCATGAAATACGGGAATGCCAATAAGTAAGTTAAACGGAAACGTCACGCCGAGCGATAGTCCTAAATAAATGGACGGACTGGCATCTGGCACGGACGTTTTGAGCGCTGCCGGTGCGGCGATGTATGAGGCACTTCCCGCTAAAACGCCCATGAGCGTCACACCCCCTAGTGACAAGCCGACCACGCTTCCAACAAGCACTCCTAAGCTGCCGAACACGAGCGGAGCTAAGATACCAAAGATGATGAGCTTTACTCCATGCTTCTTCACTTCCGGCAAGCGCTGACCCGCCACCAGTCCCATGTTTAACAAAAAAAGCACGAGCACACTGCTGTATAAGTCGATGAACAGCGGCTGCACCTTTGGCAGCGCCTGTTCGCCGAGTATCACACCAATTAGTAAGCTTCCGACGAGCAACAAAATGCTCTTCCCAAAAATCGTTTCTTTCAGGATGGATTTGTCGATTAGATTGCTGTAACTAGGGACGAACCCTAAGCGCTGAGATGGAACCATCAGCACATCTCGCTTGTTTTCCATGATCTTCAGTACGAGCAGAGACACCAGTATAGCTGGACTTTCCATTAACACGACGATGGCGTTCATGAATCCTTCATACGACGTACCTGTGTTGTTCAAAAAAGATATCGCCGCGCCATACGTCACGATGCTGATCGATCCGTATGTGGCCGCCAGTCCAACCGAATTCTTCAAATCCATTTTGATGAACTTCATCACAATCAGCGTAATAAATGGGATAACGATTCCCAAAAACAACGCACCTACTATAGGAGCGAACACCGCCTCAATGGAATACTTGGAAAGTTCGATTCCCCCTTTCATGCCAATGGCAATTAACAAATAAATGCTCAGCCCTTCGCTAAATCCATTCGAGAACTTTAAATCTGATTTAAACAGTGCCGCGATCACGCCTAATACGAAAAATAAAACAGCCGGTGATAACAGATTTTGCACGATCATATCGTTCATGACTTCTTCCTCCTGATCTTTTTATTTATAAAAAAAACCGACAATATCAGCATTCAAACGGTTCTCGCCGCTTTTTACTGAATTGCCGGTTTATCTTTAACTGACGTCTCGTCTTTTAAAGATCTCCCATTATGTTATTTTCTTTTCTAAGTTTTCCTCTAGTTTAAAGACCATCACCCGTTCGCCTGTACGCGAGCTGATATCGGTATGAAAGCTTTTCACTTTTTCACCTGTTATCGTGAGGATGATATCCTTCAGATTTTCGATTCCACATTCCACAAGCTCGGAACGCGTTTTCTTGATCATCAGCATGCCCTCTTTCGTTTCACAAACCACGTATTCCGCAGGCGTCAGCACACCCTGCAGGTTAACGATAATCATATCGCGCAATATATCGGTCTTAACGGACACCGAACCTCGCCCGAGAAAATCCTTTTCCCACTGCGTTATGACCTTGCTGATCTCTGTTTCTATCGTTCCTTTTGTCTTTTTCAAAAAAGCTGTTCCCCCTTTTTATTGCCGTTGAGATGTAAAAAAAAAAATCGGCCTATTCCTTAAACTAAACATAGCTAAGAAATACACCGATTTATCTTATGTAACTTTTTCACTAGATAGGCTGCCTTTTCGTCCAGTCAAATTTTCATTTAACAGCACGCTCAAGCTTCCTCAGCATATAAAAAGTTTCACAACATCTCTCGACCATTCAATTAATTTTAAATTACGGCAAAACCAATAAAATGTCAATTAGGAAATGATTAGGGCTTTATTAGTTTATGACAAGATGTACTCAACTGTGCACCTTACTTCTCCCAAAGTTCAATCAACCGGCCCTCCGGATCTGTAATCCATAGAAATTTTCCGTATTCGCTATTTTCCTGTTGCTTAGCAAGCGGCACCCCTATGCGCTCGAGGTGCTGAATCATTTCGTCTAAATCATGCACCTGAAAGTTCAGCATCACCTGCTGGTGTGTTGGGAAATAGCTGTCATTCTCTTTGAAAAAGAACAAAATCGCTAACGCGACTTAATGACGTCCCAAGTGAACCTCGTTCACTTGGGATTATTTCTCGCTTGAATCATCGTGCCTCCGCAGTTCGGGCACTGAAT